>CAYVQO010000050.1:0-13988 GCA_964452835.1 uncultured Sphingorhabdus sp. | reverse complement strand
GTTTCGTGGTAACCGGGCGAAGTCGGGGCCTTCACACGGATCCAGTCGGGCTTGCGCTCGCGTTCCGGTCTGATGACGGGCGTGGGATCATTCATGCGCGTGCAGATAGCGATGCTTTGCCAGCTTGCCAACTGTTTCACCGCGCCATAAGGCACGGGCGGACGAAAGGGTGCAGTATGATTGTCGATACACTGACTTCACCGGTCATCCTCTTTTTCGTGCTGGGCATTTTTGCCGCGCTGATCAAATCAGACCTTGCCATACCAGAAGCCTTTGCCAAGGCGATGTCGATTTACCTGATGGCCGCCATTGGCCTGAAGGGCGGGATAGAGGTTGCCGAGTCAGGCTTTACGGCAGAGCTTGCCGGAGCGGCGCTGGTTGGTCTGGCGCTCAGTTTCCTGATCCCCTTTTACGCCTTTGCATTGCTTACTCGTCTGGGCGGCCTCAACCGCACCGATGCAGGCGCAGTGGCCGCGCATTATGGCTCGGTCAGTGTTGTCACCTTTGTGACCGCGAAAGAGATTTTGGGCGGTCAGGGGCTCTCCCCTGCCGGCTATATGGTGGCGGTACTCGCACTGATGGAGACACCTGCGATCATCAGCGGCCTCTGGCTGGCGCGTAAAGGGCAAGCAGGATCGTCGGCAAATGGCAATGGCGGGTTGATGCATGAGGTGTTTGCCAATGCGTCGGTTGTGCTGCTGGTCGGCGCGTTTGTCATTGGCCTGATCGCGGGCAAGGACGGATTTGAACCGGTGAAGCCGCTATTCGATACTGGTTTTCGTGGCGTATTGTGCCTGTTCCTGCTCGACATGGGGCTAATTGCTGCGCGCAGACTAACACAATCTCGCAAGTTGAACGCCAGGCTGATTTTTCTGGCCATCTTGTTCCCGCTGATAAACGGCGCGCTGGGCACAGTTTCGGGAACAATGATTGGTCTTGATGTGGCATCCGCTGCAGCACTGGGCATTTTGGCGGCAAGTGCCTCCTATATTGCTGTGCCCGCCGCAATGCGCATGGCCTTGCCAGAGGCAGACCCCGGTATTTACCTTGCCATGTCGCTGGGGATTACCTTCCCCTTCAACATCATCTTCGGCATCACGCTGTTCACCCAGCTGGCGATAATGATAGGATAGACCATGGTTGAAACCGTTACCCGCAAGCGCATCGAGATATTGGTCGATACACCGCTGGTCCCGCGCCTGATCAAGCATGCACGCGATGCCGATATTTCTGGCTGGAGCCTGATTCATGTCGATGCGGGTGGAGGACGCGACGGCGCGTGGCAGCATGATGATGTAACAGGGGCGGCTGCCAAAACGATCATATTGATGATTACTTCAGAGGCCAAGGCTGCTGCATTGACCGATGCGTTAGCGCCATTGCTCGATAGCTACCGCCTCTTGCTTACCATCGGCGATGTGCAAGTGGTTCGTGGCGAGCGCTTCTGATGCCTGAATTTGCGGCATTGGTGGAAGGGTACAGGCGCTTCCGAAGCGAAGGCTATATCGAGCAAAAGGCCCGATATGATCATTTGGCGAGTGAGGGGCAGGCGCCGCCAATCATGGTAATTTCCTGCTGTGACAGCCGCGTGGATCCGGCCACCATTTTCGATACCGTGCCCGGACAGGTTTTTGCATTGCGCAATGTGGCCAATCTGGTGCCACCGTATGAGACGGGCGGCGGCTTGCATGGGGTTTCGGCGGCCATTGAATTTGGCGTCCTTGGGTTGGGCGTGAAGCATATTGTCATACTTGGCCATGCCCAGTGCGGCGGGATAAAGGCTGCGCTTGATGGCGGCGATTTGGGATTGCCGGGGCGCAGTTTTGTCGATGACTGGGTAGACATTATCCGCGGCGCACGTGATCAGGTGGTGGCTTCGTCTCACGCCGATCCCCAGCGTGCGCTGGAACTGGACGCTATCCGCGTCAGTCTGACCAATTTGCGGAGCTTTCCATTCATCGCCGAGCGTGAAGTGCGGGGTGAATTGAAACTGCATGGCGCCTATTTCGGCATTGCCGATGGTGATCTGCATGTGCTGAATGAAGCGAACGGCGTATTTTCACCGGTATGAAAATGGGGATTGCCATGGCCTTTCAGACAATTCTTGCCACTGCGCTGCTGGCTGGCAGCAACAGCCTCCCCCTGCCTGATCATGTGATTATCCCGGACGGCCAATCCACGGTAATTTGCCCATCGGTGGAGGCGGCGCAAATGATGTTGACGCAATATCATCAGGTGAAGCCTGCGCCAAATAACTACAATACCGATACAGATCTGTTTTTTGAAGGGTTGCGGGCAACAGGGTGTAGCCAGGACAGCCCCGAACGGAATGGAGACGTCGTCATTCAATCCGTGGTCAGGCGGGCTGAATTTGCGTTGGCCGAAGGCCCTGAGCGCTACATCCTTTATCGCGGCGTAAACCGGTCAGATGGCAAACCGCTGGTTGGGATTGTCAGCGAAGATGGCAACAACCGCTACGCCCGTTCCGAAGTAGCGCAATTCATGGTCGGCCGCAGTTCGGATGGCTGGCTCGATGCTCGCGGCAACGATCCCGAAACGCTGATTTTCTATCGATGCGAAACCGCTGGCCAAGCCGCGGCAATCGTTAGCAGCATGTCCGGGATGGAGGATCTTCCGACAAAATCCTTTAATGCCAAACTAAAAGGGCAGCTGGCCAACCAGAAGTGCCGCCCCGCACAGGACCGCTATTTTATCACCGCTTTGCGCGGTGAAGCTGGGAATAATTGCGGCATTGAATGCTATATCGGATTGACTGCGCTTGAGGCGGTTGACCGGGCCGGGGTGAGCGTCGGGCTAGTCTATGATTCATCGTTGATGTGACTGTGCGATGATCGAGACTGAGGCGGTTGCGCCATTTTATAACGATCTTGGTCAGAGCCTGGCGGAAGCCAGACGGTTGATCGAGGTAGGAGCAAAAGATCGAAAAAGCACCTCGCATGCGCCGGTTGTCGCAACGATTGATCAGCGGGGCGCGCCGTCACAACGTGTCATGATCCTTCGCAATGTCGATTGGACATCTCGAACATTGCGTTTTCACACCGATGCCCGCTCTGCCAAGATCAACGAGGCTGATGCCCAACTGATGTCCGTTCTTTTCTACGTACCCGAAGCAAAGGCCCAGATCAGACTGCATGGTATCGGCCAAATCGAAACGGCTGGCACAATTGCCGATTCCGCATGGGCAAGCTCAACGCTTTTTGCGCGGCGTTGCTATATGGCGGAGGCTGGCCCTGGTGTAGAGGTGGGCCAGCCAACTTCGGGACTGCCCAGCTGGATTGAGGGCAAGCAACCGGCAGATGAAGACGTAGCTTCAGCCCGCATCAACTTTGCTGTATTGCTTGTCCGCTTTGATAGCATCGAATGGCTTTATCTCGCCAATAGCGGCCACCGTCGGGCGCGGTGGCAGTGGAACGCAGGATGCCAAGACTGGCAGGGAAGCTGGCTAGTTCCCTGATCCCGTACAGCCAAGCTGATAGGCCGCTATCATCAGGCGATGCCGTTCAGCCGCAATCGATAGATCCGCCTCTCGCCTGCTCTCCATATTCACATAGGATATTCCGGGCATTGAAAGCGTGACATAGTTGGATAGCGAGCCATCGCTTCGCCCGACATGTTCGTGCCAAACATGCACGCCCGCTGCGATCAGCGCCTCGCGGCACGTGCTATCGACGATTGGCACTTTCGGGCCACGATAGGGTAGTATGGCATAAGTATCAGGATCATTCAGTGCAGCAGGCGGATTCATTCCAAAAAATCCACCTTGCCGCGGGCGCACCAGCCCGCGTGCAGCCGCCGCAGAATCAAGAATTGTGATATTGCCCTTGCCTGCGCCAAAACCGGGGCTGTTTGTATGCAGAGCTATGATAGGTTGGCCCGGATGCAATTCTGAGACATAAGCCGCGGTATAAAGAGGTGTCGCGGCGGAGAAATTACGGTTGGGATCGCAGCGGGTAACAATAGCAGGACGACCCCCGCAAGTTCCGTTTCCGGATTGAAAGCGGCTGCTGCCAGCGCCCGAATTCACAGCTATAACAGTACCGCCATAGGATTTGACTGCAGCAATTGCCGCTTCAAAAGCAGCATTTTCATCATCATGCGGTACCGCCCATAGCGGACCAACCGGCTGCTGGACGTTAGAGAATTTAAGAATGTGCCAGTCGAAACCATTTTCAGAAAAGCGGGTCTGGCTAACTGAAAGGCCATCAAGAAAAGCAGGGTCGGACGCATGCCGGTCAAGATCATCGTCCGTTATTGACGCAATTTCGGATTTGTCGACTGCCTGCCACGGCAGCTCAACCGCGCCTACCGGCTGAGCGAACATGAGTAACAGGGCGAAGAAGCGCCGCATCCCTATTTCTTTTTCGCCTTTTTTGCCGGAGCTTTGCGCTTTGGTTTGCTCTTGGCTGGGCCTTTCGCGGCACGATCATCAATCAGCTGTGCCGCTTCCTCCAGCGTCAGCGCGTCGGGCGCAATGCTCTTTGGCAGCGTTGCATTGGTTGTGCCATCAGTGACATAGGCGCCGTAGCGTCCGTCCATAAGCTTGATTTCGGCTTCGGTGCGAGGGTGATTGCCGAGTATTTTCAAAGGCTCCTGCTTCGCCCCGCGAGCCGGGCGGCCGCCATTCGCCGCAGCTTCAGCAAGTTTGACGACAGCCGCATTCATGCCGGTTTCAAAAACCTCTGCAGTCGATTGCAGTCGGGCATATTTGCCCTGATGCGCCAAATAGGGGCCGTAGCGGCCAATACTGGCAGTGACCGGTTCACCGCTTTCCGGGTGCGTGCCGACGGTGCGGGGCAAGGACAGCAGCCTGACGGCCCATTCCAGTCCGAACTCGTCGGATGGAACATCCTTGGGGATGGAGGCGCGGGCTGCTTCTTTGCCCTCACCCATTTCGACATAAGGGCCAAATCGCCCTGATTTACGGGTTACTTCAAGCCCGGTCTCGGGGTGCTTACCCAATGCTTCAGGGCCACTATCGCCACCGCTTTCGCCACCTGGCTGCGCGAATTTGCGCGTGAATTTGCATTCAGGATAGTTGGAACAAGCGACAAATGCGCCAAAACGACCGCCGCGCAATGCTAGCTTGCCATCGCCGCATTTGGGGCATTGGCGGGGGTCAGTACCGTCATCGCGTTCGGGGAACAGATAGGGCGCCAAAAACTTGTCGAGTTCAGCAGTAATATCCGATGGCTTTTGATCCATCACCTCAGCGGTCTTTGGCTTGAAATCGCGCCAAAAGGCTTCCAGCACCTTCTGCCACTCTGCTGCACCATCGCTGATTTCATCCAGCTGCCCTTCAAGGCCCGCTGTGAAATCATAAGCGACGTAGCGATCGAAAAAGCGTTCGAGAAAAGCTGTTAGAAGCCGCCCTGATTCTTCTGCAAAGAAACGGTTTTTTTCAATCCGCACATAGGCACGGTCCTTCAGCACCTGAATGATCGACGCGTAGGTTGAGGGACGGCCAATGCCCAATTCCTCCAGCCGCTTTACCAAAGTCGCTTCTGAAAACCGTGGTGGCGGCTGTGTGAAATGCTGCGTCTTTTCGACTTTGGTTTTGGCGGGTACATCACCGTTGCTTAACGGCGGAAGTAAGGCACCATTGTCATCATCCTTGTCGTCGATGCCTTCTTCATAAAGCGCAAGGAAACCTGGGAATTTGATGACTTGCCCGGTCGCACGTAGGCTATGCTGGCCTGTGCCATCGACCAGATCGACCGTCGTTCTTTCCATTCTTGCGGACGCCATCTGGCTTGCCAGCGCCCGTTTGTAGATCAGTTCGTATAATTTGCCATGATCGCCAGAGCCTGCCCGTTCCCGGCTAAAATCAGTGGGCCGAATGGCTTCATGCGCTTCTTGCGCATTTTTCGCCTTGGTTTGATATTGGCGCGGCTTATCGGGGACGTAGCCGGCATCATAGCGGCTGGCGATTGCCGCACGTGCAGCTGAAATGGCGCTGCTATCCATTTGCACGCCATCAGTCCGCATATAGGTGATTGCGCCGTCCTCGTACAGATTCTGCGCAATGCGCATGGTATGGCTGGCAGAAAAACCAAGCTTGCGCGCCGCTTCCTGCTGCAAGGTAGAGGTCGTAAAAGGAGGCTGCGGGTTGCGCGTAACTGGCTTGGTTTCCACGCTATCAACAGTGAAATGCGCCGCCTCAACCGCAGAACGCGCCGCCTCGGCGTCACCCTCATTGCCAATGGATAGCTTTTCGAGCTTTTCGCCCTTGTAACGGATCAGGCGAGCTTCAAAGCCCTGCCCCTTATGCTCCATTTGGGCTGTTACTGACCAATATTCCTGCGCACGGAATGCTTCAATCTCTCGCTCGCGTTCAACAATTAGACGAAGAGCCACAGACTGCACACGCCCTGCTGACTTCGCCCCTGGCAGCTTGCGCCACAGCACTGGAGAAAGCGTAAAGCCAACCAAATAGTCCAAAGCCCGTCGAGCGCGATAGGCATCAATCAGGTCGCTGTCCAAAGCACGGGGTTGTGCCATCGCCTCGGTAACGGCCGCCTTTGTGATTGCGTTGAAAGTTACGCGTTCAACCTTTTGAGGAAGAGCCTTTTTATTTTGCAAAACCTCCTGGACGTGCCAGCTGATTGCTTCCCCTTCACGGTCAGGGTCAGTCGCTAATATCAGCTTATCAGACTTCTTCGCTTCGTCCGCGATGGCCTTTAGCTGCTTGGCTTTGTCAGGATAATTATCCCACAGCATGGCAAAGCCATTGTCAGGATCGACCGAACCATCCTTGGGTGGCAAGTCCCGAATATGGCCATAGGATGCCAGAACCTTATAACCAGGCCCCAGATATTTCTCGATAGTCTTTGCTTTAGCGGGTGATTCGACAACAACTAACTGCATGATATTTTTACTGTTTTCCTAGTCTCTCACGTACGCGTACAGGCTGAAGGGTTTGCATGGCTTCCGTCAAGCGGGTTTTTCAGGCCGTCAGTCGCACCTTTGAACCTGCGCCGCGCTCCAGCCTTCCGGCCAGTTCATATTCGAGCAGCACGGTTTGCACCAAAGGCGCCGACAGGCCGGATTGGCGAACAATTTCATCAACGGGAACAAAACTCATTCCAAGCAGGCTGGCCACAACATTACGCTCCACATCGCTTGCATTGGCGTCCAAGGCATCTGGCTGAACCGCCCTTGCCGGCTTAAGCGCCATCCGCTTATCAATGGGGCGCACAAGCTCGACTATGTCCGCGGCATCCTGCACCAAAGTTGCCCCTTCACGAATGAGCTGGTTGCAGCCCCGCGCCCTGGGGTCGAGCGGGGAACCCGGAATTGCCATAACCTCGCGGCCATATTCGCCTGCCAGACGGGCCGTGATCAGCGAGCCTGATTTGGGGACGGCCTCAACCACTACAGTTCCCAATGCCAGCCCGGCTATAATGCGGTTACGGTGCGGGAAATGGCGCGCACGTGGCTCAGTGCCGGGAGGCATTTCAGCTATCAACAGCCCCTTCTCGGCAACCGCACGCTGCAAATCGGCATTTTCGGGCGGATAGCTAATATCGATGCCGCCTGCGATTACTCCGATGGTTCCCCCGGAAAGCGCGCCTTGATGCGCAGCTGTGTCTATTCCTCGTGCCAGTCCAGAGGCCACAATAGTATCAGCCTCTGTCAGGTCCCGCGCCAACTGCCGGGCGAAACGACAGGCAGCAGCCGACGCATTGCGCGCGCCAACCATGGCAACAACTGGCCTGTGGGCAAGCGCCAGATCGCCGAGCACAATGATCGCTGCTGGTGCATTATCGACTTCAGCCAATAATGGCGGATAATCAGCATCATCCAAAAATATATGCCGCGCACCAAGGCTTTGCGTATAGGCCAGTTCTTCAGCGATGCTCTTTTCATCTGCCGCATGAAAACGGCCCCCGCCGCGCGTTACCAGATCTGGCAATGCAACCAGTGCAGCGCGTGCACTGCCAAAACGGACAATTAACTGACGATAGCTGACGGGGCCGATATTGGGTGAGCGGATCAATCGCAGCCGGTCAAAATCATCCGACATTGGCTATTTCTGTCCGACTTTAGGTTCTGTGCCAGCGGCAAGGCGCTTGATATTGTCACGGTGTTTCCAGAACAGGATCAAACTACATGCAAGCAGAACCGGAACATATTCGTGCCGGGCTGCTCCCCAGGCCAATATCGGAGCCAATGCGGCTGCGCCCAAACCGCCAACCGAAGAAATGCGGGTAACCAGCAACATCCCGATCCAAGCCACCCCATAAGCAAGCCCCAACGGCCAAAAAAGTCCAAACAAAATGCCTGCATAGGTGGCGACGCCTTTGCCTCCCTTAAAGCCGAGCCAGACAGGATAAAGATGTCCAAAAAACGCCGCGGCGGCTGCAATCAGCTCAGCACCGGGGAAGAAATGGCGAACGATCAGCACTGCCGCCGTACCTTTCAGCAGGTCGAGGATCAAAGTCAGTGCTGCCAGCCATTTGCGGCCAGTACGCAGGACATTAGTGGCCCCGATATTCCCCGAGCCAATAGTGCGCAAATCGCCCGCGCCGCCAAGTCCGGTCAAGATCAGGCCAAATGGTATTGAACCCAGTGCATAGCCGATCAGTCCTGCCCAAAGCATATCCAGACCCGCCATTCCGTTCCCCTTTTTCCCGATTTGTTCCGCTCTTATCCTAGTTGGCCTTTTCGCTCAATGGCGATTGTGCGTTATCCCGTTGCGCACTATCAGCGCGAGCATGATTGATCCGGCACAGCCTCTGCTTTTTCTCGATACCGGCATAGGCGGGCTGTCAGTGCTGGCCAAGGTACGCGCCGCCCTCCCTTGCGCCCCGTTGGTTTACGCTGCCGATTATGCAGGCATTCCTTATGGTGAGAAAAGTGAGATGGAGGTGGCGACGCGGGTTTGCGCTTTGTTGGGTTTGCTGACCGAACGGTATCGGCCCCGCCTGGCGATCATTGCCTGCAATACCGCCTCTGTCATTACCCTGAGCCATGTTCGGGCGGTCTTGGGCCTGCCGATTGTCGGCACAGTGCCGGCTATTAAGCCCGCCTCGATTGCAACCCGTACTGGCGTTTTTGGACTGCTTGGGACCAAGGCTACGATCCGCCAACCCTATACGGACCGACTGGAGGCAGAATTTGCTCAAGGGAAATCCATGCTGCGCCATGCGGCGCCCGATCTGGTCTATGCGGCAGAGGCAAAATTGCGAGGCGAAGAACCCGATGCAGCGGTCATCCGCGATGCTGTGCAAGGATTGATTAGCCAGCCCGGCGGAGAAAAACTCGACGCCATGGTACTGGGTTGCACGCATTTCCCGCTGCTGCAGGCGGAACTGGCGTTGGCAGCGCAGGAACTGGGCCATCCCCACGCCATTCACTTTGTCGATGGATCGGAGGGCATCGCACGCCGTGTTCGGCATCTCACCGATGGTCAGGTCTGGCCCGAGGAACCACCAGCAGGCATTTTTCTGACAACTGGCGAAGCAATGGATGTCGATCCCTATCGCCCGTCGCTGGCAAGGTTTGGTTTGGCCAAGATCATGTCAGTGTGATCGAATATTTGCGAGTCATTTGCGCTGGATTTTGCATTAAGCCCCGCCTATGGGGCGGAAAATCACGGGGCTAAGACGTCCATGAATTATGATCAGATTTTTGACAAAGCGATAGACCGGCTGCATGCCGAAGGCCGCTACCGCGTCTTTATCGACATATTGCGCAACAAGGGTAAATTCCCCAATGCGCGTTGCTTTGCCGGGCATAACGGGCCGAAGCCGATCACGGTCTGGTGCTCGAATGACTATCTCTGCATGGGCCAGCATCCCAAGGTGATTGCGGCCATGGAAGAGGCGCTGCACGATGTCGGAGCAGGCAGCGGCGGAACGCGGAACATTGGCGGCAACACGCATTATCATGTTGAGCTGGAGGCCGAACTGGCCGACCTGCATGGCAAATCGGGCGCACTGCTGTTCACCAGCGGCTATGTCTCGAACGAGGCGACACTGTCGACGCTCGCCAAAATCTTGCCCGGCTGCATCATCTATTCAGACGAGCTGAACCATGCGAGCATGATCGCAGGCATCCGCAATTCGGGCTGTGAAAAGCGCGTGTGGCGGCATAATGATCTCGCGCATCTGGAGGAGCTTCTGGTCGCCGACGACCCCGATGCCCCCAAGCTGATCGCTTTTGAAAGCGTCTATTCGATGGACGGTGATGTCGCGCCGATTGCCGCGATTTGCGATTTGGCTGATAAATATAACGCGCTCACCTATTGCGATGAAGTGCATGCCGTGGGAATGTATGGCGATCATGGCGGCGGGATCACCGAGCGTGATGCAATCGCCGACCGGGTGACGATCATTGAAGGCACGCTGGGCAAGGCCTTTGGCGTGATGGGTGGCTATATCGCGGCGGAGCAAAAGATCATTGATGTGATCCGCAGCTATGCACCGGGGTTCATTTTTACCACCAGCCTGTCTCCGGTCCTGGTTGCAGGTGTGCTGGCTGCTGTAAAGCACCTCAAAGCATCTGGCGAAGAGCGCGCCGCGCAACAGGCCAATGCCGCCCGTTTGAAGCAGTTGATGAGCGAAGCGGGCCTGCCGGTGATGCTCAGCGAAACCCATATCGTCCCGCTGATGGTGGGCGATCCGGTGAAGGCCAAGAAGATCAGCGACATCCTGCTCGCCGAATATGGTGCCTATGTGCAGCCGATTAACTACCCCACCGTCCCCCGCGGCACAGAACGGCTGCGCTTCACCCCTGGGCCGCAGCATACCGAGGCGATGATGCGCGAGCTGACCGATGCGCTGGTCGAGATTTGGGATCGGATGGAGTTGAGACTGGCTGAAGCGGCGTGAGCCTTTTCGTCGATCTCCTCACTTTTCTCTACGACCTTATTTTCGGCTGGGCCTTTGATAAGACAAAGGATCGTTATCCGATATTGGCATGGATCTGGGTGCTGTTCTGTTTGGTGATCAGTTTGACCACGATCATTTTGATTTACCACTATTTCGGCTAAACTTAAATGAACCACCGCTCAGAATGGGCGGTCGGATGCCGAGGCTCTCGTCCGATTTTGCAAACCGCTACCCAAATTACAGCATTTTGCACGCGTCGCGATCCCCTAGATCACACCCTTTCCGATAAGCCCGTTTGGCGCGATCTTCATCGACTTCTTGCCCGATCCCATAGCGATACATCCGACCAAGATTGTAGCAACCAAGCGCACCATTCAAGGCACAAGCGCGGGCATAGGCTTGCTTTGCGGCCTCATAATTCACCTCGCCGCCTTCGCCCTTTTCGTGCATCACGCCCAGATTTACGCAGCCGCTCACATTGTCGCCTTCGCAGGCAAGCGCGTAATAATGCTGGACCAGTTCGGGCTTGTTTTTCCCCTCATCGCTTCGGGCCAACAAAATGGCTGAATTGCTGCAGCCTCCAGCATAGCCCATCTCGCAGGATTTTTTGTACCATATAAGCGCTTCAGCCACGTCACGGTGCCCGCCTTCGCCCAGTTCAATATTGTTGCCCAGATTGCTGCAGGACATCCCGAAGCCGCCATCGCATGCGCGTTGATAGAGCTTTCGGGCCTCAACCTTATCGGCAGGACCACCCTTGCCCAAATTGTGCATGACCGCCAGATTATTGCATGCCTCTGGAACCGCCTGGTCACACGCCTGCGCATACAGGAGTCTGGCTTTTTCATTGTCATCCGCCAGATCCGCCGCACGCGCATCATGAAAAATCTGTATTGGTGATTTTTCCATGGCTGGCGCTGGCTGCACCATCAAAACGGCAATTGAGATTGCTGCCAATAAGCCGTTCATGCCATCACACTTCCACCTTCGACCGACTTCAATGCCATTTTGGCAAATATTTCCTGATCAACGTTTCCGCCGGATAATGTGACAATGGCGGTGCCTTCTGGCACGATTTTTCCGGCCAAAACAGCCGCCAGCGCCGCGGCACCGCCAGGCTCTGCGACCAAATGCAGCTTTTCAAATATCAGCCGCATTGCGGCTGATATTTCTGCTGGCGTGACACTGGCATAACTCGTCACTCTGCCGCTCAGCGCGTCGAAATTGATCGGAAAAGTCTGCGGAGTCTGCAAGGCATCACAGGGCGTGGGATGGGTCTGGTCAATCACGGGAACGATCTTGCCCGCCTCCAAAGACCGAATGATGTCATCCCAGCCCTCCGGCTCGACAATTGATAATCTTGCATCGGGTAGCGCCAAACCAAGCCCGGCAGACATCCCTCCGCCACCACAGCAGGCAATGATGTGGAACGGGCCTTCAACACCCCGTGCGATTAGCTGGGCCTCCGCCTCCAACCCCAACGTCCCCTGCCCTTCGATAACCCAGGGATTGGCAAAGGCATGCACCAGCGTTGCGCCAGTGCGTTCGACAATCTCCGCCGCAACGGCATCACGATCCTGACCGGGCCGCTGATAAAGGACCACATCTGCCCCTAGCGCCTTGGTAGCCTCAATCTTCGCCTTGGGCGCGTTCTGGGGCATGACAATGGTTGCAGCTATTCCCAGTCGCCTTGCCGCCCAGGCCACGCCCTGCGCATGGTTGCCGCTCGATACGCCCACCACGCCGCGCGCACGCTCGTCCTCGGTCAGGTCCGATAGCCGGTGCCATGCACCGCGGATCTTGAATGAGCCAATGGGCTGCAACATCTCTGCCTTGCACCATAGCGTCCGCCCGTCGACTTCCAGTGGAAGCAAGGGCGTAGGCGGCAAAATTTGCGCGATCTTGCCCATTGCGCGCAGCACGCCGTCACGACTTGGTTTTCGTGCGGGGTCCAGCAATTCTTGTTCTGTCATCAAAGCCCTCTATATGCGACCGCTAATCGAATCCCTGATAAGAGGAACGCAAGAATGAGCAAGGTGTTGGTGATCGGTGCAGGCGGCGTCGGTTCGGTGGCTGTCCACAAAATGGCGATGAACCCGGACATTTTTTCGCACATCAGCCTTGCGAGCCGCACCAAGAGCAAATGCGATGCCATTGCCGCGTCAGTGAAACAGCGCACCGGCGTCGATATCGATACCTATGCGCTGGATGCGGATGATGTCGCGGCCACCACGGCGCTGCTCAACCAGATAAAGCCGGAACTGGTTGTAAACCTCGCACTCCCCTATCAGGATCTCAACATCATGGAGGCCTGCCTCGCCGCTGGCGTCCATTATATGGACACCGCGAACTACGAGCCGATCGACGAAGCCAAGTTCGAATATCATTGGCAATGGGCCTATCAGGATCGCTTCAAGGAGGCAGGGCTGACCGCGCTGCTCGGCTCAGGCTTCGACCCCGGCGTGACCAGCGTGTTCGCCACATGGCTGAAGAAGCATCACTTTGACCGGATCGATACGCTCGACATCCTCGATTGCAATGGTGGCGATCATGGCCAGGCCTTTGCCACCAACTTCAACCCCGAAATCAATATCCGCGAAGTGACCGCAGTCGCGCGGCACTGGGAAAATGGCGACTGGGTGGAAACCCCGCCCATGTCGGTGAAACAACAATTCGATTTCGAGGCGGTCGGCCCAAAGAACATGTACCTGATGTATCATGAGGAAATCGAGAGCCTGAAAACGCATCTACCGGAAATCAAACGTATCCGGTTCTGGATGACCTTTGGCGACGAATATATCAAGCACCTGACCGTGCTGCAGAATGTTGGGATGACACGGATCGACCCGGTAATCTATCAGGGCGTGGAGATCATTCCGCTGCAATTCCTGAAAGCGGTGCTGCCCGAACCCGCCTCGCTGGGGCCGACGACAAAGGGCAAGACCAATATCGGCTGCATCGCCACTGGCCTTGGCAAGGATGGCAAGGAAAAGACGCTCTACATCTACAATATTTGCGACCATGAGGATGCCTATGCCGAGACTGGCAATCAGGCGGTGAGCTACACCACCGGCGTGCCAGCGATGATTGGCGCAGCAATGCTGGTGACCGGGCAATGGTCGGGCGCTGGCGTGT
>CAYVQO010000049.1:9773-14414 GCA_964452835.1 uncultured Sphingorhabdus sp. | reverse complement strand
GAGCTAACGCGCCGCTATGTGCATGGCGAAAGGGCGAAATTTGTCTCACCCCTTGCGCTGTTTCTGTTCACCGTGTTTTTGACCTTTGCAGTTTTCAACTCAATTCTGCCGAGTGGGGATTCGGTGAATCCGGTGCTCGCCGCCAATGATGCTGAACAGGAATATCAGTCTGATCGAAAACGGATTTTGGATGATATTGCAGAGCTTGAGGCCGACAAGAAGGGGGCAATTGCCGACAAGCGGGCGGGCTATGAATGGATGGATGGCGAAATCGCCCGTCACCGGCGGGACTTGCAGGCGCTGGACGAAGGGCGCGGTAAGGAAGTCCGTCGTGCCGATATGGTTAAGCGCAAGATGGAGCTGGAGCGCAGCAGGCTTTCAACCGAAATCTCCCGGCTTGAAGGGCAGTTGGCCGCAGCAAAGGCGGCTGGCAAACCAACGGCTGCGATCGAAGAGCAGTTAGAGGGGGAGCGCTTGGCGCTTTCGCTGGCCGAAAAAACAGCAAGCACGCTGGCAGCGGGCAATTTGTCGCAGGGCGACTGGACCTTTACCGACCTGAATTTTCCGGGTGCGGCTCAGCTGAACGCGGCAGTGAAACGGGCCGCACAAAACCCGCAGCTGCTATTCTATAAGGTGCAGTCCAACGCCTATAAGTTCAGCTGGGCTTTGATCCCAATCTCCGTGCCGTTCGTCTGGCTGATGTTTTTCTGGCGGCGGCGGTTCAAGATTTTCGATCATGCTGTGTTCGTCACCTATTCGTTGACCTTCATGATGCTGCTTGCGGTAATCGCGGCCATATTGATCCATTTCCCCGCGACCGAGGCAATTGGCGGGCTTGCGCTCGTTTTTGCGCCGCCCATCCATATGTACCGTCATATCCACCATGCCTATCAAACATCCCGCTTTGGGGCCTTTTGGCGGATGTGTCTGTTGTCGATGTTTGCGCTGACTGCGTTGACGTTATTTGTGACCCTGATCGTCACCTTGGGTGTCACTGGCTAAAAGCCGCATTGAAATCTGCCCGTTTTCCAGCAAGGGCGCGACGATGCTTGCCATCCGCCCCTGCCGTTCATTCACCAGAGCGCGATTAAAGAAGCAATTGGCTATTACATCGGCAATCTGCAACCCGGCTAGCCGATGGCTCAATTCCAGTTGCGCGGTGCCACACGGTCCGACCAGTTTGCCTATGTCTTCCCGGATGGCGGACAATATCGCAGGCCCATAGCGGCCATCATCAATGACCACGTTTTCGCAGCTGAGGCTGTCCGGCAGCATCTGGGTCAGCACGTCATTCAGCAGCGCGGCATAGACGGCAACATCATGATCGCCCCGGTCCTCCTGCGGATCGGGACGCAGGGCGGATATGGCAATGCCGACTGTGGCTTTGGCACCGCTGTCCTTGAACAGTTCAATGACCAAAGCCCGCTCGGCCAGATCAATGCGGCTGCCTTTCAGCTCTCCAACATAGCCTGTTACGGCACGGAAGCGGCTGAGCAGCGCGTCCGCCGCTTCGGCGCTTATTTCAACGGCCGCCAGGGTCATGACTCCACGCCCGACACCGCCCGATTCATCACAATAAATGGGCATGTCAGGCGAAGAGATTCAGGGGTTCACGCTCCTTGCGGCTTGGCATCGCCAACGCCTGCCCGCTTGCCGCGACCAGCCTTGGGGATGGCGGTGCCGACTACAGGCACGTTGGCAGGCTGCAAAGTCTTTGTCGTATCGCGCTCAAACTTGCCTGTGGCAAGCAACTGCTTGATTTCGTCGCCTGAAAGCGTTTCAAATTCCAGCAAGGCTTCGGCAAGGAGGTTCAGCTGCTTGCGATGCTTTTTAAGGAGTGCAGTGGCCTTGGCATGACCGCCTTCGACCAGCTTCCTTATTTCAGCGTCGATTTTCTTCGCTGTCTCATCAGACATGGCCGTGCGCTGCGAATAGCCATAGCCAAGATAGCCATCCTGCCGCTCCTCATATTGCAGCGGACCCATTTCGGGCGACATGCCCCATTGCGTCACCATGTCGCGTGCAAGGCTGGTTGCATATTGAATGTCGCCTGATGCGCCGCTGCTGACCTTGTCATGGCCAAAGACCAGCTCTTCGGCAACGCGACCGCCCATGCTGACGGCAAGGTTGGCGTGCATTTTGTCACGGTGATAGCTGTAATTGTCCCGTTCGGGCAGCCGCATCACCATGCCGAGTGCGCGACCACGGGGGATGATGGTTGCCTTGTGGATCGGGTCGGACGCTGGCTCATGGATAGCGACGATGGCGTGACCGGCCTCATGATAGGCCGTCATGCGCTTTTCTTCCTCGGTCATCACCATGGACTTGCGCTCTGTGCCCATCATCACCTTGTCTTTGGCGTCCTCAAACTCCTGATTGGCCACCAGCCGCTTGCCGCGCCGTGCAGCAAGAAGTGCAGCTTCGTTGACAAGATTTGCCAGATCAGCACCCGAGAAGCCCGGCGTGCCGCGCGCGATGACTCGGGGGTCGACATCAGGGGCAAGCGGAACCTTCCGCATATGGACTTCCAAAATCTTGACGCGGCCTTCAATGTCAGGGCGCGGTACCACTACCTGCCGGTCGAAGCGGCCAGGCCGCAGCAATGCGGGATCAAGCACGTCAGGGCGGTTGGTGGCGGCAACAATGATGATGCCTTCATTCGCTTCAAAGCCGTCCATTTCGACCAGCAACTGGTTCAGCGTCTGCTCACGCTCATCATTCTGATTGCCAAGCCCCGCGCCGCGGCTGCGACCGACGGCGTCGATTTCGTCAATAAAGACAATGCAAGGGGCATTTTTCTTTGCCTGATCAAACATATCGCGCACGCGGCTGGCGCCGACGCCGACAAACATCTCAACAAAGTCAGAGCCTGAAATGGAGAAGAAAGGCACGCCTGCCTCACCTGCAATGGCGCGGGCAAGCAAAGTTTTGCCTGTACCGGGCGAACCAACGAGCAGCGCGCCTTTGGGGATTTTGCCGCCCAGACGGCTGAACTTGTGCGGGTCTTTCAGAAACTCGACAATTTCCTGAAGCTCTTCACGTGCTTCATCGATGCCAGCAACATCGTCAAAGGTCACTCGCCCATGCTTTTCGGTCAGCAGCTTCGCCTTGGACTTACCAAAGCCCATGGCACCACCAGCGCCGCCGCCTTTCTGCATTTGGCGCAGCACAAAGAAGGCGATGCCGAGAATGAGCAGGAAGGGGAGGGCCTGATAAAGCAGAATCAGCCAGACACTGGGCTGTTCCTCAACCTGGCCCTGATATTCGACGCCTTTTTCATCCAGCAGCGGTTGCAGGCTGCTGTCATTTTGCACCGGCACCGTTGAGAATTTTTCACCGCCGGTAAGTTCGCCGGTAATGCGCTCAGGCCCAATCGACACGGATTTTACTTCGCCCGCTTCAACCTTTTCGCGGAAGGCGGAATAGCTCATGGCTTTTGCGCCATCGGCAGAAGTGCCGCTGAAGATCGACACGACCAACAGCAAGGCTACCATAATGCCTGTCCATATCATCAGGTTACGGGCCAGATTGCCGCCCTTTGGGCCTTCTTCGTCGTTCATATCGGTTACTCTGCCAGCTACAGGTTAATGTCTCTTATGCCATGTAGGATAGATTGGGAGAATGGCAATAATGCGCAGCGATTTAATAGCAGCTGAATCGCTCAATTCCGGCGCGGGGGTGCAGACGAAAAGGACCAGCTCTCGCCCCCCTCGCACAAAATTGATCCAAGCGTCATCCGCTGGCCTTTTGCAAGAGCCAGAAGCAACCGATCCATTGCCTCGCCGCGCGGGGCTATATACGGTTCGATCTGTCGCAACGCACGCAAAACGAGCCGCCTCTTGATTGTGTCTGGCAAATCGGCGGGGTTTATTTTGACGCTGTCTCGTGTGATTTCAAAATGCGTGTTGACCAGATTGTCGGCCATCCAGTCAATCGCCTGCACGGCCTCCTCAAACGACGCGGCGCTGCGAACAGCGCGCAGTGGATCAAAGGGATGAGGCGTTTCCGCAAGCCATTTCCGCATGGCAACACGATCAAAATCTGCATCGTCATTGCTTGGATCGCGCACTGGGACAAGGGTTGCTGCTTCGCAGATCTGTTCCAACTGCTCCTTGATATAGCCCAGCAGCGGGCGGATAATGCGCGCATTCTGCTCACGAATGGCTGATAGGCCGTCGATCCCGCTGCCCCGTGCGACGCGCATCAAAATGGTTTCCAGCTGGTCGTCAGCGTGGTGGGCGGTTGCAATCCAACTGCAACCTGTGATTTCGGCATGCGCGCCAAGCAAGGCATATCGCGCTTCCCGGGCTTTTGCCTGGATATTGCCGGCAATCGCAATATCAGGCCTCAAGATAGTGTGAGAAATGCTGAGGCTGGCGCAAACACCCCCGACAAATTTGGCTTCATCGGCTGCCGCTGGCCGCAGTTGATGATCGACAGTTGCGGCGACAACGCGTTCCGGACAGGCCGATGTGGCAAGCAACAGCATCGCAAGACTATCAGGGCCTCCTGAAACGGCGAGCAGGACTCGCCCATGACTGCCAGTCAGTCGTTCAATGGCATCGCTAAACGCGTTAACCGCGTCGCCAGTCGGCAGCTTTATTTGCACTTGGCCTTTTTACGCGCTTCGGTCACGCGGGG
>CAYVQO010000049.1:0-9673 GCA_964452835.1 uncultured Sphingorhabdus sp. | reverse complement strand
TTTGTGGGTGGGGAATTTCTTGACCGTATCTTCCAGCTGCACTTGCGCTTCAGGATAGAATTTGGCTTCCCACAACCGATAGCCATAATTGTAGCTATCCTCGAAAGCGTCGCCGGTTTTCGGCTTCTCGATCTTGGCGACTGCTGCGGCGCGAGAGGAGGACGCTGCCGTCGGCGCTGGCTTAGTGGTGGCGGGTTGCGGTGTTACGGTAACCGGCTTAGGCGTCGGTGCAACAGGCTTGGCCTCTGGCGGTGGCGGCAGTTCCTGTGCTTCGGCCATTTCCGCCGCCTTCATCTTGGCTTCAAGCGCCTTAAGACGCGCTTCCATCGATTTCTGCACATTGCCCTGTTGCTCAACCTGTCCAGTCAGTGCGGCAAGCTGGCTTTCCAGCGCATCGACACGGGCAATCAGGTCAGTCACTTCGCTGCCTGAGGCCGATTTGGATGGTTCTTTGACGGGGTCTTCGGGCTTGATCTCAGGTTCAAAAAACTTGCCCGCCCCGTCGGGGAATACCTTGCGCTGGACCGCCTTCATCTCTTTTTCAAGCTTGGTGACGCGCCCTTCCACATTGGCATCCTGCGAAATGGCAGGGGCCGACAGGACAAGCAAAGCCATGCTCGCGAACAAGGCAGGCAATTTCATCTAAACTCTCCCCGAACAGCAACCAATCTTGGCAGCAGCACATAACCCACTGGCCATGGCGGATAAAGCCTCTTGCCTGCCGTAAATGCAATTAGTTGTAGATAGATGGCGCGATAATAGAGCTATTGTTGCGCTGAGGCGGGCGTCGTCGGGTTATCAACACCCGCCTGTCTTCCCAGCAAGGCTGCTGCGCTCACACCAACATCGGCCACAGTCCGATCTGGCTCACCCAGCGGTGCAACGGCTTTGCCAGCAACGGTAATCTTCAAATGTTGGGGGCGGCCAGTGACAATCATGGGATTATTGGCGTCGGCGGGCACCGTGTAACTGTCCCCTGCCTTCATTTCGTTTTCAAACAACCGCTTATTGTCGGCATCGTAAATCTTGATCCAGACCGTATCAGCTGCCGTGATCACAACAGGACCGTTTGCAACAGTTGGCGCTGTTGCGCTGCCCGCCTTTTGCGCAGCAGCTGGCGCAGCTTTCTCTTCAGCAACAATGGCTGGCGTTGCATCGGCGGAAAAGGCCATATTCCGCCACAACAAATAACCCGCGATCGCAAGTATAGCGATTGCCGCTGCGCTCCAGGCCAGCCAGCGTGGCGGCACACGGCTTGGGTCAGTGGGTTCATAGTCAGGCGTAGCAGGAACAAAGCCCGCATGCCCGCCCTGTGCAAGTTCCGCCCTTAATTCGCTCGCAAGGCTGTTCGCATCGATCCCGACAAAACGGGCATAGGATTTCGCGAAGCCAAGCGAGTAAGTGCTGCCGGGAAGTGCGCCAAAATCAGATTTTTCCAGCGCCTCCAAATGGCGAATTGGAATACGGGTTTGGGCTGCAATTTCGTTCAGCGTCAGACCACGTTCTGTGCGCGCCGCATGCAGCTGCTCACCGACCGTCTGAAAACGGAATTCTTCATTCTCCACGGCTTCCGACGCGGCGCCTTCCTCGTCCATTTTTACCCCAGCGACCCAAATTTTTTGGGCCTCTCCCGGACCCGTGCGAGAGAATGAACGTGAAGGAAGAAAAGTCAAGGGATATGGCGCACCAGCCAAGCTTTTGACCAGAATTTGCTAATATTCTGCGCCCTGGCTTTTGGCCCATTCTTCCAGCGTGAGGCGAAGGTTAGCGGGAGGCGAAGCAAGCAATTCGTCCATCATCGTTGAAATCGATTGCGAGTCGATGGAGCGGACCATTGCCTTGATCGCGCCGACGGCTGCTGGTGTGATCGACAGCCGCTCCAAACCAATCCCGATCAAGGCCATAGCTTCCAAGGTACGCCCGCCCATTTCGCCGCACACGGCAAGGTCGACCTTATGTTCCTTGCAGGCAATTACAACACGGCGAATGAAACGCAAAATGGCTGGACTCAACCAGTCATACCGCTCTGCCAGCCTGGGATCAGCCCGGTCCGCTGCAAACAGAAACTGGGTCAGATCGTTGGTCCCAATGGAAAGAAAATCAAGCTTGGGCAACAAGATATCCAGTGTTTCGGCAAGGGCAGGGACTTCCAGCATTGCCCCATAACGGATACGCGACGGCAATTGCTTTTTGCGACCGGCCAGAAATGTCAGCTGCGCCTCAAACAAGGCCTTTGCCTGGTCAAACTCCCATGGTTCTGAGACCATGGGGAACATGACATTTAATGGCCGCCCGCCTGCCGCCTCAATCAACGCTCGCGCTTGCGCCTTCATTAATCCGTCATGGTCCAGCGCAAGGCGCAGCGCGCGCCAGCCCAGTGCCGGATTCTCTTCCTCAGGACCATTGTTCTTCAAATAGGGCAATGCCTTGTCGCCGCCCACATCGAGCGTGCGAAAAGTCACAGGCTTGGGGCCAGCGGCGTCAAGCACATCGCGGTAGAAGCGCTGTTGCCGCTCCCGCTGCGGCAAGGTAGCAGAAATCAGAAACTGAAACTCGGTGCGGAACAGACCTATGCCGTCCGCGCCGCTAAGGGCGACCGCCGATACATCGTCCCGCAACCCTGCATTGACCATCAGACTGATCCGTTTGCCATCCTTGGTCACCGGCTCTTCGTCGCGGAGTGCGGCATAGCGCGCCTTTTTGCGCTGCCCTTCGGCCAAATCCGCGGAAAAGGCTTCTTGCACCGCAGGGGATGGGCGGACGATGACGCTTTTCTCATCGACATTGAGCAAGAGCATATCGCCCTCGCTTATTGTCTGAAGAATCCGAGACACGCGGCCAAGCACCGGGACACCCATCGCACGGGCAACAATGGTGACATGCGCCGTCAGCGATCCCTCACCCAGCACCACGCCGCGCAAGCGGCGCTTGTCATATTCCAGCAATTCAGCTGGACCCAGATTGCGCGCCACTAGGATCGAATCCTGCTTCAGTCCCAATTGCGCCGCCGTGCTCATCTGCCCAGAGACGATACGCAGCAAACGGTTGGACAGGTCCTCCAGATCGTGCATGCGATCAGCGAGCAGGGGGTCGTCAATCTGCCGCATCCGCATTCGGGTACGTTGCTGCACACGTTCAATTGCCGCTTCTGCTGTCAGCCCGCTATCAATGGCTTCATTTATCCGCCGCGACCAGCCTTCGTCATAGGCAAACATCTTGTAAGTCTGCAGGATCTCGTCATGCTCTCCGCCACCGCCAAATTCTGCCTGGCTGGCCATGCGGTCAATCTGTTCGCGCATCCGGTCGAATGCTGAATAGACCCGGGCCCGCTCAGCCTCGATATCCTCTGCTACAGTGTGCTCGATGCGAACATTGGGCTGGTGGAAAATGGCGACACCGGCCGCCATGCCAGACACAAGCGGCAGCCCGTTAAGCACGGCGGTTCCCGTTTGCGCGCTGCCAAGCGTCATGTGCTCATCGATCAAACCCGCATTTGCGATAAGCTCGGCAAGCACCATCGCCGTGGTTTGCAGCGCCTCTATTTCCACCTCTTCATAGCGTCGCGGATCGGCATGCTGCACGGCAACAACGCCAACCGCCCGGCCAGCACGGACAACGGGAACACCTGCAAAGCTGTGAAAACGCTCCTCACCCGTTTCGGGCATATAGCGGAAGGCCGGGTGGGCAGCAGCCTCATCCAGGTTCAGCGTCTCGACATTTTCCGCGATCGTTCCAACCAGGCCCTCTCCAAAGCCTAGCTTGGTTACGTGGACAGCATCCTGATTTAGTCCGCGTGTCGCATATAGCTCCAGCACGCCATCACGCAGCAAATAGATTGAGCAAACTTCGCTCGACAGCGCCTCACCAATGATATTGACGACCTGATTGAGTTTTGCCTGCACGGCCGAATTGGCCGCCATCACATCGTGAAGGCCAGTCAATATGTTGCGGGCTGAACGTGCTGCACTTTCCATCATATCAGCACTAGCAGAAGCAATTCGCGGGCGCGATACCCGCAATGCGCTTTCTTTCAGCCAATCGGAAGGACGTGCAAAGTCAGGCGGGCGCGGCTTCGCGCTGCATCATGTCTTTCAGCGCCAATTTCTGTTTCTTCAGCCGGTGGATCAGGTCATCGTCGGGGGCCGGTCGGGCATTTTCGATTTGCAGCTTTTCATCCAGTTCAGCGTGCTTCAGCTGCATGGCAGACATATGACTTGCGTTCACCGCGATCTCCTTTTTCTTGTGGTGGGTGAGATTGACCCTTTTGACCTTGCGACTCATCGCAAGACATCATGAGTAAATCATGAATCGGACCCATTGTCTTTGCCTATTTGCTTCGATTGCGCCCAAGCGCATTTTGCCGCTGGCAAGAGGATGGCCGCGCTTGTATTGGTGCAAGTCAATATCCCGGGGATCGCAAAGCATGAATGATGATGGCATTCGTCAACAGCTGGAATCGCTGAAAGTAGAGCATCGCGATCTGGATGATTCGATCAGTGCGCTGCAGCAACAACCGATTGCCGATCAGTTGCAGATTGCACGCCTGAAGCGAAGGAAGCTGGCCCTAAAGGACCGGATCCGCATGCTGGAAGATCAACTGGTTCCTGACATTATTGCTTAACGTCCCCAGCATCGCCGTGCCAAGCTGGTACAGCATGATAAAACTGTCGATAAATCCGGTTAACAAAGCTGACTCGACTGCCGTATTTGGGCCATAGAATGGCGATGCGCGACTCCGCTCACGAAATTACGCCCAAGCTGGTCGATGGTCTGTATACCGAGGCAATGGTCCTTGCCGATGAGGCCCGTTCCTATTTTGACAGTGATCGTGCCCGCCGGATCAGCCCTGCGGAAGTTGCCGTTGCATTTTCGTGCGAGTCCCTGAAGGTCACGACGCGGCTCATGCACGTTATTGCCTGGCTTTTGAACCAAAAGGCACGCCGTGCCGGGGAATTGGCAGACAGCGACTCTATCGAAGCGCTGGGCTATGCGCCCGCCACGGATAATTTCTGGGTCGATGACCTGCCGGCTGAGGCTCGTGCGCTCATCCTCGCCAGCGAGGACCTTTACTACCGGGTTCAACGTGTAAGCGAATCGGTTGTGCGAGAGCCGGACGATGTTCCAGCGCCGATCGCAATGATCGAACGCATCCGCGCCGCTTTTTAGGCGTTATCGGCTCAGGGTCAGCCTCGTCCGGTTGCGCGACAGCCACTCGACCTTGTCATCATCCTGAAAATCGACCTGCTTGAGGGCTTCTATTTTGTCCCCACTGCGCGTGGTTGTGATCCGCAACAGCGCCGGGCGATTATTGTCGGTGGCCAAAGTTTCCTCAACCATGGTCCAATGCGTTGCATCGCTGGAAGAGCCCTCCAGCCGAACGGTATAGCTGATGATCTCTGCTGTTCGGCCTTCACGAAACGTACCAATACTTAGCGTCGCTTTGGCCGGATCGAACAACTCTACCGATGTGATGCGCACGATCCCGACCTTTGGGCCGTCATCGAAATCGGACTTGCGGATTACCGTGGCGTTATCGCCCTGGTCCTCGATCATTGTTTTGACAGGGATGCCAAACCACTTGTTCGCCGTATAATCGAGATATTCCAGACTGCCCTCCCAATTGCCGACCATGGAAGCGCGGGCTGCGGCTACATTAATATCGGGTTGTGCAGCAATTGGGGTGGTCAGGCATAGGGCAGAAAGCAAGCAGAGGGCGATACGCATGATATGGTTTTCTTTTTGGGTATTGAATAGGGGAGTATAGAGTTTCAGCGGGAGAGGAGATGAGCGACAGCTTTGTCCATTGCCGGGTCGTTGCCAGTGGCAATATCCTGTGCACTTTGGTCAACAGCTATGTCGGGTTTCAATCCAGCATCGGGTGGCATTGGACCTTCCGGAAAATAGCCGACCAAAGGAACATCAAATTCAATCCCGCTTTCTGGTAGCCGCGCAAAGAAGAACGCGCCGCCATTTATCCCGCGCTGGTTACCGCCAGTGGTCTCTCCAATCAGCGTGCCAAGGCCGGTCGAGCGGACCAGGCTGGCGAACATGAACGTGGCGCTGCTATTTTGTGCAGAGGTTAAAACTGCCATGGGAACTTCAATGCGCGGCCCCTGGGCGGCGATCACCGGATCGGCCATGGCTCCCTTTTGGCGAAAGAAACGATCATCATAGCGTTCAACCATGGCCGACCAATCGCGGAACGTGGGGTCCCAGGTGTCGAGATATTTGTTCAGATGGTCGGGAACACGAGCATAGCGCACCAGCCGCCGTCTTTTCGGAGGTTGGATGTCCTTGGTCGCCAGCCG
Organism: uncultured Sphingorhabdus sp.; assembly: GCA_964452835.1. GTDB lineage: Bacteria > Pseudomonadota > Alphaproteobacteria > Sphingomonadales > Sphingomonadaceae > Sphingorhabdus_B. Next base: position 3,365 of record CAYVQO010000049.1, on the reverse strand, counting down.
GGCCAGGATCACGTCGCCGACATCGTCGCCACCTTCATTTTCGCGGATATCGACGATCAGGCCTTTTGCGCCCCTTAAGCTGTCCAGCCGTTCATTCAGCCAATCCTGCCACTTCCATTTGCTGTTATACATTGCCCAGCCGTCCATCCTCAGCACGGCAATGCCATCGGGCCGCATCGTCCATTCCCATTCGGGCTGGTCGCCTTTGGGCTTTTGCGGAACCCGTGCCATGCGATCGGCGAGGCTCATAACCGGCACATCAACCCAGGCATCGCGGCTGGTGTTCGGTGCGCGGTAATGCAGGCGGTGGAAGCCCCTCGATGGCTCGCCCTTTTCCGATCCGGGTGCGCCGTAAAGGAGCCCGTGGAAGACATCGAACGTCTCCAGCCCATCTGCACCGCTTGCTGAAAGCAAGGCACGGCGTTTGCCATCATTGTTGCCATCAGCGCGAACATAGGGGAGGAGGGTTTTGAGGATTTTTGCGGCTGGCACGCCGTTTATGGCCTTTATCACCGAACCCCGCGGAAGCCATTGGCCGCTTGGCTTACCGTCGAGCACAACCATTTTGTCGCCAATCCATTTGAATGTGAAGGGCAGGCGAGTAGGGCGGTCGAACAGCTCCTTCTTGACGTTGGCCGACTGGTTGAAGAAATTGGGATAGCTGTGGCCGCATTTGATGCTGGCGAGGAAGCGTGCAAGCGCAAGATAGCGCTGGTCCAGCGCGCTGGTTTGCGCCCAGCTTTTTTCCAGCGCCTTCAGCCCAGCTTCGATCCCCATCGGGCTTTGGTAACGATAGAGGCCGGGGTGCAACGTGGTCAGGATTTCACGGACAAGGGCGATGTCGCCGCTCGCCTTGGCTCCGATGCTCTCGGCGCGGACAATGGCAGGCATTGCAAAGGCGGCGCTGCTGGCCCCTGCTGCGGTAAGGAAATGACGGCGGTTCATCGAGTGTGTCTCCAGCGATTTCGATGCTGGAGCTATGGTTGATTGATGTGCGCCGGTCGCCTCAAATGCCGAATATCGCACCCATTTATGATTTGAGACCTTTGCGATAGGCCGACGGCGTGGTGCCCATGCTGGCGACAAAGGCACGGTTGAAGCTCGCCTTGCTGCTAAAGCCTGCCTCCAGCGCAAGGTCGAGCAAATCGTCGCTGCGGCCCGCTTCCAGCATCGCCGCCACTCGCTTCGAACGCAGATCGTTGACAAAGACTGAGAAGTTGATGCCCAATCCTTCATTGATAGCCCGGCTTAGATGGCCGGTGTTGGTTCCAAGGCGACGAGCAAGTAGAGGCAATGAGAGTTCCGGGTCTTGGTCCCACCCTTCCGCGCGCACCCGGGTCGCCCAGCTTTCACCCAGTGCCTTCCAGTTCTTTGGCGCGGGCAAGGTGTCGGCGGCGGGCGTAAGTTCGGCAAGGCTGGGAAAGGGCAATACTGAATGCCGCCAAGCCTCTATGCCGAGATAGAGGGCAAACAGGGCGATTGCGATGTAGAGCCCCATCAGGCCCTTGTAACCAAGCGGCGCGATAAGGTCCCAGAACAGGTAGATGGTCCAGACAATGAACAATGTCGCAAGCGCAATCAGAGCAGCCGTCAACCAGCGGGCGGCATAGCGATGGTCATCAGACCGGGCGGCAGCCAGTGCGGTCCTGTAGCTCGCAAGCAATTGCAAGGACCTGTGGCCGTAGAAAAGAAGCCCGGCGATTAGGCCGATGCTGACAATGACGCTGAAAGGAAATGAGATGAGATCCGCCCACCTTTCTTTCAGCGGCATGGGAAGAAGAAAGCTGCCGATATAGAAAAGCAGCTGCAGCATGGCTGGAATGAGGTGCCGTACGCCGTTAGCTGGCCAGCTGCCGTGCACAAGCGCATGGACATAAAACCAGAAGAGCGGTGCGACAAAGAGGGTGATCTGAAACGGCGCAAAGGTCAGCCAGCGCCATTTATCATAGAAACCCGCAAAGCCGATCATCCATGGCGTAATGATGCCTGCCAGCACCAACAACAATGCAGCCATTGTTCGGTTGGCGCTGCGGTTTTGCATGGTGCGCGACAGCGCTGCGGCAAGGAGCAACAGCTGAACGAAGGCGATGCTAAGCACCGCGGTTCGCCAGCCATAACTTAAACCTTCAAACAGCGTTGCCAGATTATTCGGCCTTTTCCTTGCTCAACCGCGTCATCAAGATGGCGGCCCGCTTGCCCTGCCGTTTGATGCTGGTCAGGTCCATATTCTCGCCCTCGGCATGATCGCCTTGTCCGGCGGAGCCGAGGCCAACAAGGCCGTCAACATCAGCAGCGACAAAGGCAATGTCGCCTGCGCCCCGGCGTATCGGATCCAGCGTCGGCATTTCGGGCAGGCCAAGGTCCTTGTTCACAATGTTGAGCCTGGCAAGCAACGCCATGTTACCTTCGGTCGGAGCCATTGATGGATAGCCATCGTTGCCAAAGGTAATTTCCGCGCTGGCACTGCCGCCCAGCCGGGCTACGATCGCCTGCATTTTTTCGCGCACGCGTGCATCTTGTTCTGGCGAGAGCGAACGGATGTCGCCGCGCGCAATCGCCAGCTCGGGGATGATGTTGGTCTTGCCCGATGCCGTCGCGGTAATGCCGCCCTCGCCAGTGGCTGCCTCTACCCCGCCTGCAATCAGGCCGACATTAAAGGTCAGATTGGGTTCGGGCAGTTCACTGCGGAATGCGGCGATGATTTTGGCCAGCGGATAGATCGCTCCATCACCCGCCCGCTCTGAGAATATCCCGCTCGAATGCCCGCCCTTGGCCTTGACCGTTAACTGCCAGCTGCCAGCACTGCGCCGCGCAATGGAGCCCATGTCGACGCCGTCAAGCACCACCAGCCCCTCAAAATCCAGCGCAACATCAGCGCGCTTACCCGCTGCAACCAGATCGGCGCGGGCGATGTCCAATGGATCGCCCGGGTCTTCCTCATCGCCGGTGAGTACGACTTCAATATCGGCATTCTTCAGCGTGCCGGCGGCCTTCATTGCCTTCAGCGCGGTTAGCATGACAACCAGACCGCCCTTATTGTCGTTGACGCCGGGGCCAATCGCCTTGTCGCCTTCGCGGGTAAAGCGTTGGAAAGGCGAGGCGGGTTCGAACACGGTATCCAGATGGCCGATCAGCAGCATTTTCTTGCCCTTGCCATCGCCCTTGTGCGTGGCGATCAGATGGCCTGCACGCTTCACCCTGTCCATAGGGATCCAAGTGACAGTAAAGCCCAGCGCCTCGAATTCGGTGCGCATCATCTGCCCGACTTTTTCGACGCCCGGCGCGTTCAGCGAACCGCTATTCTGGTTGACCAGCTTCTCAAGCAACGCAATCGAGCGATCATACTCCGCGTCGACGGCGGAGAC
>CAYVQO010000048.1:4734-14428 GCA_964452835.1 uncultured Sphingorhabdus sp. | reverse complement strand
AGCACTGGCGTGGTCGGCACGCCTGAGTCCCAGAGCGGCGCTAGCCCTGTGAAAGGCAGCGAGACGAGGAATCCGACCAGTGCAAAGGCCAATACTGGGGCGAGCACGGAAAAAATTACCAGCACCAGCTTCTGGAGTGTCGCCACCAGCGCATCGCGTTCGCGCAGCAGCCCCAGCGCCGCGCCAAAGGCAAAGCCTGCCAGTAATGCACCGAACCAGCCTTTGCGCATCAATTCAGTGAAAAGATCAATCCCGATCAGGTCAAAAAGCTGCGCGATCAGAAAGGCGAGGAGGAAAGAAATGCCGGTAAAGGCGAGGCTCGCCGCCCCAATAACCGCATCGGTCCAGACATGACTGTGCAGCCTTGCATAAGGAAAGCGCCAGCCGCCCTCATCGCGCACTGTCTGAAATAGGGGTGCTGCAATCAACAGCGCGAAAATCCCGGCGAGGAAGGGATATTCTGCAATCTCTCCGCCCTTATTATAGCTTGCTGTAAACCAGCCGACAAAGGCGAGCACTGCGCCTGACCCCAGTGCAAATCCCACTGCCCACAACAATCGCCGCAATTCCGCTGTCAGCACAAAAGCAAGCGTTGTGATAATTATGAAGGTCGCCGCAACCTGCCGCCAGATGGCAAGATCGCCGCTGATGTCGACGAGCCGATTGACGGCAAAGGCCCCGGCCGCGCAGATCGCTGCCCATATCCATGGCCGCAACGCCCAAGCCTGGTCCTCTGATGAATGACGCACCGCTTCCATGAGATGGCCCCTTTCTATTCGCCTTGCTACGCGTTCGCCTCGGCGACGCAAAGTGGAGATTCTGTGCAGATGCCCCTCACCCCATGGCGATGCGCCATTGCCTCACACGCCCGGACCGGGCTATTGGCGCGCTTATGGGCCGCAAATTCGCTTACAGATTCTTTGCCATATTCCTGTTCCTGATCGCCTTTGTCGCTGCCATTGTGACATTGGTGATGACCGGTACGATGGGCATGGGCATTTTCACCAAAGAGCTGGCGGACTATGCCTTTGTGCCCGATACAAAGTTTGAAAAGCAGACGGCGCTGGCGACAAATATCTATGACGATCCCAAAATGTGGTTCGCCATGGGCCGCAATGTGACGCCCGACAATCCGGTCAAATTCCAGCCGACTGGTGCACCGGTAACCAACATTCCCGGGCAGGCGGCGATCTTCTTCGTCCACCCGACCAGTTATATGGAAAAAAGGCATTGGAATGGACCGCTGGATGACAAACTCTCTCAAGACCGGGCGAAGCTGTTCCTGCGCGGTATGGCGAGTGCCTTTTCTCCGGCAGGCGAAGTCTGGGCTCCGCGCTACCGCCAGGCCGCCATTGGCGCCTTCCTGACCGAAAAACCCGAAGGCGCACAGGCGCTGGACGCGGCCTATCAGGATGTGTTGCTGGCTTTCGACAGTTTCGTGTCGAAAGTGCAGAAAGACCGGCCAATCATATTGGCCGGGCACAGCCAGGGCGCATTGCACCTGACGCATCTGCTGAAAGACCGGATTGCCGGCAAGCCCATCGCCCGGCGTATCGTTGCGGCCTATGTGGTCGGCTGGCCCGTTTCCAGCGTTACTGACATTGGCCCCATGGGCATGCAACCTTGCGCCTCGCCCGATGCGACGGGTTGCCTGATGAGCTGGCAAAGCTTTGCCGAGCCAGCCGATTATCAGGCAATTGTGGATCTCTATAACAAGACAATCGGTTTTGACGGCAACCCGCGCAAAGATACGCCGCTGGTCTGCACCAATCCGCTAAGTGGCGGAGCAATGCCTGCTATGTCCATGGACGCCAATCTGGGCACGCTTGTGCCCTCGGATGATCTGACCAGCGGACAATTGGTGCCAAAGGCGGTCCCTGCCCGCTGCGACAACCGCGGCTTCCTGCTGATTGGCGATCCGCCTGATCTTGGCCCCTATGTACTGCCGGGCAATAATTTTCACGTCTATGACTTCCCCTTATTCTGGGCGAATGTCCGCGCCGATGTGCTTTGGCGGCTGGGGAAATTTATGGAAAGCAAGCGTTGAGCCTTGCCACCACCTCCGCATCCGATTTCCGCAGCGCCCTCCCCCATGGCGGCGTCCTTATCGCCCTCGACATAGGCACCAAAACCATTGGCACCGCCTTTTGCGATGCTGGCTGGAGCTTTGCTTCCCCTGCCGAGCTGATCCGTCGGACCAAATTCGCCAAGGACAAGGCAGCCCTGACCGCACTGATCGCCAGCCGTGACACCAAAGGGATTGTCATTGGTCTGCCACTGAACCTTGATGGCAGCGAAAGCCCGCGCAGCCAATCGTCCAGAGCTTTCGCCCGCAATATCATCGACCTTGGGCTGCCGATCCTGCTTTGGGACGAACGCTTTTCCACCGCCGCTGCAGAACGCGCCATGATCGAAGCTGATTTGAGCCGCGCCAAAAGGGCAGAGCGCATAGACAGTGCGGCAGCAGCCCATATCCTGCAGGGGGCGATTGATGCTTTGGTGGCTTGCTAGTTTTGCAGAACCCGCCTAAGGCCCTGCCTTTAATGACATCGCCATCAAACGCTTCACTGGGCCGCTTCCCCGCTGGCTCCGCCGCCTTTTCGCACCGGCATCTTTTGGGCATTGCCGGGCTTCAGCCCTGGGAAATTGAGTTCGTCCTGACCGAGGCCGAGCAATGGGTTGCGCTAAACCGATCGGGCGCGGCCAAGCATGATGACCGGTTGCGCGGGCTGACCATCATCAATGCCTTTTTTGAAAATTCGACACGTACCCTGCTTTCGTTTGAAATTGCGGGCAAAAGGTTGGGTGCGGATGTCGTCAATATGCACGCGGCGCAATCAAGCACCAAAAAGGGCGAGACGCTGATTGATACGGCAATGACGCTGAATGCCATGCGCGCCGACGCCATTGTCATCCGTCATGGCAGCTCTGGCGCGGTCAATCTGATTTCGGAGAAGGTGGATTGCCCGGTGTTGAACGCTGGCGATGGCACGCATGAGCATCCCACTCAGGCGTTGCTGGACGCGCTGACCATTAAGCGGCGCAAGGGCCGCGTCGAGGGTCTGACGGTGACGATTTGCGGCGATATATTGCACAGCCGCGTGGCGCGTTCGAACATGCTGTGCCTGACTGCGCTGGGCGCGCAGGTGCGGGTGGTTGCGCCGCCTGCGTTGATGCCTGCAGAAATCTCTCTGTTCGGTGTGCAGCCCTTCCATCGCTTTGACGAGGCTTTGCCCGGCAGCGATGTAGTGATGATGCTGCGGTTGCAGAATGAGCGAATGCAGGGCGATTTCATCCCCTCCCCTCGCGAATTTTTCCATCTTTATGGTTTGGATGCACGAAGGCTGTCGCTGGCGCAGCCCGATGCGTTGGTGATGCACCCCGGCCCCATGAACCGCGGCGTAGAAATTGCCAGCCATATCGCTGACGATCTGGAGCGCTCCGCTATCACCGAACAGGTTGAAATGGGCGTCGCCGTGCGGATGGCCTGCCTCGACATATTGACAAGACGTGCGCGGCGCGTGGAGGGCTGGGCATGACCGGGTTAAACATCCTGAATGGCGCGCTGGTCCTGCCGGGAGCGACACAGCCGGAAATGGCGCATCTGCATATTGCGGGGGAACGCATTGGCTCGGTCGGAAAGGCCGATCCGCATGGTGAGACACTTGACGCTGCCGGTCTGGTTGTCGCGCCCGGTATTATCGATCTTGGCGTATTTGCAACAGACAAGCCGGCCTTTCGCTTTGGCGGCATTACCCGTGCGGCGCTGATGCCTGATCAGTCACCGGTGCACGATGACCCGGCGACGATCCGTTTTGCCGCTCGGAAGGGGAAACCCGATTTCTGGGTCCACCCCTTGGCTGCAGCAACCAAAGGGCTGGATGGCCAGCATATGGCCGAAATCGCGCTGATGAAGGAAGCAGGCGCGCGGGCCGTTGCGACCGGGCGGCGATGGATTGGCGATTCGGGCGTAATGCTTCGGCTGATGCGCTATTGCGCCATGCTGGACATGCCGCTGTTTGTGCATAGCGAAGATGCAGGGCTTGCGGGAGGCGCGGTCGCGACGACAGGGGCCAATGCCACCTTGCTTGGCCTGCCCAGCGCACCACCCGCCGCAGAAGCGCTTTCCATCCAGCGCGATCTTGTGCTGGCTGAAGAAAGCGGCGCGCATGTGCATTTTCGTCAGGTGACAACAGCACGTGGACTTGATTTGATAAGGGCCGCAAAGGCCAGGGGATTACGTATCACCTGCGGCATTACGCCTGCGCATCTGTTTTTGTCAGATGTGGCGCTATCGGGCTTTCGCACCTTTGCCCGGCTCTCACCGCCGTTGCGAAGCGAAGATGACCGGCTGGCGTGCATAGCGGCTGTGGCAGACGGGACCATTGATGTCATCGCATCCGGCCATGATCCGCGCGGTCCAGAGGATAAGCGACTGCCCTTTGCCGATGCGGCTCCCGGTATGGCCGGTGCGGAAACGCTGCTTGCGCTTACCCTTAATCTGGTGCGCGATGGCCAAATCTCGCTAGGGCGGCTGTTTGAGCTGCTGGCAACCACGCCAGGGCGGATTTTGGGAGTGGGCGCTGGCGAAATTGTTGAGGGTCAGGAAGCCGACCTGATCTTTATCGATCCCGATGCACCATGGCAGGTCGATAGCGACAAAATGGCAGCAATGGCAGGGAACACCCCGTTTGACCGGCTGCCGGTTCAGGGGCGCGTCCGCAAAATAATGAAGGGCGGCAGGATCATATGACCCCACCGCCCCCATACACTCTACCCCAGGTGAAATTGGTTTAGCGAGCGGCAACCTTTACAGGCTTGCGCGCAGCCATGCGGACAGGTGCAGCTTCACCGCCCATGCTACGCACCATGCAATCGCCACCATTTGAACGGATTGACCGGCAAGCAGCATCCGCCGCAGCCTTGTTACCAAAGCCCATGGCGGCCAGACGAACCAGCGTCTTGCCATTTACGGTTACGCTTGAACTTGCCGATTCAAATCCCTGTAATACGCCATATTTTTTCTGATATTTTTTCCAGGCAAGCTGCGCATTGGCACTGGATGAGAATGCACCCAATTGCACCAGATGCGTGCCCGAAACCGCCTTTTTCACAGGTGCGGTATCGGCAAGCGCCAGCTTGACGGGCGCCTTTGCAGGTTCCTCGGGCGCCTTAATTAGCGGCGCTTCAAAAGCAGGAGCTGGCGTCGGAGCCGCTTCCGCCGTTGCGACAGCAACAGCCATGGCAACTGCCTTTTCGGTGAGCGGCGTAATTTCGACCGGTGCGGGGCCAATGGCGGCAAGTTCGGCAACCGGGGCTTCTGTCGGTTGAACAGCAGCAATCGCGACTTCGCTTTCGACCGGAACGGCAACAGCGGCCATCTGTACTTCCTCGGCAGGGGCCGCGTTCAGGGCTAGCCGAACAGGCTGGCCATTATCGGCCTGCGCCTTCACGCCCAGCAGACCGGCAACGCGAACCTCATAAGCGCCAGGACGTGCATAATGCGCCCATTCAACAATGCGCTTATCCGCCATCGTCTTTGGCATATCCTGTATCGCCATGATTTGCGCTTCGCGCCAGCGGCCATCAAGCGCATAGGCCAGCGCCAAATTCTGCCGGGTGCGAGCCGTTGCATTGCGTGAACGGATGGCATCAACCAGCACCTCAACTGCACGCTTGCTGTCACCAGCCAGCGCCAGCGCAAGACCATAATCGCTTGCTGGCAGGATCGCCCGATTGGCATCGACCAGCGCAATCGCCGAATCGACTTTGCCTTGCGCGGTGCGGGCAAGCGCAAGGCTTACAACGGTGCGTGGGTCGGCCTGGCCGAGCTCCATCACATCCATCAGCGTGCGCTCTGCCGCGACAAAGCGCCCCTGTTTCATATAGATACGGGCAAGCAAGGCCCGATATTCAGGGTTACGCATGTCGCCGGCGACGGCAGCCTCGGCATAGCTCAGCGCCTTATCGATGCGGCCCTTGGCAAACTGCTTTTCAGCCTTGACTGCCCAGCCATAGGCCTTTTTCGCCTGTGCTTCTGCAGCTTTGGCTTCCGATGTAGCCGACGCATTTAACTGTGTAAGGCCGGCGCCGGGCCCGGCGATAAACGCGGTCGAAATCGCGAGTTTGAAGAGTAGCTTACTGTTCATGCTAATACCCCTGCTTATTCCGCTATACGTTTTTTGGCGGGCAGCTGCGAAGCAAGCGCGCCAATTTCCGGCATTGAATCGATAAAGGCGTCAAGCGCTGCGGTAACGAGCTGCTGCGCCGATTTGTTGCTGACCGCACAGGCAAGGCGGAGACGCAAATGCCGTTCCCCATCAAGTCGAAGCGTAAAAGCAGATTTTTCTTTTAGGCCAGGAGCCGCTCGCGGGGCTTTCGGCCTTGCAATGGCGGCCGGTTTGGGGACCGCAATTGGTATAACCGGGGCAGCTGGTTCCGGCGCATGCAATGCGGCAACCTTCTCAGCTTGCACATGCAGCTGCTCGGCAATCCTGTCCTGCTGGACTTTCACCTCAGGCTTCACATCAGGTACAGCCGCAGCCAACGGATTGGCACCGATATTATGGTTATAATCCATAGGCGCAGTAGGATCTGGATCGACATCATAGCCCATGTCGTTCCAGCCAAGATCATCCTGCGCCAGTGCTGCAGCTCCGCCCATTCCGCTGCCCATGGTCGGGCGGCGCATGGCCGGGCGGGCTGCTCCCTTGCGGGCCAACAGCACCGAAGAAAGCGAGGCGATTGGTTTTGCGTCAGACATGTTCACTGCCCCCCTTCAGCCTCAACCGATGACCCGGCGACCGAAACCGCCCATGGGGCGGGCAACGGCAGCCTGCTGGCTGACAGCAGCGGCGGGGGCACTGAACACAGTGCGGCGGAAATTCTTTTCAAGCCGGTCCGAAATATAGGTCCAAAGGTTGCGGACTTCCTCCGCCGAACGGCCATTGGGATCGACTTCCATCACTGTTCGGCCATCGATCATGGAGGCCGCAAAGTCGGTGCGGTGGTGTAGCGTAATCGGGGCGACTGTGCCGTGCTGCGAAAGCGCAACCGCTGCTTCAGACGTAATCTTGGCTTTTGGCGTTGCAGCATTGACTACAAAGATCAACGGTTTGCCTGCGCGTTCGCACAGATCAACGGTTGCTCCCACAGCACGCAAGTCATGCGGGCTGGGGCGAGTCGGTACAACGATCAGTTCGGCCACTGAAATCACGCTCTGTATCGCCATGGTGATGGCGGGTGGGGTATCGATAACCGCTAGTTTGAAGCCCTGCTGGCGAAGCACGGCAAGGTCGGACGCCAGGCGGGCTACCGTCGTTTGGGCAAAAGCAGGAAGGTCTGCCTCGCGTTCATTCCACCAATCTGCAAGCGAACCCTGCGGATCAATGTCGATCAGCACAACTGGTCCTGCCCCTGCCAATTGCGCCTGAACGGCCAGATGCCCGGACAAGGTCGTCTTGCCCGAACCGCCTTTTTGTGATGCCAATGCGAGAACCCTCACATCAATCCCCTTTTGAGAAGCTGTTTCGCTGGGATGTGACAGAACAGGGCTAAAAATCCGTTAACGCCGATTGCGCTTTCTGTTGACGATCAGGGCAATGGATGGTGCTAATCCTTAACCTGCAAATAGTGGAAATCTGCCCGGCATACTGCCAACGACTGGTTAAGCAATTTATCGCATTGATTTACCATTTCGCAGCTTTCCCATGCTAACTGCGGCGCAAATGGAATAAATGGAGTCGGGCCAATGAAAACATTCAACCCTTTGACCAAGGCTGCATTGGCAGCACTCGCGCTGGGCCTTTCGGCGCAGCCGGTGATGGCCGATGTAAAAGCCGGCGTTGATGCCTGGACCCGGGGCGAATATGACAAGGCGGTCAAAGAATGGCGCGAACCGGCACTTAAGGGTGATCCCGACGCACAATTCAATATGGGTCAAGCCTATAAGCTTGGCCGTGGCGTAAAGGCCGATCTGGACGTCGCAGGTGACTGGTATTTACGCGCCGCACGCACAGGGCATTTGCAGGCCGGTGACGCCTATGGCCAGTTGCTGCACTATCGCGGCCGGGTGGCAGAAGCCCTTCCCTATTTGCAGGCATCGGCAGATCGTGGCGAACCGCGCTCGCAATATTATCTGGCGACAGAGCTGTTTAACGGCACCAACATGCCCAAAGACTGGGTCAAGGCCTATGCCTATATGACGCGTGCCTCTTCCGCTGGCCTGTCGCCCGCCTCGCGTGGCCTTGCGCAGATGGATCAACATATACCGCTCGACCAGCGTCAGCAGGGCGTTGCCCTGGCTGGACAGATTGAACAACGGGCGGGCAAGGCGCGGAGTGAGGCGCTGGGCGGATTCACGATCGATAGCAAGCCACCGAAACCGGTTGCAAAGCCGGTTGCGGTTCCACCATCAGTGCAAGCGCCGACTGCGACAGCGGGAGCGCCAGGCTTCCCCGGTGTTATTCCGCCAATGCCGGGCGAAGCGCCGGTCTATAAGCCTGCCCCTGTCGCCAAACCCGCTCCGGTGAAAGTCGCCACGTCACCTGCTCCCGCGGCCTCCCAAGGCAACTGGCGCATCCAGCTTGGTGCCTTTGGCAATGAGGCCAATGCCGAAAAGCTGTGGAATTCACTGGAAGCAAAGATTGGCGACCTCGCCAGCCTGACACCCTATCTGAAGGCGGCAGGCAATGTCACGCGCTTGCAGGCTGGGCCGTTCGCCACCCGTGCTTCCGCTGAAGCAATGTGCGGCAAGGTGAAGGCGACGGGTCAGGCCTGTATTGTTACCGCAAATTAGAGGCAGAGCCTAAGGGCAAAGCCGCTCGATATCCCGCCCCAGCGTGCGGCGTGCGCTGGCGTTTCCAGGCTCGGTGAAATAATAGGCTGTACCGCTCATGCTCGCACGCGGTGAGCAATAGCTGGCGCAGCCTTCGGGCACTGTCCCCGGAAAACGCAACTGTATGCCGTCAAATTCGGCGTCAAAGGCGCAGCTGTCCTTGCCGCTTAGCGTAATGCGTACCTTTTCCCCGGCAAATTCGGCGCTGCCCTGTGCCTCACATTTGCTGTCGGGACCAAATACGGCAAGCATTCCTATGGCAAACGTTCCATCGTCCCCCACAGCGCAGAATTTGTCGATGCCCAGTTCGCTGCGCGTTTCATAACGACCGGCCAGCGAGCGGCCATCGGGATCGGGCAATAGCCCACGCGAAATGGCCTGCTCGTCCAACGCACGACTTGCGCTGGTTTGCGGCGCGCTTTTCTCTTCCTGACTGTCACAGGCGGACACAGCCAGAAGCGCGATCAGCGCAAAAGCCCTCATATCCGCTCCAGCCCATTTGCACCGATGCGTCGGTAAAAACAGCTACGCTCGCCGGTATGGCAAGTCGGACCATCAGGCCTCGCCACGATCCAGATCGCGTCCTGATCACAGTCTATGCGCATCTCAACCACATGCAGAAAATTGCCGCTGCTTTCGCCCTTTTGCCAGAGCCTTCCTTTGCTGCGCGAATGGAAATGCACTGTGCCCGTTACCTGCGTCGCCGCCAATGCCTCAGCGTCCATAAAGCCGACCATCAACGGCATGCCATCGGCCACATCCGTTACCACGGCACTGATCAGCCCATTTGCGTCATATTTGGGATCGAGCAGCAGGCCCGTTTCACGCATATTATCCATTGGATGCTGCTAGCTTAGC
>CAYVQO010000048.1:0-4634 GCA_964452835.1 uncultured Sphingorhabdus sp. | reverse complement strand
AACAAGGGGCAGACAAGCGCGTTGCCCCTGCCTATATGCAGCGCCAATAAAGCGCGGGCGGATTCGGGAACATGGGCGAGCAGCTGACTACCAACCCTTATGATGATGACAAGCTGCGCGAGGAATGCGGCATTTTCGGCGTATATAATGCCGAAGGCGCCGCCGCGATGGTGGCGCTTGGCTTGCATGCGCTGCAGCATCGCGGACAGGAAGCCGCCGGTATAACCAGCTTTGACGGCATCGAATTCCACACCCACCGGGCAATGGGCCATGTCGCCGGAAATTTTGACCGGGAGGATGTGATTGAAGGACTGAAGGGCACAACCGCTGCCGGCCATGTCCGCTATTCAACCACAGGTGAGACCAGCTTGCGCAATGTGCAGCCGCTTTATGCAGAGCTGGCCACCGGCGGCTTTGCCGTTGCCCATAATGGTAACATCTCCAACGCGATGCATGTGCGGCGCGGGCTGGTGCAAAGCGGGTCGATCTTCCAATCCACATCCGACACTGAAGTCATCATACACTTGCTCGCAACGTCAACGCAGCGCACGCTGCTCGACCGGCTGATCGACGCGCTGAAGCAGGTAGAAGGTGCCTATTCGCTCATCTGCCTGACCAACCAGGGTATGATTGCCTGCCGCGATCCGCTGGGCATCCGCCCGCTGGTGATGGGCAGGCTGGGTGATGCAACCATATTTGCATCCGAAACTGTGGCGCTCGACATTGTCGGTGCAGATTTTGTTCGGTCGGTAGAGCCTGGCGAAATCGTAATCGTCAATGATACTGGCGTTAGCACGCACAAACCCTTTGCTGTGACATCTTCACGCCCGTGCATCTTTGAGCATGTCTATTTCTCGCGCCCCGATTCGATTGTTGACGGCAACAGCGTCTATTCTGTGCGCAAGGCCATTGGCGCCGAGCTGGCACGGGAAAATGGCGTCAATGCTGACTATGTAATCCCCGTCCCCGATAGCGGCACGCCCGCTGCCATCGGCTATGCGGAGGCGGCAAAAATCCCCTTTGAGCTGGGTATTATTCGCAGCCATTATGTAGGCCGCACCTTCATCCAGCCGGGTGACGGGGTCCGCCATCTTGGCGTTAAGCTGAAGCATAATGCCAACCGCAATCTGGTTGCCGGCAAGAAGATCATCCTTGTTGATGATTCAATCGTGCGTGGGACCACCAGTCTGAAAATCGTGCAGATGATGCGTGAGGCGGGTGCTGCTGAAGTCCATATGCGCATTGCCAGCCCGCCGACCACCCACAGCTGCTTTTACGGCGTTGACACCCCCGAACGCTCCAAACTGCTCGCCAGCCGAATGGATGTGGAAGAAATGCGCCGGTTTATCGAGGCAGACAGCCTTGCCTTTCTGACAATCGATGGGCTCTACCGCGCCTTGGGCGTTGCCGCACGCGATCAGCAACGGCCGCAATATTGCGATGCCTGCTTTACCGGCTGCTACCCGACAACGCTGACCGACCAGGATGAGATGTCGGCACCAGATCAGCTGATGTTGAAGGCAGTGGGCTGAACGATGGCAGTTTTTGAAGGTCGGATCGCGCTCGTGACAGGCGCCAGCCGCGGGATTGGCGCAGCCATAGCGGAAAAGCTCGCAAGCAACGGCGCGCATGTCATCCTCACCGCGCGTACCGCCAAAGACCTGGAGGCGGTCGAGCAACGAATATTTGATGCTGGCGGCACTGCAACCATTGCTCCTCTCGATTTGACTGAAGCAGGCAGCGTCGAACGACTGGCAGCGGCGCTGCGCGAGCGTTGGGGCAAGATTGACTATCTGGTGCTCAATGCAGCCATGCTTGGCACATTGTCACCGGTACCAGTCATTGATGCAGCAGAATTCAACCGCGTACTGACGCTCAACCTGCTGGCGCAACAGGCAATGATTGCTTCATTTGACAGCCTATTACGGGCAAGCGACGCCGGGCGACTGCTGGTGCTGACCAGCAGCGTCGGCGCAAAGCCACGCGCCTATTGGGGAGCCTATGGCGCGTCCAAGGCGGCACTGGAAAATCTTGCGCTGGCCTATGCCGAAGAGGTGCAAAACCTCGCGCCGCTAAAGGTTGGGATCATCGACCCCGGCAAAACCCGTACCCAAATGCGCGCCAAGGCCTATCCCGGGGAAGACCCGGCGACATTGAAGGAACCGACAGTGGTTGCCGATTCGGTGGTCGAATTGTTGCGCGACGATTTCGAAACCGGGCTGAGGACGGTCGTCCAAGGCTAAAACACTTCTCCCTTTGGGAGAGGGCGTTATCCCTTGATCGCGGCATGCGCCGCCAAGGCCCGTTCGCGGGCTTCGCGGTGGCCGATGATCTTGGCTGGATAGTCCCTCGGTCGCCGTCCAAACTCCTCTGGATCATGGATGTAGGGCGCATCCAGCCCGGCCAGTTCAGGCACCCATTTGCGGATATAGGCCGCAGCATCGAATTTCTCCGACTGGGTTAAGGGTGCCATGATGCGCACGAACATGTTGCTGTCCACGCCTGTTCCTGCCGTCCACTGCCAGTTGGTCGCGTTGCTGCCATAGTCTGCATCGACCAGCGTATCCCAAAACCATTGCTCCCCCACCCGCCAATCAATCAGCAGATGCTTGATCAGGAAGCTTGCGGCAATCATCCGCACGCGGTTGTGCATCCAGCCGGTGGCCCACAGCTCGCGCATACCAGCGTCAACGATAGGGTAGCCGGTGCGCCCCCGCTGCCATGCCTTCAGCTCTGCGGAAACGGCGGGGTCATCCACATCGCGCCAGAGCATCGCGTCAAAGGCGTTGCGGGCGTTCTTCGCGCCATAGTCCGGGAACTGTGTGATAACATTCTGGCTATATTCGCGCCAGACCAGCTCTTTCAGGAACACCTCTACCGATCCCCCTGCGCCCATGGCCGCGTGCCAGCATTGGGTAGGCGTGATCTCCCCAAAATGCAGATGCGGTGAAAGATAGCTGGTGCCAGTGATGGACGGAAAGTTGCGGTCTTCATCATAGCGTTTGGCGCGCGGCAGAAAATCCTTAAGGCGCTGTTGTGCCGCAGCCTCCCCGACAGCCCAGAAATCGCGCATGCCGCCTGCCCAGTCGGGGCGCGTCGGAAGCATGCCCCAGTCGTGAAGATCATCGCTTTCTGGCCAGCTATCCGGCGCAATCAGATGGTCAGGTGCCGGCAGCGGCGCAGGCGGCGGCATATGGGCCGATAATGCTCGCCAAAAGGGTGTGTAGATTTTGAAATCGCCGCCACTGCCTGTCTTCACGCTGCCCATCGGCATAAGATAATTGCCATGATGTTTGACGAGCGGAACTGTCCCCTTCAACAACCGCTCCGCATTGCGCCACCAGGGTTCATAATGGCGGATGCAATGGATCGCCGAAGCGCCTGTTTCGGCCACCAATTTGGGAAGCACATCGCACACATTGCCGCGCCGCAGGATCAGCCGCGAGCCAAGCTTGCGCAAATCCGCATCGAGCGATTGCAGGCTATGGTGCAGCCACCAGCGCGAGGCACCACCCATCTTGCGATGTTTGGGGGTTTCATCGTCGAGGATATAGACGGGGATTACAGGCTCCCCACTCGCCACTGCTGCTGTGAGCGCGGCTTGATCGGCAAGGCGAAGGTCGCGTCGGAACCAGACAATATGGGTCATATTGCGGCCCTAACCTGATCGCGTCTTCCCGATGATACGGGCGTTGCATCGTAGTTTAGCGCCGAACTCCCATCTTCAACGTGAAGCGGTCGCCCACACGCGGGTCCTGAAAGCGTTGATCGCGAACAATGAAGGCTCCCGAGGCATCGCGCTCTACGATCGGCATTCTGGACCAGAAAAGAAACGCAGCCGCTTCCTTGTCTTCCGCTGCAATCCGCGAAAGCACCGCTTTGTTGGCATCATGGAGACGCACCTTTCCATGCACAAACACGTCATTCGGCAGGCTGAACCAGCCATAGCCATAGCGTGTTGCATCACGCCACTGCATGTCGCGCTTCCAGAATTGCACGGGCACGGCATTGGCGACCACAAGGGTCGGCTTGATGCCATGTTGCGCCTCGACCTTGACGGCCGTCATGCGTTCAGCCCGTTCGGTGATCAGGCCATTGGCGAATATATAGGCGCATATGGCAGTGAAGCCGAGCCATGCCGGGCGCTGCCAATTGCTGGCCCCTCTCCTTTCCTTACGCAGCGAAATCCAGACACTGGCGATCAGCGCGGCCCAGATCCAGATGTCGATGATGAAAATCGTATCACCATAAAACCACTGCGAAGAAAAAGGCTCTAACAGGCGAATGCCATAATTGTTCAGCCAGTCGAGCGCCGGGTGGCTGATCGTCCCTATATAAGCCAATGCCAGCAGCCAGCCCCTGTGCACTGGTAGACGTTTTTCGCTGGGCCGCCATTTGTCCCACGCGAGCATGATGGCCCAGAGCAGTAACGGGAGCAGCACCAATGCAATCGGCCCGTGCGTAATCCCGCGGCGCAATGCCAGATGCTGGTGTCCGCCAAGCAGCACCGCAAATGCATCAATATCGGGAAGGTTCGCCGCGATAATCAGCGTGGGCATGGCCAGGCCAGTTTTTTTCTTAAGGCCCATCTGGCCAAGTACGGCGCCAGCGAGCGAGTGGGTCAGGTTATCCAT
>CAYVQO010000047.1:0-14916 GCA_964452835.1 uncultured Sphingorhabdus sp. | reverse complement strand
TTCAGGGTGTCCCGTTCCACTGGATGCTCGATTGGCCCAGCCCGGTGCCTTTGGTGGCCGCCTCTGCACAAGGCGCGACGCTGACCACTGTCGACGGTCGCACCCTCGATGATTTCTGCCTCGGCGATACCGCCAGCATGTTCGGCCATTCCCCTGCCCCGCTGGCCGAAGCTTTGGCTGCCCAAGCGCGTGAGGGGTTGAGCTACATGCTTCCCACCGAAAGGGGCGTAGAACTTGGCGGCATGCTGTGTGCCATGTTTGGCCTTCCACGCTGGCAGGTGACAACAACGGCAAGCGAAGCCAACCGGGCTGTTATCCGCTGGTGCCGGGGGATCACGGGGCGAAAGAAGGTCCTGATCTTCAACGGCTGCTATCATGGTGCTGTGGACGATGTGTTTGTCGATCTGCGGGGCGGCCTGCCGACCCAGCGCTCCAGTCTGATCGGGCAAGTGACTGATATCCTGCCAACCACCAGCATTATCGAATTCAACGATATTGCCGCGCTCGAACGCGAACTCAAAAAGGGCGACATCGCCTGCGTGCTAGCCGAACCGGTGATGACCAATGTCGGCATGGTCCGCGATGCACCCGGCTATCTGGATGTGTTGCGTGGGCTGTGCAGCCAGACCGGGACATTGCTGGTCTTCGATGAAACGCACACAATCTCCTCCGGCTATGGCGGGCACAGCAATGCCTATGGACCGAAGCCTGACATCATGGTGATAGGCAAGTCGATCGGCGGCGGTGTGCCTTGTGCAGTCTATGGCTTTAGCGAAGAGGTCGCGGGGCGCATGGCGAAGCTCAACGCCACGCGCCCGCCGGGGCATAGCGGCATCGGCACCACCCTGTCGGCGAATGCGCTGGCGATCAGCGCGATGCATGCGATGCTGGGGAAAGTGATTACACATGATGCGTACCGCCATATGCTGGAATTGGCGCGGCGATTGGTGAAGGGAATTGAAACGGTCATCCATGGCCACCGCCTGCCCTGGATTGTGACTCAGGTCGGTGCCCGCGTTGAGTTTGTCTGCGCAGAAAAGCCGCCGATAAATGGCAGCGAGGCGCGCGCCGCGATGCGCCCGGCGCTGGAGGCCGCAATCCACCTCTATCTTGCCAATCGCGGCATTTTGCTTGCGCCATTCCACAATATGATGCTCTTGTCCCCGGCAACGACCGAGGAACAGGTGGACCGGCTGGTCCATGTACTTGGTGAAGCCGTCGGCGAATTATTGGAGTGAACATCTTGATCAAACGCGCCAAATCATCGGCGATTATCGCGCCTCGATCCGAGGCAGAAGCCTTTTTCGCGGCCAATCCGCACATCGACGCCATTGATATGATCTACACCGATATGGGCGGCGTGCCGCGCGGCAAGAGGTTGCGCCAGCATGAGGTGCTGGCCGTTTATGAAGGCGGGCGGATGTTTCCGGGATCGATCACGGTGGTCGACATTACCGGGCAGGATACGGTTGAGACCGGGCTGGTCTGGGACGATGGCGATGCTGATCGTTCAATGAAGCCGATCCCCGGCACGCTCGTCCGCACGCCATGGGCGGGCGACAATGCCGCGCAGTTCCTTGTCGATTTTTATGAGTTGGACGGAACCCCGCATGATCTCGATCCGCGTCATGTGCTTGGGCTGGTGGTCGATCGCTTCAGCGAACAGGGGCTAACGCCTGCGGTCGCGGTCGAACTGGAATTTTATCTGGTCGATCCGCGCCGTGCCCGCGATGGCGGCATCCGTCCAGCCTCACCCGGTTACAACCGCGATCGCCCGCGCAATGTAGAGGTTTACGGACTGCGCGAACTGGAGGATTTCCGTCCCTTTTTCGACGATCTTTATGCCTTTACCGATGTGCAGGGCTTGCCGCTGGAAAGCGCAATTTCCGAATTTGCGCCGGGGCAGTTTGAGGTCACGCTCTGCTACAAACCCGATGTGCTGCGCGCCTGCGACGATGCGATCATGTACAAAAGACTCGTGAAAGCAGCTGCGCAGAAGCATGGTCTGGAGGCGACCTTCATGGCCAAGCCCTTTGCCGATCAAGCGGGCAGCGGCATGCACATCCATGTCTCGGTCAATGACGCAGACGGCAACAATATCTTTGCAAGCGACGACCCAGAGGGCTCGCCTGCACTGCGCCATGCCATTGGCGGGATGATCGCGCATGTGGGGGATAGCTTCGCGCTCTTCGCGCCCAATGCCAATAGCTATCGCCGGTTCAAGGCGAACAGCTATGCCCCCGTCGCCCCGACATGGGGTGTAAACAACCGCACTGTATCGTTCCGCATTCCTGCAGGCGCGCCCAAAACCCGCCATGTCGAACACCGCGCCTGCGGTGCCGATGCCAATCCCTATCTGGCGGTTGCAGCGGTTCTTGCGAGCATGCATCACGGCATGGCAAACCAGACCGATCCCGGCCCGGCAGTGGTCGGCAATGGTTATGAGCGCGATAGCTCTGGCGACGACAAGCCGCCGTCGAACTGGTTCACTGCCGTCGACCGCTTCCATGCTTCGGATTTTGCCCGCGACTATCTGGGTGAACGCTTCGTTGACATGTACAGCATCGTCAAACGCACCGAGCAGGACCGCTATTTCAGCGAAGTGCCAAGGCTGGATTATGACTGGTATCTGAGAAACGCATAAAAACTGCAAAAAAGACGTTGACTCTGAAACTTAATAAGCCAGCATCACGATATTGCACTGCCACATAAATCGGGGAGTAAAGCCATGGATATCAAGACGCTTTTGGACAATGCCGCAAACCGCCGTTCGCTTTTGAAAGGCATGGGCGTGGCCGCTGTCGGCCTGACCTTTACCGGCGCGCTTGCCGGATGCGGGGAAAAGGAGGGCAAAAAGCTGGCCAATGGTGAAGAGGGCAAGCTGAACCTGTATAATTGGGACGATTATATGGGTGAAACGACGTTGCAGGATTTCAAAGGCGCGTCGGGCGTTGATGTCAAAATGGACCTGTTTGAAACCAACGACACGCTGTTCGCCAAATTCCGCGCAGGCAATCCCGGCTACGACCTGATCGTGCCGTCCAATGACTTTGTCGAGCGGATGGTGCAGGCCGACATGCTGGAGAAGATCGACAAGGCGCAGATCCCAAATTTGAAGAACATTGCGCCAGAATTCATGGATGTCGAATATGACAAAGGCCGCGAATATTCGGTCCCCTATACCTGGCTGGTGCTGGGAATTGGCTATCGCAAATCAAAGGTGAACCCCGCACCCGATAGCTGGAAGGTCCTGTTTGACAGCGATCAATATAAAGGCCGCATCGCTGTGCTTTCCGAAGCAGGTGACATGTTCCGCCTCTATGCCAAATATATGGGCAAATCCGTCAACGCACTGACGCCAGCTGACATTAAAACCATCGAGGCTATGATGGTGAAGCAAAAGCCCAATATCGCCAAATTCCACGCCGATGACGGGCAGGATTTGCTGGCCAAGGGCGAAGTTGATCTGGTGCTGGAATATAATGGCGATATTGCGCAGCTGATGGCTGAGGATGACGACATCGCCTTTGTCGTGCCGAAGGAAGGCAGCCAGCTGAATTCGGACAATTTCTGCATTCCAAAAGGTGCCAAGCACCCGAAAAATGCGCATGCCTTTATCAACTTCATTCTCGATGCGGAAAATGGCAAGAAGGTTACCGAGACCATCCAGTATCCGACACCCAACGCCGCGGTGAAAGAAGCGATGGGGGATGCCTATAAGAAGAATCCGGCGATCTACCCGCCCGCCGATGTGCTGGGCAAATGCGAATATGCGAAGTTCAAGCCTGATCTGCAGCCACTCTATGAAGAGGCCTTCACCCGGGTTGGTGCGGCCTGATTGAAAAGATCGGCACATGGCCGAACAGGATTGGAAAGCGCAGAAACGCCCCTTTACAGCGGTATCCATATTGCCGCTGTTCTGGACGCTTTTGTTCTTTGTCATCCCAATGGGCTTTGTCTGGTTCTACAGCTTTGGCCGCAATGCCGGACTAACCGAAATCGACATTGTTGGTACGCTAGACAATTACAAACGGGCGACTGAATGGCTTTATCTGGGGATTTTCCTGAAAAGCCTCGCGGTCGCAGCGCTGGTGACGCTCATCTGCCTGATCATTGGTTTTCCGGTGGCGATGGCGATCACCTTTGCCAGCGAGAAATGGCGGCCCTGGCTGCTGCTAGGCATCATGCTGCCATTCTGGACCAACCTGCTGATCCGTACCTATGCGCTGATGATTGTGCTGGGGCAGCAGGGACTGGCAAATTCAGGGCTTGAAAGTTTATGGAACGGCGCAAGCTGGCTGAAAACGCTGGTCGGCATGCAGCCGCTGCCGACATGGGAACCGCTGCCGTTGCTGTATAACAATTTCGCCGTGGTGCTGGGGCTGGTCTATGTCCACCTGCCGTTCATGGTGCTGCCGCTCTATTCGGCGCTCGACCGGCTGGACAAGAGCCTGATCGAGGCCAGCCTCGATCTCGGCGCGGGGCACCTCAAAACGCTGTTCAAGATCGTCGTCCCGCTGGCCGCACCGGGAATTATTGCGGGCGTAATGATCACGCTGATCCCCGCGCTGGGCGCCTATCTGACGCCTGACCTGATGGGCGGTACCGACAGCCAGATGATCGCCAATGTGATCGAGCGCCAGTTCAAGCGCGCCAATGACTGGCCCTTTGGCGCAGCGCTGTCCTTCCTTTTGATCTATGCCATGTTTATCCTGATCGCGTTGCAGGGCATGCGCAAAAAAGTGCCGGAGGCGCGCTGATGAGCCTTTTCACCCGCACTCCCAGAGCACCACTGGAATATGCCCGTTCGCTATGGATGCGCAGCTGGGTGGGCGCGGTTATGCTTTTCCTTTACCTGCCGCTTTTCGTGCTGATGGCGTTCAGTTTCAACGACAGCAAACGCAATGTCGTCTGGCGCGGTTTCACCACCAAATATTATGGCATTGCCTGGGAGAACCAGCAGCTGTGGGATGCCATGGTCAATTCGCTGACCATTGCCTTTCTGGCCACGATCTTCAGCCTGATCATCGGCACACTCGCAGCCGTGATGCTTTGGCGGTTCAGATTTCCGCTGAAAAGCGCGGTCGATGGCACAATTTCGTTGCCAATCATCGTTCCCGAAATCTGTCTTGGTGTGGCGTTTCTCGTATTTTTCTCGACCATTGGCTGGCCCAGCGCGTTGCCATGGCCTTTCAATATGGGCGCAATCATTATTGCCCATATCACCTTCTGCTTCCCCTTTGTAGCTATGGTGGTGCGCGCAAGGCTGGCGACCTTTAACCGCGAGCAAGAGGAAGCTGCCAAGGATCTGGGCGCAAGCGAGTGGCAGGCGTTTCGCGATGTGCTGATCCCGCATATTAAACCGGCTTTGGTCTCGGGCGCGTTGCTGGCCTTCACGCTCAGCCTTGATGATTTTGTCATCACCTTTTTCACCAGCACGCCGGGGACCGACACTTTCCCGGTGCTGGTCTATTCGCTAGTCAAGCGCGGGGTGACACCAGACGTCAACGCCGCCTCAACCATCCTGATCCTGCTGACGGTGGTGCTGACAGCCGTCGCATTGAAACTACAGGGCGCAAAGGCGCTCGCCGGAACCCACTCATGAGCGAACCCATCATCCAGATCCGCAATGTCACCAAACGCTTCGGCAAGGTTGCCGCTGTCGACAATGTGTCGCTCGACATCATGGCGGGCGAATTCTTTGTGCTGCTCGGCCCGTCTGGCTGCGGCAAGACCACGCTGCTGCGCATGATAGCCGGGTTCGAGGTGCCGACTGAGGGCCAGATATTGATCGACGGGCAGGATATGAGCCGGGTCCCGCCGAACAAGCGGCCGGTCAATATGGTATTCCAAAGCTATGCCGTCTTCCCGCATATGAGCGTTGCCGACAATGTCGCTTACGGGCTGAAGATTGCTGGCGTGGGTCGCGGCGAACGCGAGGAACGGGTGCGCGAAGCGCTACAGCTCGTTAGTCTGGGTGGCTTTGAAGACCGCAAGCCCGATCAGATGTCAGGCGGGCAAAGGCAGCGCGTGGCGCTGGCGCGCAGTCTGGTGATGCGACCCAAGGTGCTGTTGCTGGACGAGCCGCTCTCCGCGCTCGATGCAAAGCTGCGTGCTCAAATGCAGTTCGAGCTGTCCGATTTGCAGGATCAGGTTGGCATCACCTTCGTCACCGTAACGCACGATCAGGACGAGGCGCTGTCGATGGCAAGCCGGATCGCTGTGATCAACAAGGGCGAAGTCGCACAATTGGCGACGCCGTCCGATCTGTATGAATATCCCGCCAACCGTTTCGTCGCGGACTTCGTTGGTTCAGTGAATATTTTCGAAGGCAAGCTGATCCTCGATGAACCAGACAAGGCAGCAGTCGACTGCCCAGGGTTGGGCAAGGTCTATCTCAACCACGGCGTCACCGGCCCGCATGGTGCCGATGTATGGGTCGCGCTGCGGCCAGAAAAAATGTATTTGCACGTGCCGGGCGAAGGAAAGGCCGTTCAGGCCGCGGCCAAAGACGCACCAGAGGGACATAATTTTGCCCGAGGCAAGATAAAGGGTATGAGCTATCTGGGTGACATCACGCTGTTTGAAATCCAGCTGGACTCAGGCGCAATGATCCGTGTCAGCCGCCCCAACCTGTCGCGCCATGATCAGGAGGACTTCACTTGGGACGATAAGGTCAGCATGCACTGGCGCGCCGACAGCCCGGTGGTTTTGCTGAGTTGAGCGTTCAGTCCTGAACCACCGGCACAGGTCGTATATCGATCATATCGACAATGATGTTGATCGCTGGCATTTTTTCACCCTCTGAACCCTCAGTGGCGGGGAAGCAAAAGCGGTATGATGCGCCCGGCTGCATCAGGCCAAGCCCTTCTGAAAAGGGCGGTGCCGCGCGCGCCATCGGGATTTTCTCCCACTCCTCGCGTACCATGATCACGCCGGTTACGGGATCAAAGGTGGTCAGATCGATCAGCACCATATCGGCCTCGGTCGGATTGCGCCCCGTTCCAGCACGAGCAATGGCATAGGAAAGACCCGATGACGTGGTCAGCGTGCAGCCACGCGCCTCCACCGGAACCATTGGCTTGGGCGGTGGCGTGGTGAAGGACAGCAGCTCCACCTCAAACACAAGATCGGAATTAGGCGGAATGTCGTCGCCAGCACCCTCTGCGCCATAGCCTAGCGCCGCCGGTATGCAGATCCGGTACTTGCCGCCGGGCTGCATCAGCTGCAACCCCTGGGCAAAGCCGGGGATGACTTGCCCCACCTTGAACTTCGCCGCCTGGCCGGAATCAAACTCCTTGCCATCCGCCCTTAGCCGCCCGCTATAATTGACTTCCACCCGGGCATCGGCACCGGGCTTGTCGCCCTTGCCTACCTTTATGATGGTGTAGCTAAACCCATCAGCGCCCTTGATTTTGCAGGTCAGTACCGGCTTTGGCGGCGCTTTGGGCTTGGCAGCGAGCAGCGGGGTGGGTGTAAGTGTAAGCAGGGACGAGGCAGCCGCAAGCGCGACTGCGCCAAACAGGCGGGTTTTGGTCATACCGAGATCAATCGTCCTTCTTACGCGCCTTGCTGGCGTAGATCAGCGCTGCGGCAAGCGCGGCTGATCCAATGCCGATCCCGGCCGCGGTTTTCCAACCAAGGCCGCCTTTCTTGTCAGCGGCCTCCTTTCGGGCCTTGGCTCGCTTTACCTCCCGCATCGTCTCATTGTCGGGGGATTGGTTGTCCGGTGGAGTGTCATTGTTTTCGCTCATTGCCCCTAGATGAATCACGGGGGCAGCAAGGTCAACAGGATAAAATGTCGGGAAAACTTACAGCGTGAAAAAGGTTAACCCGGGCGAAACCAAGTAACGCATTGAAATCTTTGGCCAGCAAGAAACTGGCACGGGATCTGCATTGTTATGATCGTTCAACACCCCCACAAAAGTCATGGACGGGCGGGTTGCTTCTCTGGTCTCGCACCGCCCGTCCTGACTTTCCTTCCCACATCGCCAGCAACAAAAAAGGCGCTGGAAGCTTTTGCCTCCACGCGCCTTTCAGGTGACCCAAAGGGTCTTGCCGGTTTTTTGTCCTTTAGAAATTGAACCGGATGCTGGCCCCGGCATAACGGTCTGCATCCCGCGGAATATGCAGGCGCTGACCGGCGCTGGTGTTCAGCAGCACATAGCTTTCATCGCTGATATTGCGGACCATGAAGGTCACACGGTAGTTATCATCTGCGTCTGAGAAGCCGATGCTGGCATTCCACAAGCCATAGCTGTCGATGGGGCCACCCTGGCCCAGATCAGAGAATTGATCATCGGTATAGCTATAGTTGGTGCGCAGGTAGATTTTGGCCTCGGCACCAAAGACATTGAGCGCCGATTCATAAGCCGCCCCAATGTTCCAGCTCCATTCGGGCGCTAGCGGCAATTTTGTGCCGTTGCGCGCGTCTGGCGCGTTGGTTAGCGGGTTGGGATTGAAGCGGCGTACCCGCGCATCGGCATAGGCGACATTGGCAAAGAGATCGAGCCCATCGACTGGATTGGCGATGATATCAACTTCAAAACCCTTGGTCCGCACCGTGCCGGCATTGGTCAGGTTTGTGATCGTCGTACCGTTCAGCAGCACGAAATTGTTCGCCTGGAACCCGTCATAGGTTGCCTGGAACAGAGCTGCGTTCAGCTGGATCCGGCGATCGGCAAACTGGCTCTTGAAACCCAATTCGAACGAGTCCGAGGTTTCTTCATCAATCGGCGTCGAGTTTGTCGGCGCTGTGTGGTTGAAAAAGACGTTGAACGCCGGTCCCTTATAGCCGCGGGTATAGCTGCCATAGAGCATCAAATCATCGCTGGGCTTTACAGTCAGCACTGCTTTGCCCGAAATGTTGCTGTTGCTCGACGAGCCCGTTGACAGCACAGTGTCATTGCCCGGAGGGTTGGAGGTGCTGAGACCGCCAGCCGGATTGACGTTTACACCCGTGCCGCCAAGCGCGCTGGCAGGCAGACGCAGGCCGGTTGCGCGGTTGATTGCGGGGAAACGGCGGTGGACATAGTCAATCGAGTCATGCGTCCAGCGCAAGCCGACGGTCAGCCCAATCCAATCGGTAAAGTCATAGGTCGCCTGACCAAAGACGGCATAATTCTCAATATCGACCAGACTATTCGAGGTTGCGGTCGGGAATACCGTGTTGACAGTGTCGGCAGTGTTGCAGGGCACAGCGCCCGTGCGCGGGTCAGCCGGCAGAGTGGAGGTGGCGCAGCGAATGGCATCGCGGGTAAAGTCCTGCGTGTTTTCCGATACCCAGTAGAAACCGCCGACCTGATATTTGAACGGCTTTGACTGATCCGACGCCAGACGGATTTCAATCGACTGCTGATCAGTTTCGACAAAGCCATTGTCGTGCAACTGGGGCGTGCCAACAATTGCGCGTGGCAGGAAGTCACCTTCGCGCAGTTCGCGGTTATGCCAGCTGCGATAGCCGTATATGGCGCTTAGCGTGTGGCTTTCAAACACGTCGAAATCGCCATTGACGGTAATGCCCCATTGCCGGTCAAGCGACTGGGTGACGAGGTTGTGATTGACGAAACGCTGATCCTCACCCTGCGCCACACCGCCGGGCAGGTTCAGTTCGGCATCAAGCACGGCACCGCGCGAAACGCCCGTGACTTCGCCGCAGCAATCATCATCGGCTTCATAATAGTCGGCAATGATCTTTACCCGTGCCGGGCCACCATCATAATCGAGCAGCCCGCGAAAGCCGACGCGCTTGTAACCGTTGATTTTCTCATCACGCGTCTGGTTGGCAGCAACGTTGGTGATGTTGCCGGCATAGCCGCCAGCAAAAGCATTAACGCGGAAGCCAAGGTCATCGGCGATCGGCCCGGAAATGGTGGCGCGGGCGCGGAATTCATTGCCCTCATAGGCTTCCAGCGTTGCTTCGCCTTCAAGGCTATCAGTCGCGCCCTTGGACACGATGTTGATCAGGCCAGCCGACGCGTTCTTGCCGAACAGCGTACCTTGCGGACCACGCAGCACTTCCAAACGGTCGATTTCAACCAGATCGGCAAAGGCCTGACCCGAACGGCTGAGTACCACGCCGTCCACAACGGTTGACACGCTGGGCTCTGCGCCAATAGAGAAGGACACAGTACCTACGCCGCGCAGGATGACGGCGGAGTTGGCGTTGGTCGTGCCCTTGCGGAAGGTGACTGAGGGAACGAGCTGGCCTAGATCTTCAAGGCTGTTCGTGCCCGACTCCAGCAGTGCATCGCCTGTGACAGCCGTGATGGCAATGGGCACATCCTGCACATTTTCCTCAACCTTTTGGGCGGTGACGATAATTTCCTCAACCTGCGCGGCAGCTGGGGCTGAAACGCTGATGGCAAGCGCAGAGGCTCCAAAAAACGCGATACGTGAAATGCGGGTGGTCGCTGACATGATATTCTCCCGTGACATGCTGGGCCGCAATTTTGGGGCCATATTTGTTTTCTGTGCGCCGGATGTGCCCAATGCCCCTTGATATGTCAAGCGGTGTCATATAGCAGGACAGCCCTGTTTTGGGCGAGTGTGACATTCGTGCCATAGCCAGTTTGTGAGGGAACCGAGCGGCATGCAGCTCGCTTTTGACATGACGGATGATGGCTTTGTGCTGCGCGCTGGCGCTGTCACATTACTGCGCCATGATGTCACTGCGCCTGCGCTGGAACTTGGCATTGGGCAGGCGGATGTCGCAATGTATCGCGGCAATTTCGAGATCAAGGATGCAGTCGCAGAACGGTTGCAGCTCGATCGGTGCGCCATGGACGATGCCCAGATCCGGCTATGGTCATCCGCCAAGCCTGAGTTCTCAGCCACGGCGACCGTACATCTCGACAATGGCAAGGCTAGGCTGGATATTGTCTGCAATCATCCGGACGCAAATCGTATCTGGGTCAATTTTCCCCGAGATCCCGCTGAGTCTATTTGGGGCGGCGGCGAGCAAATGTCCTATTTGCTCCTCAATGGGCGCCGTTTCCCCTTCTGGACATCGGAACCGGGCGTTGGTCGCGACAAATCGACAGCGCTCACACAGCAGCTTGATGCGCTTGGCAATGCGGGGGGGGATTATTGGACCACCAATTACCCGCAACCGACATGGCTTAGTTCAGCCCATTATGCCGTACACAGCAATTGCACGCACTGGTCTGCGCTTGATCTGACCAGCGACAAGACCAGCTATGAATGCTGGGCGGATCGGCTCTCGCTCGAATTTTTCACCGCCGACAATCTAATCAATCTGGTATCTGCGCTTTCAGACCGTTTCGGCAAAGCCGCAGCCTTGCCCGACTGGGCGATCGAAGGGGCAATTGTCGGCCTGAAAGAAAGCGACAACAGCTTTGCCAGGCTGGAGAAATATGCCGAGGCAGGCGCAAAGATCAGTGGGCTGTGGTGCGAGGATTGGTGCGGCATCCGCGAAACCAGCTTTGGACGTCGCCTGTTCTGGGATTGGAAATGGAATGCGACGCGCTACCCCGATCTGCCTGAAAGAATTTCAGCGCTAGCCGAACGCGGCATTCGCTTTCTGGGCTATGTGAACCCCTATATCGCCGATGATGCTTCGCTATTTGCCGAAGGGGCGGCGAAAGGCTTTTTCGCGCTGCGGCAGGACAGTGACGATGTGGCCCTGGTTGATTTCGGCGAATTTGACTGCGGCGTCGTTGATTTCACCAATCCCGCCGCCGCCGACTGGTTTGCCGACCGCATTATCGGGCGCGAGATGCTGGATTTCGGCCTGTCCGGGTGGATGGCCGATTTTGGCGAATATCTGCCAACAGACATCCGCCTGTTTGATGGCAGCGATCCCATGGAAGCGCACAACCGCTGGCCGGTGCTGTGGGCGAAGGTCAATGCGGATGCCATTGCCCGGCGGGGAAAGACAGGAGACGCGACTTTCTTCATGCGCGCTGGCTTCTCTGGTGTACAGGCCCACTGCCCCTTGCTTTGGGCAGGCGATCAGAGCGTCGACTTCACCCGGCATGACGGGATTGGCACCGTGATTACCGCTGCCCTATCTTCGGGGTTGGTTGGCAATCTGGTTAGCCACCATGATGTTGGTGGCTATACCAGCCTGCTGGGCAATGTCCGCACAGACGAGTTGCTCCATCGCTGGATCGATCTTGGCGCGTTCACTCCTGTGATGCGTAGCCATGAAGGCAACCGGCCCGATGAAAATCTGCAAATCGATTCAACGCCCGAATTGCTGGCCCATTTTGGGCGGATGAGCCAACTGCACGCAAGGCTTGTGCCCTATGTTCGCCATGTGCTTGATGAGGGGCAGGCAAGCGGGCTTCCGGCTCAGCGTCCATTGTTCCTACATTATGACAACCCGGCGCTGCACGCTGTGCAAGACCAATATCTTTACGGTTCGGACCTGCTGGTCGCGCCGGTGATCGAGGCAGGCGTCAGCGGGCGCAATGTCATCGTCCCAAGCGACGGCTGGGCTGATTTCTGGACTGGCTCTGCCTTGCCCGCGGACAAAATCTGGTTCGACGCCCCCTTTGGCAAGCCACCGGTTGCCTACCGCAGTGACAGCGCGTTCGCCCCGCTTTTTGCGCAGCTGCGGCAGGAATTTGCATGATGGGCACACGCGCCAATATCCGAGATGTCGCCGCCCTTGCCGGTGTGGCAGTTAAAACGGTCAGCCGGGTGCTAAACGACCATCCCTATGTCAGCGCCGAGATGCGGGCCAAGGTGCAGGCCGCAATGGCTGAATTGAACTTTGTGCCCAGCGTCGCCGCTCGCGTGCTGGCTGGCACCAAATCGGGCCAGGTTGCGCTGATCTATGATAACCATTCGCCCCATTATATGCACCAGATCATGATGGGCTGCTGGGACCGCTGCAATGCGGAAGGGCTGCGGCTGATTGCCCAGCCGGTTGATGTCGCTGACCCCAAAATTGGTGAGCAGGTGCGCGGGCTGGTGCGCGAGACGCATGTGGATGGCGTGATTCTGTCATCACCTGTGACCGATTGCCAGCCGGTGCTGGCAACGCTTGAGGCATTGAATATCCCCTTTGTGCGCATTTCGCCCGGCACCAACCACGCGCTCACCAGCTCCGTCTTCATGGATGATGTGCAGGCCGCCGATGATATGACCACGCATTTGATCAATGCCGGACATAGGCGGATCGGTTTCATCAAAGGCCACCCTAACCACCTTGCCAGCGAAGACCGTCTAAAGGGTTACAGGCGGGCGCTGGAACGGGCCGGGATGACCGTTGATGCCGAGCTGGTAGAGCCGGGAGAGTTCGATTTCGATAGCGGCAAGGCGGCGGCGGAGAAATTCCTGGCGCTGTCCAATCCGCCCACCGCGATCTTCGCTTCAAATGATGATATGGCATCGGGCGTGCTAGCCGTCGCGCACCGCCACCATGTGCCGGTCCCCGAAATGCTGTCGGTCGCAGGGTTCGACGATACCACGCTGGCGCAGGTCGTCTGGCCACCGCTGACCACCATCCGCCAGCCAGTGCGCGAGCTTGCCGATACCGCCACCCAGCTGTTGCTTGGCGATGGCGGAATAGAGCATCGCCGCCTGCCCCATGATCTGATTACCCGCGAGTCCGTGGCCGCCCCGCGCAGCAAACCGATTATTAAAAGGAAGAGTGAAACCGCATGAGCAACCTCCCCACCCCGCCCGCAACCCGCCCAATGGGCAGCAGCGGCATCGAAATCTCAAGCCTGGCCTGGGGCATGTGGCGTTTTGCCGGACAGGATGTCGCCAGCGCGACCGAGCTGGTTCATGCCGCATTTGACGCAGGGATCACGCTGTTCGACACAGCCGACATTTACGGCTTTGGCGAGCAAGGCTTTGGCGCAGCAGAAGAATTGCTGGGCGAAGTATTTGCAGAAAATCCCGGCCTGCGGGACAAGATGGTGTTGGCGACAAAGGGCGGGATTACCCCGCCTGTCCCTTATGACAGCAGTGCCGCCTATCTAAACAAAGCCATCGACAACAGCCTGCGCCGTTTGAAGGTGGAGCAGGTTGACCTGTGGCAAATCCATCGCCCCGATGTGCTTACGCACCCACAGGAAATTGCCCGCACCATTGAAGGCGCGGTGAAGGCGGGGAAAGTCCGCGCCTTTGGTGTTTCCAATTTCACCAAGGACCAGATTGCTGTGCTGGCGCAATATTCTCCAGTGCCGATTGTCACCAGCCAGCCCGAACTGTCGCCCCTTCGCATCGATTGCGTCGAAAATGGGGAGCTGGATCAGGCGATGGCAATGGACATGGCTGTCCTCGCTTGGTCGCCATTGGGTGGCGGACGGATTGCTGATCCCAAGACCGAGCGCGAGCAGGCGGTAGCAGCTGCCCTGTCGGGTGTGGCCGCAGCGCACGGCGTATCGCGGACGGCGGCCGCCTATAGCTGGATCATGGCACATCCGGCACGACCAATCCCAATTGTCGGTTCGCAAAATCCAGCGCGCATTGCAGAGGCTGCAGACGCCTATAAAATCCAATGGACCCGAGCCGATTGGTATGCGGTACTGGTCGCTGCACGGGGAGTAGCGCTGCCATGACTGGAAAACTGGAAATCAGCTGGTTCTCGGC
The DNA here is from genome assembly GCA_964452835.1 of uncultured Sphingorhabdus sp. GTDB lineage: Bacteria > Pseudomonadota > Alphaproteobacteria > Sphingomonadales > Sphingomonadaceae > Sphingorhabdus_B. Next base: position 348 of record CAYVQO010000047.1, on the reverse strand, counting down.
GCTGTGCGACGATGATTATGAATTTCTGGGCGTACCCGATCCCATGCTTGCAAGCAGCTGGGAGCATTGCCGCAACATCGTGCTTGCGGCGGAAAAAGGCGGGTTTGACAATATCCTGCTGCCCTCTGGCTATGCGCTGGGGCTGGACACCACGGCCTTTGCCAGCGCCATTGCCACCCTGACTTCCCGCATCAAATTATTGATGGCTGTGCGCATCGGGGAAAGCTGGCCGCCGCAACTGGCGCGGCAGATTGCGACGCTCGACCAGATTGCGGGAGGACGGCTCAACATCAACATCATCTCCTCCGATCTGCCGGGCGAGAAGATGGACAGCGAGCCGCGTTACCG
>CAYVQO010000046.1:0-16729 GCA_964452835.1 uncultured Sphingorhabdus sp. | reverse complement strand
GCGGAGCAGCCGGGTTCGCGCCATTCCAGGCCTGCGTCCAAAAAGATGCGGTCGAGGCCTTCGGCTTCGGCCTGTGCCTTCACTAGCCCCGAGCCCGGTACGACAATTCCCCAGCGAATATTGGCGGCCTTCTTGCGCCCCTTGAGCACGGCGGCGGCGGCGCGCAGGTCTTCGATGCGGCTGTTCGTGCAGCTGCCGATGAAGATATTCTGCACCTCGATTGCGGTCATCGGTGTGCCGGGGGTCAGGCCCATATAGGCGAGGCTCTTGGCGGCTGCTTCCTGTTTTGAGGGATCGGCAAAGCTTGTAGGATCAGGCACCATGCCTGTGATGGGCAGCACATCTTCGGGCGACGTGCCCCAGGTAACGCTCGGCGCGATATCGGCGGCATCGATCACCACCACCTTGTCATAGGCCGCGCCCTCATCGGTGGTCAGGGTACGCCAGTAAGCCACAGCCGCATCCCAATCCGCACCCTTGGGTGCCATCGGGCGGCCTTTCAGATAGGCAAAGGTCTTCTCATCGGGTGCGCACAGCCCGGCGCGTGCGCCATGTTCGATCGCCATGTTGCTGATGGTCAGCCGCCCCTCGATGCTGAGGTCGCGGATCACCTGTCCGCTATATTCGATCACATAGCCGCTGCCGCCAGCCGCGCCGAGCACGCCGGTGATGTGCAGCACCACATCCTTGGCCGAAACGTGCGCGCCAAGGCTGCCCTCAACCCGCACTTCCATCGATTTGGATTGCTTGAGCAGCAAAGTCTGCGTCGCCAGCACATGCTCGACCTCGCTGGTACCAATGCCGAATGCCAGCGCGCCGAGGCCGCCATGGCAGGCGGTATGGCTATCGCCGCAAACGATAGTAGTGCCAGGCAGCGAGAAGCCTTGTTCCGGCCCGACGACATGGACGATGCCCTGCTCGCGGTCGGCATCGCCGATATAGCGGATGCCGAAGGCAGGGGCATTGACCTCCAGCGCCGCAAGCTGCTGTGCGCTTTCGGGGTCGGCGATGGGGATGCGGTTGCCGCTGGCATCGCGCCGTGCCGTTGTCGGCAGATTATGGTCGGGCACTGCCAGCGTCAGATCCGGCCGCCGCACCTTGCGTCCAGCCGCGCGCAGCCCTTCAAAGGCCTGCGGGCTGGTGACTTCATGCACCAAATGCCGGTCAATGAAGATGATGCAGGTGCCATCTTCGCGCTGCTCTACGACATGCGCATCCCAGATTTTCTGATAGAGTGTGCGTGGCTTGGTCATCATGCGGCTAAGGCACAGCAAACCCAGCTTTGCAAGCAAGCTTATTTTTTGCCGGTTCTGGAAATTGTAATAATCTACGCCTATAAGCGATTCATAATGACGACACTCTCCCATCTTTTTCCTATCAAGATCATCCCTGAAGATATCGACTTTATGGGGCATGTGAATAACAGCCGCTATCTCGGTTGGGTGCAGGATGCTGTGCTTGAACATTGGCGCAAATTGGCCCCGCCGGATGCGGTGGCGCAGCGTGCCTGGGTGGCCCTCAAGCATGAGATCACCTACCGCAAACCGGCATTTCTGGAAGATGATGTCGTCGCCAACGTCGTGCTGGAAAGCATCCACGGCGCACGCGCCTTTTATGAAACCGTCATTCAGCGCGGGGAAGATGTGTTGGCGGTGGTGAAGTCCAGCTGGTGCTGCATCGATGCAGAAACATTGCGCCCCGCACGGATCGGTGCCGATATTGCAGCCTATTTCTTTCCGAAGGCGGAATAGGTCGCTATAACTTTGACCATGTCGATTTGGAGCATCCTATTCCTTGTGCTGGCAACGATAGTGGCCATGGAGTTTGTTGCCTGGTCCAGCCATAAATATATCATGCACGGCTTTGGCTGGGCATGGCATCGTGACCATCATGAGCCGCATGATAATATTCTGGAAAAAAACGATCTTTACGGCATCGTAGGGGCGGCAATGAGTATCTCCATGTTTGCCTTGGGTTCGCCACTCGTGATGGGTGAAAGAGCCTGGGAGCCCGCGACATGGATAGGCCTGGGCATTTTGGGCTATGGTATCATTTATACGCTGGTGCATGATGGCCTTGTCCATCAGCGCTATTTCCGCTGGGTGCCGAAAAGCGGCTATGCCAAGCGGCTGGTTCAGGCGCACAAGCTCCACCATGCAACCATTGGTAAGGAAGGTGGCGTCAGTTTCGGCTTTATCTTTGCGCGCGATCCAGCAGCGCTGAAGCAAGAGCTTAAGGCGCAGCGCGAGGCGGGTGTCGCAGTCGTCCGCGATGCGGCGATTTAGGCTTCAGGTCGCGTCCAAAGCCAGCTGAGGCAAATGGCAGCAATCACAGGCGGTGCAAACAGCCAATAGCCATCTAAGGTGAAATAACCAAAAATGATGCTGGCGATAAAGGCTGCTGTCGCCGCAAGCTTCCCTTGCCTGCTGATTGCGCCCCTTTCGCGCCAGGTGCGGATGGGTGGGCCATAGATTGGATGGTTCATGATCCGCGCCTCTAATGCCGGGCTGCTGCGCGCAAAGCAAAAGGCGGCGAGGATAAGGAATGGGACGGTAGGGACAATCGGCAAGAGGATGCCAATGGCTCCAGCGCCAACCGACAGCAAGCCCGCGGCAAGATAAAGCGGGCGCTTCACAGCTGCCGGCTCATGCCTGATGGATGGCTTTCGTCACATAATAGCTTTCAAGGCCCTCCGGCCCGCCTTCGCTGCCAAAGCCCGAATCCTTCACCCCGCCAAAGGGCATGTCAGCCATGCTGATCGCAGCAGTGTTGATGCCAACCATGCCCGATTCGATCAGATCGCCTGCCATATTCGCGGTGCGGCCGTTTTCGGTGTGCACAAAGGCGGAAAGGCCGAAGGGCAGGCGGTTAGCCTGTTCGATGGCTTCTTCGAAAGTCCCGAAGGGCCGGATCAACGCGACTGGGCCAAAAGGTTCGTTCGACATGATGTCGGCCTCCAGCGGTACGTCGGACAGGACGGTGGGGCGGTAAAAGAAGCCGCCCTCATCCCCGGCATGGCCGCCCGTGCCAAGCCGAGCGCCTTTGGCCACCGCATCGTCGATCAAGGCGCCAACCGCAACGGGACGGCGGGGGTTGGCAAGCGGGCCCATGATGGTGTCAGCCGCGAGGCCATCGCCCACTTTCACCTTGCCCGTGCGTTCGTTGAACCCGGCGACAAAGCGATCATATATCCCCTGCTGGACATAGAAACGCGTGGGCGAAATGCAGACCTGTCCCGCATTGCGGAACTTCTGCGTGACGACGATATCGAGCGTCTTTTCCAGATTGCAGTCGTCGAAGACAAGCACCGGGGCGTGGCCGCCCAATTCCATCGTCACCCGCTTCAGCCCATCGGCAGCGAGCTTCATCAAATGCTTGCCGACGGCAGTCGAACCCGTGAAGCTCAGCTTGCGGATTACGGGCGAGGCAAGCAGTTGGCGGCTGACCATGTCAGGCACGCCGAACACCAACTGCACCACACCGGCCGGAATGCCCGCGTCGGCCAAACAGCGGATTATGCCGCTAGTCGATCCGGGTGTTTCCTCAGCGGGCTTTGCAATCACGGAGCAACCCGTGGCCAGTGCGGCCGCAACCTTTTTCGACATCAGCGAAGCAGGGAAGTTCCACGGCGTCAGTGATGCCACCGGGCCAACCGGTTGCTTCAGCACTAATGCCCGCTGCCCTGCGGGACGGATGGCGACGCGGCCATAGCTGCGCTTGGCTTCCTCAGCACAAAATTCAAAGACAGTCGCGCAGGAGAGGATTTCGGTACGCGATTCAGCCAGCGGCTTGCCTTGCTCCATGGTTAGCCACACCGATAGGGCCTCTGCCCGTTCGCGAATCAGGGCCGCTGCTTTGTGCAACACAGCGGCGCGCATATTCACGTCGGTTGCACGCCAAAGCTCGAAACCCTTTTGGGCGGCCGCCAGCGCCTCGTCGAGATCGGCCTCGGTCGCCACGGGCAGTTGCGCGATTGCCTCTCCTGTCGCAGGGTTCAATACGGGCAGTGTCTCCCGGCCTTCGCCTTTGCGCCATTGGCCGTTGATCAGGAATGCGAGCTCCGCTTCGTAAGTCTGTGTCATGGGAGGATCCGTTTGTGGGTGTTCGCGGCTTCCCTACGCCGCTGCGCGCCGCTTTGAAAGCCGCATCGCCCAAAAAACCGGCAAGCCCGCGAGGAGAAGCGCAATCCCCCAGCCCAGCGCCTCCCACCCAGCGCCGTAAATGGTCCAAAGCGCATATATTGCCGCCAGTGTCAGGATCAGCGGGAAGGAGGCGCCTGCCGTCAAATGCCCGGTATGCCGCAGGCGCAGCGCGGCGAAAACGCTGCCCAGATACATGACAAGCACAATCGATGTGGTAAGTATGATCAGGAACTCAAACATGGCCTGCATTGATCGGCTGGCATTCATCAGGATGACAATGGTGAGCAAGCTGGTGGTAAAGAGATGCGCATTGCGCGGCGTGCCATTGGGCGCGGCCTTGGCCATGAAGGCAGGGAATAGCCCGTCACGCGCCATGGCTGCCGGAAGCTCGGCCTGACACATCACCCAGCCATTGAGCGCCCCCAGCGCGCTGATTGCGGCAAAGGCAGCAATGATCAGTCCTGCATTGCTGTTGCCACCAAAGGTTTCGACAAATTCGGCAAATGGTGCCGGTGACGCCGCCGTTACGGCAGCCGGAAGCATCAGCACGACGGCCGAACAGACCAAAATGTAGACGATCCCTGCCCCACCAGTGCCCAGCAGAGTGGCCCGCGCTATGGTGCGTTCTGGATCAGTAACTTTATCAGCAGGCACCGTTGCCGTTTCCAGCCCCAGCATCGCCCAAAGCGTCAGGATCGTCGCAGAGGAGATCGCAGAAAGACTAAGCTCGCTCGCCGCAAAGGGCCGGACGCTGGCCGCGCCTGTGGAGGCCAATATCCAGGCGGCAAGGCCAATCACGGCCACCAGCGGCAGAATCTTGAGGATTGTCCAAACGAGCTGCACTTGCCCGGCAAGTTTGGTGCCCATGATGTTTATGATCGTGAAAAACCAGACAATGGCGACGGTAATGGCTGCTGATACCCCCGGTGCACCCACGGCGGGGATTATTTTGCTCAACGCGCTGACTGCTCCTGTCGCGATGGCGGCATTGCCAACCCACATCGAAATCCAATAGGCCCAAGCAATGGCAAAGCCTGCGCCATCGCCAAAGGCAGCGCGGGTGTAGGCATAGGGCCCACCAGCCTTTGGCAAGGCACGCGACAGCTGCGCAAAGACGGCTGCGACGCACAGCGATCCGGCAACGGTGATCAGCCATCCGATCACAGAATTCCAGCCGAGCGGAGCAAGGCTTGCCGGCAGCAGGAAGACACCAGAGCCGATCATGCTGCCCATAACCAGGGCGAGCGCCATCCACAGACCCATGGGGCGCTGCTCTGTTCCGCTGGTCTGTGTCATTATCCGCCCTCCCACTGCCTGACTGGCACGGGCTGTCGGACGCGCCAAGCCTTGTTTGCAATGGGCTGGCATTTAACCTGCCGTTTACCATCTTTTCCTAGTCTTGGCTGATGGGGCACGAAACAGCAAAAAACGGTTTTTTGACAGGGCTTTGGCAATGGCTATCGCCAGTTGCCCCTGCGCATATTCAGGCTGCACTTCAACAGGCCCAATTCGATAGCGTTCGCAAACAAGTGCCGATGCTGCTTTCGGTGGCGGCGCTGAACACGCTGATCATCATGGCTGTCTGCGCCCATGATGGCATGCCGCCATCCAGCTATTTGTGGATGTCTTCAATCGTGGTCTATTGTGTTGTGCGGATCGCCATGTGGGTTCGTCGGCTCCGTCGACCCGTAAATCCTGCGGACATTGCCAAGCTGCTGCGGGTGAATATCGCGGCATCGCTGGGTATGATGGTCGCACTGGCATTTGCGACCACTTACACCTTTGTCGCTGGCACATTCCAATCGATCCTGCTTATCCCCATGTCACTGGGTTTTGGCGCCACATCCATCGCGCATTGCCTTTACACTTTGCGCCCGGCGGCGATTGGGACCGTGCTGGTTGGCCTGTTCCCCAGTTCGATTGCGATGATCCTGATTGGCCCGTTTGAGGCTCAGATGTTGGGAGTGGCGATGATCAGCGTAGGCCTTTTGATGGTGCGATTTGTCGCCGAACAATATGATCAGCTGATAAGTAGCTTGTTGCTTGCCGATGCAAATCGGCGACTGGCATTGACGGATCCGCTGACAGGGCTGGCCAACCGCCGTGCAACCATGGCTGCACTTGATGATGAGGTCGCAGACGGTAACAGCTTTGCCGTTGCCCTGATTGACCTTGATGGCTTCAAACAGGTCAATGATAGCATGGGCCATCATATTGGCGACCAATTGCTCTGCGCAATCGGGGAACGCCTATGCGAAGCCGTGGATACGGGGGACGAAGTCGGTCGTCTGGGCGGCGATGAATTCATTGCCCTGTTTCGTGGTGTCGGCGATGCGGCCGAATGCTCGGCCCGAGCCAATGCCTTGCTTGGAACGCTGTGTCGCCCACTGGAACTGGGTGGAAAGCGGTTGCGCTTTGGTGCCAGCCTGGGCTTTGCCGTTTATGGGCAGCATGGTAGCAGCGTTGAGCAGTTGCTGCATAGCGCCGATGAAGCGCTTTATGCAGCCAAGCGCCGGGTGAAAGACACAGTTCCTGCGAAACAACGGTCAGCGCGACTCGCAGCCTAATATTGCGGCATGATTATTGTGCAGTCTAATGCGCCAGCAGCACCGGCACTTTGGTTTCGGCCAACACATAATGGGTGACTCCGCCAAATAAAGCTTCGCGCCAGCGGCTGTGGCCATAGGCACCCATTACAAGAAAATCGCCTCCCAAATCGCTGACTGCGGCGACCAGTTGCTCTTCGACAGTGCGGCCGGCAGCTGCAATGGGTTCAACCTGCACTTTTGCCCCATGCTGCGCCAGATAATTTGCAGCGTCGACCTGCGGATAATCGCTGCCATCGCTGCTAACTTGCGCCAGAATTACCCGATTGCAGGCAGCCAGTAAGGGCATAGCGCAGCGCAACGCATAGGACGCCTCCGGTCCACCTTCATAGGCGACTATGGCGGTTCCAAAATCCAGCCCTTGGTGCCCCGGTGGCACGGCCAGCACAGGCGTACGGCTGCTGATCGCCAGATCGCCCGCCAGCAGACGTCCTGGCTGGCTTACACCCCGCCTGTCGGTATCAAGCGAAAGGATGGCAAGGTCGGAAAGCCGCGCCGCTTCCGCCAAGATGCCGACGCGTGAGCTGCCATCAATGGTCTGCCAGTCCCAACTGATACCTTCATTGCCCAGATCAGTCTCGATCTTTGCTCTCAGCTCTGCTCTTGCTTTTTCAGCCGCTTCAAAGGCCTGCGCGACGAAATGCGCGCCGCCGGCCATGTCAAAGGCCACAAATTCCTGCGCCAGCGCTGGCTGGACCAGCTTGATATGACTATCAAAATGACGCGCGATATCCAGTCCGGCCTGCAACCGGCCTTCAAAACCGTCATCATGGGCAACATGCAGCATCAGCGATTTCATCATGAGTCTCCCGCTTGGTAGAAGCCCCATTTGCGCCGAAGCGGACCGCAATGTCATTGACGTCGGTCAAAAAGGCTTTTCATCGCCCGCCGTCGCTGCCAGCCTGATGCCAAGGGAGAGAGATATGGAACGATTCGAAACGATCACCGATGGTTTGCGTTTCCCCGAAGGCCCGGTGGTCATGGCGGATGGCAGCATCATCCTGACCGAGATCGAGCAGGGCAAGATCACACGGGTATGGCCCGATGGTTCAAAACAGACGGTAGCAACGCCGGGCGGCGGACCCAATGGCCTTGCGCTTGGCCCGGACGGAAAGCTGTATTGCTGTAACAATGGCGGCTTTGAATATCAGGAAGCGGGCGGATATCTGGCCCCGCACGGCATTGCCCATAATTATTCGGGCGGACGGATTGAGCGGATCGATATCGACACCGGCGCGGTGGAGATACTCTATAAATCAGGGGATTTCGGCTGTAGCTTGCGGGGCCCCAACGACATCATGTTCGATGCACATGGTGGCTTCTGGTTCACTGACCATGGCAAAGTCGATTATGCCGCACGGTGCCATGATATTGTCGGCATATTCTACGCAAAGCCCGATGGCAGCCATTTGGAGGAAGTGATTTTCCCAAGCTACAATCCCAATGGCGTGGGCATTTCACCCGACGGGACCAGGCTATATGCCGCTGAAACCTATACGTGCCGGCTGACTCAGTTCAACATCATTGCCCCCGGCAAGGTCGATGATGCCGCAGGCCCCGGCGGGCCCGGCATCCCGCTCTACAGGCCAGCTGGCTATAAATTCTTCGATAGCCTCGCCATGGAGGCCAATGGCAATATCTGTGTTGCCACCATCGGCGAATGCGGGATCAGCGTGGTTTCACCGCAGGGCGAACTGGTCGAATTTGTGCCGACAGATGATATTTTCACCACCAACATTGCCTTTGGCGGCGCGGACATGATGGACGCCTATATAACCTTGTCCGGTAGCGGACGGCTGGTGAAGACGCGCTGGAGCCGACCGGGTCTGAAACTGCAATATTGAAGCAATGGCACGGCTGCATCTTGAACGCCATGTTGTCGACCGCATAGGATGGCTGCGCGCATCAATCCTTGGTGCGAATGACGGCATCGTTTCTACCGCCAGCCTGATCACAGGCGTGGCCGCTGCCGGGGCGTCGCAACAAAGCATTTTGATCACGGGAGTGGCCGGTCTGGTTGCCGGGGCAATGTCGATGGCGGCGGGAGAATATGTTTCGGTCAGCTCGCAGGGTGATGCCGAAAAGGCGGACATAGCGCGCGAGACAAAGGAACTGGAAACCGAGCCCGAATTGGAGCGTGAAGAGCTGATCGGCATTTATGAAAAGCGAGGGCTGGATCGCATATTGGCCGAGCAAGTTGCAGACAAGCTAATGGCAACCAACGCGCTGGAAACCCATTTGCGCGATGAGCTTGGACTGACCAGCGAAATGTCAGCGCGACCGGTGCAGGCGGCGTTGGCCTCTGCCGCCAGTTTTGCGGCAGGTGCCGCGCTGCCGCTGGCTCTGGTCCTTCTGTTTGCAGGCCCCATGCTATCATGGATCGTCTCTGGCGGATCGATCCTGTTTTTGGGGTTACTGGGGATAGTCGGCGCGAAAGCAGGCGGCGCGCCAATGGGGAAGGCGGTCATGCGGGTGACTTTCTGGGGAGCCTTTGCAATGGCCGCGACCGCCGCTATCGGCTCACTTTTTGGAACTACGGTAGGATAGACATCATGGCAGGCACCGCATGGGCAATTGACATCGATCGCGACGACGTAACCAAGGCTGAAATCGTGACCGCCAATACAGAAATTGGCCATGGCGAGATCTTGGTTGAAATCGACAGCTATGCGATGACCGCTAACAATGTGACCTATGCTGTGTTCGGCAAACCTGCTGGTCTGTTCGGCAATGATCAGGGCTATTGGGATTTCTTTGCAGAGCGTGATGCCAAGGGCCGGTTGCCGGTCTGGGGCTTTGCGACAGTGGTGGTCAGCGATGTTGCGGGCGTTGGACCCGGGGACCGCTTTTATGGCTATTATCCGATGGCGAGCCATGCGGTGCTGTTGCCCGGTAATATCAGTGCGGGCGGCTTTACCGATGTTACACCGCGTCGCACCACGCTGCCGCCGATTTACAACCAATATCAGCGCATATTGGCGCTGGGCGACTATCGGCCAGAGCATCATGATTATTGGCCGGTCTTCCGCCCGCTCTTCCTCACCGGCTGGTTGATTGCCGACCAGTTTGAAGATGAAGGCGATTATGAAGCGGAGCAGGTGCTGGTGGCGAGCGCCTCTTCAAAGACCGCCATCGGCTTTGCCCATGCCATGAAGCAACGCGCCCGTGCACCGCAAATGGTGGGGCTGACCAGCAAGGCCAATGCCCGCGCGCTTTCCGGGTTGGGGATCTATGACAGCGTTATTGCCTATGACGATATCAGCCTGCTCGATCCCGAAATGCCGTCCGCCCTTGTTGATATGGCAGGGAATGGCGATGTAACCCGCGCCGTCCACCGCCACTTTGGCGACGCGCTGATGAAGTCGATCATTGTCGGAAAATCGCATTGGGATGCAGCCCCGGATATGACCGAACTGCCGGGGCCGCCACGCGAAGGTTTTTTCGCGCCGGGCAGAAGCCAGAAACGCATTGCTGACTGGGGCGGACGCGGCTTTGCCGAACGGATGGCAAGCGCATGGCTGGGCTTTATGGAAATCGCCCCGACCATTGTCAGCATCGACAAGCGCAGCGGAGCGGATGCGGCGTTGGAAGCCTATCAGGAAATGCTTGGCGGCAGGGTTGATCCGAAGTTGGGCATCATCATCCTGCCCGGATAGGAGTCATACTCCATAAATATTTCGCTGCTAAGCCAGAGATCATGGACTTGGTCGGCGATTATCGACGCGATGGTTTTGCGATTGTGCGGAGGCTGTTGTCACGCAGTGAGGTCACGGCGCTAGCCGCAGCCTGTGATGCCGTCCATGCAGAGGGCCTCGCGCATGCCCGCAGTTTCCGGCACGGCAATTTGCACTACCGGCTCGATCATGGCGAAGTGCGGATGGTGCAATGGGCCTCGCGCCAGCACCAGGCGCTTGGGGCTTTCCGCATCGATCCGCGCATAGTGCAGCTGCTCGAACCTTTTCTGGGCAGCGATATCAAACAAATCATCAATCAGGTGCATTGGAAAAAGCCGGGCGGACGTGGCGATTTTGCCTTTCATCAGGACAGCCGTTTTAGAAAGCCTGTCCATGCCTATCGCAATCTTGCGCGCAGCTATGTGCAGACAGGGCTTGCCATTGATCCGCACAATCCGGTCTCTGGCGGCCTGCAATTTGTGCCCGGCAGCCATTTGCTAGGCGATCTGTCGATTGCACTGGATGATGAAGTGATGGCGAACCGTCCGTGCGAGGAGCAATTGGCGGCGGCCGGTCTTAATAAGGCAGGTATCGTCCATTTGGATCTTGAGCCAGGCGATTTTGTGCTTTGGAGCCCCTATCTGGTGCATGGCTCGGCTACTAACCATGCCGATCATTTCCGCCGTTTCTATATCAACGGCTATGTCCGTGCCGCTGATTGCGATCGCGGGGAATGGGCGTTCCGCGGTGGCGCGCCGGTGACCTTGACTGAAATTCAGGCGCTTGTGCATTACGAACAATTATACGAAAGGCCCGAGCCGCATTATCTTTAAGGATTGAGGCTCTTGGCATTCTCTCATGTGATATTCGACTTTGGCGGCGTTATCACCTCATCACCGTTCGAGGCGTTTAACCGGCTGGAGGTGGAGCGCGGGCTGCCGCATGATTTTGTACGGCGTGTCAACAGCACCAATCCCGATGATAATGCCTGGGCGAAGTTCGAACGTGCGGAGATCGATGCCGATGGTTTCGACGCTCTGTTCGCGGCGGAAGCTGCGGCGCTCGGGCACATTCTTGATGGTGCATCAGTCATCGCCTGTCTGGCTGGCGACGTCCGCCCCGCTATGGTGGCGGCGCTTGACCGGCTGAAGTCTGAAGGATTTGGCCTTGGCTGCATCACCAACAATGTGAAGGCTGGTCGCGGAGCGGCCATGGCGCGCAGCGTGGACAAGGCGCGGCACATTGAAAGCATCATGGCCCGTTTTGACCATGTCATCGAAAGTTCAAAAGCGGGGGTGCGTAAGCCCGATCCGCGCATCTATGAGATGATGTGCGAATTGCTGGGGGTGGAACCTGCTGTCTGCATCTATCTCGACGATCTTGGCATAAACTGCAAACCTGCAGCCGCGCTTGGCATGCACGCGATCAAGGTGACAAGTGGCGAGCAGGCGCTTAAAGAGCTTAGTGACGTCCTCAATCTCCCGCTTGGATAGGTCCATGAAAAAACTCTACCCCAATGCAACGGCTGCACTTGATGGCCTGCTAAAGAACGATATGCTGATCGCCAGCGGCGGCTTTGGCCTGTGTGGGCTGCCAGAGCGGTTGCTCGATGCCATTGTGGACAGCGGCGTTACCGGCCTGACCTTTGCGTCGAACAATGCCGGCATCGATAATGAAGGTATTGGCAAGTTGCTGCGCACCAAGCAGGTCAAGAAGATGATCAGCTCCTATGTTGGAGAAAATAAGGAATTTGAGCGCCAATATCTGGCGGGCGAGTTGGAAGTCGAATTCTGCCCGCAAGGTACGCTCGCCGAACGGATGCGCGCCGGCGGGGCGGGTATACCCGGTTTCTACACCAAAACCGGTGTCGGTACGCAGGTGGCAGACGGCAAGGAATCCAAGCTGTTTGATGGCGAGGAATATATATTGGAGCGCGGCATTTTTGCTGACCTGTCGATTGCCAAAGCATGGAAAGCTGATGAAAGCGGCAACCTGATCTTCCGCAAGACCGCCCGCAATTTCAACCTGCCCGCGATCACTTGCGGCAAGATTGCGGTTGTCGAGGTTGAGGAAGTGGTGCCGGTGGGCGCGCTTGACCCGGACAGTATCCATCTGCCGGGTGTCTATGTGCAGCGCATGATCGTCGGCAGCCCTTATGACAAAAAAATTGAGTTCCGCACCACAAGGGCGCGTGAGGCGGCCTGATGCGGGCGTGGCCGATTATGGGCCTGACGCTTGCGGCCTTTGCTTTGCAAGGCTGCGTCGCGCTGGTGCTGCCAGCAGCAGCGGCCGGGGTTATCGGTAAGAAAGAGGTTGATAAGGCACGCGCCCGTGCGCGGGCGGCAGAGGCAAGCTTTGATCCGGCCAATACGCCGCCGCAGGTCTTTGTAGGCAATGCGCCGCCAGAGGCCGTGGCCGCCGTGCCGGTGATCGCAGCTGCCGACGAAGCAGAAACCCCTGGAACGCTCTCCCCGCTCGACCGGCTGGCGCTGTCTGACATCAATAATGCCTATATGCCGCTTGCCCGCCACGCGCTTGGAGAAGCAGCAAAACGCAGCCGGGGGGAGGCTGCGCGCGGTGCGGTGCTTGTGGAGAGCGTGTCGCTGTCGCAACCGCAAACCATTGATTGCGGCGTAAAGCCAATGGCGGTGATCCTTGATCTGGATATTGCCCCGGGAACGCCAGCTGAAATGGAAATAGAACGGCAAAATGGCTTTGCTGCGTTGTTGCAGACGCTGCGCGAAAGCGGGGTTCGCATCGCTTGGCTGGCTGAGGCCGATGAAGAGCGACTTAAGCCGGTGCTTGATCTGCTGCGTGAGGGTCAGGACCCTGTCCTGCGTGACGCGGATCTGCTGCTGGCGGGTCTACCCGGAAAGATGCGCAAACAGGAGCGTCGCTGGCAATTGGCGCGTGACTATTGCGTGGTTGCTATCGCTGGTGACCGCCGCGGCGATTTTGATGAGCTTTATGATTATTTGCGCGATCAGGCCTTTGCCATCCGTCTTGAGCTATTCATAGGCAAAGGCTGGTTCGAATTGCCTCATCCTGTCGCTGCAATTGATAGTGAGCGGCTTGCCGTAACTGAAGAGAAAGAACCCCTGTAATGACGACGCATGACGGCCTGACCAAAGGATGGACTCGCGATGAAATGGCAGCCCGTGCGGCAAAGGAGTTGCGCGATGGCTATTATGTCAATCTGGGGATTGGCATTCCGACGCTGGTCGCAAATCATATCCCCGACGGCGTTGAGGTGACGTTGCAAAGTGAAAACGGGATGCTGGGTATTGGTCCATTCCCTTTTGATGATGAGGTTGATGCCGACCTGATAAACGCGGGCAAGCAAACCATTAGCGAGCTTCCCCAATCGGCTTATTTTGACAGCGCAGCCAGCTTTGCCATGATCCGCGGCGGGCATATTGACCTTACCGTCCTCGGCGCGATGGAAGTCGCCGAAAATGGCGACATTGCCAATTGGATGATACCGGGCAAGATGATCAAGGGCATGGGCGGCGCAATGGACCTCGTCGCGGGCGTCAAAAAGATCATTGTCGTAATGGAGCATGTTTCCAAAAATGGAGACGCCAAGTTCATCCCAGCCTGCACGCTTCCACTGACTGGCAAGAATGTGGTGGATATGATCATCACGGATCTGGCTGTCTTCCAGCGGCCTGATCATCAGTCACCCTTCCGGCTGATCGAAATGGCACCCGGTGTCACGGCAGAGGAAATCGCTGCAAAGACCACGGCGCATTATGTTGCGTAAATTCGGGAGTAATCCCGGCAGCAGTTGGTTGATCGCTGCAGGCTTGATGTCGGCTGCGGCTTCGCTGCTGCATATTGGCTGCATTATCGGCGGACCGGACTGGTATCGCTTCTTCGGGGCTGGGGAACAGGTGGCGCGCGCGGCGGAGCGTGGCTCGCCCGTTCCCGCGATCATGACGATGATCATTGCTGTCATCCTTGCCGTTTGGGCTGCCTTTGCTTTTGGAGCAGCGGGGGTCAGTCGCCGCCTGCCGCTGACACGAACGGCGCTGTTTGCGATCGCTTTTGTGCTGCTCGCTCGTGCGGCCATGGCGTTCGCGCCCGCTTTCTGGCCGCCGGAGAACCGGACATTGCCTTTTATCGCGACGACGTCGGGGATATGCCTGGTCATGGGATTATGCTTTGCCTTTGGTCTGTGGCGCGCCTGGCCGGTTTTGTCGGCAAAAGCTTAGCGCCAAGGATGAAGCGTACGTCCAAAATATGGTTGGCACTCGCAGCGTTGCTGCTCACCGGCTGGCTTGCCACCTATGGGCTGATTACTGCGCGCAACCTGCCGCCTGTGGTGGAGGCCGCAGTGAAGAAGATGCCTAGTTTGGCGGCGGCACCTCGGGGACGAATTGATTATCAGCAGCTTGATCAGCAGCTGACGACGATGATGACGCGCCCCGAAATGGCGGGGCTGGCGGTTGCCGTGGTTGAAGATGGCGAAGTCCGCTTTGTGCGGACCTATGGCTTCAGCGATTTGTCGACCCGCGAAGCCGTAACGCCAGAAACGGTGTTTCGCTGGGCGTCGGTCTCCAAGACTGCAACCGGTGCGCTTGCCGCAAAGCTGGCGCAGGAGGGCAAGCTCGATTTGCAGCGTCCGCTGACCCATTGGCAGACTTCGTTGCACTTGCCGCAGGGTGCCGAAAGCCGGATCACGCTGGAACAGTTGCTGGCGCAGCAAAGTGGCCTCACAAAAAACGCCTATGATGAAAAGCTGGAGGCTGGTGAAAACCCTGTGGCCATTCGGGCGGCCCTGTCGGCTGCTCCTTTGCAATGTCAGCCGGGCACGTGCCATACATATCAGAATATCGCCTTTGATGCCGCCAGCGAAATATTGGCGCAGGCGGCTGGCGCCCCCTTTGACATTGCGGTCAGCGAACAGCTTTTCCGTCCGCTTGGCCTTTCCAGTGCCCGTTATGGAATGACTGGCCTGACCAGCGCAAAGCATTGGGCGCGGCCGCACAATGCAGGGCAGGTCGGCGCGTTGAAAGAGGCCTATTGGCGGGTGCCTGCCGCTGCCGGGGTCAACAGCACTATCGGCGATTTTGCCAAATGGATGCAGGCGTTGATGGGTGTGTACTCTGATGTGCTGCCAATGCCTGTGCTGCAGAGCGCACGAGCCCCGCGGGTCGGGACTCAGCGCCTCTACAGCGGCGATCTTGCCAAAGCGCTGGCCAATCCGGCTTATGGCCTTGGCATCCGCAGTTTCAGCTATGACGGGCGGCAGCTGGTCGGCCATTCGGGCGCGGTTGCAGGCTACCGCGCGACGATGATTTTTGAGCCCGCAACGCGTACCGGCGTCGTCGCCATGTGGAACAGCAATTGGGGCTGGCCGTTCCGCATTCCCTTCGCTGTGCTCGATAGCTATCATCAGCGGGCAGATTGCGGCTGGCTGAATGTCAGCGGCCTGCCCATGCCCGGCGATCCGCCGCGTCCGAAAACGCCTGAAACCGAGGAGCCACTATCGCCATGTCTTACACGCTGATTACCGCGAACCGGAATTACTCAAGCTGGAGCCTGCGGCCATGGCTGTTGATGAAGGCGCTGGGTATTGGCTTTGAGGACAGGTTGGAGCCGTTCACCAAGCCAAGCAATTATGAGGAATTCAGGGCCTTTTCACCCACCGGTCAAGTCCCGGTACTGCTCCATCAAGGCCGGACCATTTACGATTCAATGGGTATCACGCTGTATCTGGCGGACCGGCATGATAGTGTCTGGCCAGTCGATCCCGACGCACGCAGCTGGGCGCAAACCGCCGCATGTGAAATGCACAGCGGCTTTGCCGCGCTTCGCAATGACTGCACCATGAATGTTGGCGTGCGCGTGAAACCCAAGCCGATGTCCGACGCGCTGAAGGCCAATGTCGCCCGCATCCGCGAGCTTTGGGAGGAAGGGCTGTCGCGCTTCGGAGGACCGTTTTTAGCCGGTGCAGAGTTCAGCGCCGTTGACGCCTTCTTTGCACCTGTTGCGTATCGTGCACGCACTTATGGGCTGGATGTGGGCGCGGGGCAGGCCTGGGTGGAGCATATCATTGCGCACAGAGCGATGCAGCAATGGGAAGCTGAGGCATTGCAGGAAAGCTGGCGCGAGGTGGGGCATGAGGAAGAATTGCGCGCATGCGGAGAGGTGGTTGCGGATTATCGGGTGGCCTAAATGTCTACTGGTTTGCTGACTATTGCCCAAACCTTATGCCGCAGCTCGCAGGCTATTGATTTCAACCTGCAAAAATTGCGGTTTGCTTGCGGCCCCGTCGCTTCCGCCTAGCGCAAGCGGATATTTG
>CAYVQO010000045.1:0-16775 GCA_964452835.1 uncultured Sphingorhabdus sp. | reverse complement strand
CATCCTTGCGAAACTCGCTCGCGCCCCAATACACCCCCGTCACCGGATCGCGCCAAATCGCCTGATAGCCGCCATAGGGGCCGATCGAATATTTGACATTGTGGCCGCGCTTGCGCAGCTCTTCGGCGACCGATGGCGGCACACCGCTTTCCAGTTCCAGCACGCCGCCAGTGGTCATCGGCGCGCCGCCCTCCGGGTCGGTTGATCCATCATGGTGGAAACGGGCAACATCGCCTGCCGCCTGCACGGTCAGGCCGAAATCGACCATATTGACCACGATCTGCGCATGCCCCTGCGGCTGCATTGCCCCGCCCATCAGGCCAAAGGACAATAGCGGCTTGCCATCTTTGGTCATGAAGGCGGGGATGATGGTGTGGAAGGGCCGCTTGCCCGGCTGCCAGCTATTGGCATGTTTGGGATCAAGGCTGAACTGCGCGCCGCGATCCTGAAACATGAAGCCCAGCGTCCCGCCCTTGCCATCATCGGGGATCAGGCCCGAACCCATGCCGCGATAGTTGGACTGGATCAGGCTGACCATCATGCCATCCTTGTCAGCAACGGTCATGTAGATGGTATCCTTGGCGACGCCGTCGATAGGAAGGCCGGGCATATCACTCTGCGCGGCCTTTGCCATATCAATGGCGGCGCGCTGATTTGCAGCCCGTTCCTTCGACAACAGCTCGGCCAACGGAATTTTCGCAAAGGCGGGGTCGGCATAGAAACGCGCACGATCGGCAAAGGCCGCCTTCTTTGCCTCGACAAAGACATGCCAGAAATCGGGTGAGCTGCGCCCCATCGCCTTCAGGTCATAGCCTTCCAATATGTTCAGCATCTGCAACGCAGCAATACCTTGCCCGTTGGGCGGCAGCTCCCAGACATCATAGCCACGGTAATTGACCGACACCGGATCGACCCACTCGCTCTTGTGCGCTGCAAAATCGGCCTTCCGGTGCGGCGCGCCGATACGCTTGAAATAGCCGTCCATGGCCTGCGCCAGCTCGCCTTTGTAAAAGGCATCGCGGCCCTTGACGGCGATGGTGGATAGTGTGCGGGCAAGATCAGGGTTTTTGAACAGCTCGCCTTCCTTTGGCGCCTTGCCGCTGGGCAGAAATACCCGGCGCATATTGTCTATCTCTTCGATGACGCCTTCCGCCTTCAGCGCCTCAAACCCTGCGGTGTTGGTTTTCCAATATTGCGCGATCAGCTCCGGCGTGGGTGCGCCTTTGGTAGCATAGTCAATCGTTGGCGCCAAAATCCGCTCCATCCCCAACCGCCCGAAACGGCCGTGCATTTCAAACCAGCCATCGACCGCACCGGGAATGGTGACTGACGCCGCGCCCCAATCGGGGATTGTGCCTGCTTCATCGCGTTTGGAAAGCGGCTTGGTTGCGATCCATGTGCGGAATTGTTCAGCGGTCATGCCCATTGGCGCACGGCCACTGGCATTCAGCCCGTGAAGCTTTGCAGTCTTCGGATCCCAGATAATGGCAAACAGATCACCGCCAATGCCGTTGCCGGTGGGTTCGAGAAGCCCCAGCGCGGCATTGCCAGCAATGGCGGCGTCCACCGCGCTGCCGCCATCTTTCAGCACATCCAGCGCAATTTGTGTCGCCAGCGGGTGGCTGGTCGCGACCATCCCATTTTGCCCCAGCACGGCGGATCGGCTTGCGCCCGGCGCGCCAGAATAGCGGTCGCCTTGGTCTTTGGGCAGTTCCTGTGCGACGAGCGGGCTGCTTGCCAACAGAGCAGCAGCCAGAAAAAGAGATTTGCGCATGACGGGCCTCTTGTTGTTTGCAAAAGGCCTACTGCGTCGGCGCAAACATTCAATCCAGATAATATTCGACGGTCGTCACGACCCGCACCTTTTTATAGGGTGTGTCTGATGCCCCCCAGCCCCCTTCGCCGTCGCCATCACGCGACGTCACTTCAAAATAGCCCTGGCTGGCCGACTTTATCGAGCCAACGTCAGTGCCGCTGTCCTTGGCAAACTGTTCCGCGCCCTTTCGTGCGTCTTTGGTCGCCGCCGCAATCATTGCAGGCTTAATCGAATTGAGCTTTGTGTAAGTGAAGGACATGCCTGACCCTTCCTCCAGCTCGACACCCTGTTTGACCAGATCAAATTGCCGCTTGATTGCAGCCTGCGCCTTGCTGATGTCGGTGGTACGTAAGCTCATGCGTTGCTTGACCGTATAGGTCGTCACGCCCTGGTCGCTATAGTTGGAGACATTGGCGCCGGTGGGCTGCACAGCCTCTGCGTCAAAACCCAGCGAGGTGAAAAAGGCGCGGATTGCCTTGGTGTCGCTGTCGGCCTTGGCCTGCGCGCTTTGCAAATCGCTGCCCTTGGCCGAATAGGCAATGGTCCAGGTGGCAAGGTCCGCTGTCACTTCGCGTTCGGCGAGGCCACGCACGGTAACCGCACGATCCGCCTGTTTCATCCGCACCAGCCCGTCGCCCATCAGATAGCCGCCGACGATCAGGCCGGCAGCGAGCAGACCAGTGCCTGCCAGCCACGATTTGCCCTGATTGGCCGTCAGCCTTGAAAAAAATCCCGATTTCTCATTCTCAACCGAAATGTCAGTCATGATACCCATCCCAAAATGATGGGCCGTGGCCCCTGTGCGCACCTTGCGCTGGCTGCCTTGCCGGTCCATATATTGCGCCGACCCGACGCACCTTGCCGGATAGGCTGACTGCGATGAACCGTGTCTTAACAGCGACGAATTGAGTGCCTATGCCGACCAAATATCTCCACAGCATGATCCGGGTCACTGATCCTGAAGCAACGGTGGCTTTCTTCGAGCTGATCGGCCTGAAGGAAGTGCGCCGCTTTGACAGCGAGGCAGGGCGCTTTACCCTGATCTTTCTGGCGGCAGAGGGGCAAGAGGGGCTGGCCGAGGTTGAGCTGACCTATAATTGGCCGCCCGCCGACGGTAGCGCGGCTGAGCATTATGATGGCGGACGAAATTTCGGCCATCTCGCCTATCGGGTGGATGATATTTACACGACCTGCCAGCGGCTGATGGATGCAGGTGTAACCATCAATCGCCCGCCGCGTGATGGGCATATGGCCTTTGTCAAATCACCAGATGGTATCTCGGTTGAGCTGCTACAGGATGGGCGTATGGAGCCAGCCGAACCCTGGGTGAGCATGCCTAATGTGGGCAGTTGGTGATTAAGCGCCTTCGCGCATCCGCCGCACCGCATCCCAGCTGAAAACAGCAAGCGCGAGCCAGATCAGGGCAAAGCTGATGGCGCGGGCGGCTGTCAGAGGCTCATCATAGAGCATAACGCCGCACAAGAATTGCAATGTCGGGGCCAGATATTGGACAAACCCCAATGCTGTATAGCTCATCCGCCGTGCGGCAGTGGCAAACAGCAGCAGCGGGATAGCCGTTACTGCTCCACTGGCGACCAGTAGGGATGTGGTTGCCGTATCGCTGCCCCAACCATGGCTTGGGCCGCTATGGGCGAACCAGACAGCGCCAGCCAACGCGACAGGCAGGATCAGCGTGGTTTCGATCGCGAGCCCCGGCACTGCGCCCACCGGTGCCATTTTGCGAACCAGGCCATAGATGCAGAAACTGGCGGCAAGGCTAAGGCTGATCCACAGCGTATCAAGTGCGCCTGCGCCCATCACAGCAACACCGATGAAGGCAATGGCAATTGCCACCAACTGCGTGCGGTTCACCCGCTCACGCAAGAAAACCGTCCCCATCAATATGTTCAGCAGCGGGTTGAGATAATAGCCAAAGCTGGCCGCAAGGATATGGGCATTGTTGACCGCCCAGACATAGATCAGCCAGTTGACGGAAATCAGCGCAGCACTTGCCAGCATCCAGCGCAGCAGCGCCCAGCGAGCCAGCACGTCGCGATATTCGCCCAGTTGCCGCCTGACTGCCATGATCGCAATCAGCAATGGGACTGCCCAGATCACACGGTGTGCAATGATTTCCAATGCAGGAACAGACGCCAGCTGGCGAAAGAATATCGGCATGATGCCCCATGCGGTATAGGCCCCGATTGCCGAGGCCAGCCCGATGCGATCAATTTGTGGGGCAGTCTGTTGGGCCTGCTGTTCGATCAGAAAATCCCGCCGCCCAGCCAAAGCCGGATCGCGCAAATGGCGATGACGATCAGACAGAAGTTGCGCCCGCTATTGCTCGACGAAGCAAAGCCAAAGGCGACACCGATTCCGGCAATCAGCAAAACCGGCCATAGCAGCAGCCCGAAAAAGGGAATGAAGCCGATTAGGGCAAAAAGAAGCGCGATCAGCCCGAACAGAAAAGAGAGTATATTAGCCATGTCCAGACAGTGCGGCGATTTGCGCTTTCTGGCAAGCCTCTGCTAGTCGGAGAGGCGACAATTTTCGACCAAGGACCTGATATGTCTGCTCCGATACTGAACACCGAACGACTGATCTTGCGGCCACCAGCGGCGCAGGATTTTGAGAATTGGGCCAAATTCTACGCCGATGAGGTAACCATGAGGCATTTGGGCGGCGTGCAGAAGCGGGGCGCGGCATGGCGCTCCATGTGCACAATGCGGGGCGCATGGGAGATTTGTGGCTTCGGCATGTTCTCCATGATCCGCCGCGATACCGGTGAGTGGATCGGCCGGACGGGGCCTTGGCAGCCCGAAGGTTGGCCGGGAACCGAAGTGGGCTGGGGGGTAATGCGCGAACATGCAGGGAAGGGCTATGCGCGTGAGGCCGCAGTGGCGAGTATCAATTTTGCCTTTGAAATGCTTGGCTGGGATGAAGTGATTCACACCATCAATCCGGAAAACAGCGAGTCTATTGCGCTGGCCAAGCGGCTCGGTTCCTTCAATCAAGGGCCAACAAGGCTGCCGGCCCCTTTTGAAGACATCCGGGTCGACAGCTACGGCCAGAGCAAGGCTGAGTGGCTGGCGCGGAAGGGTCAGGCTGCCCGATAGCGCAGCGGGAGCGTCTTTAATCCACCCACAAAGGTGGAGTTTGAGCGTTTGGGTTCCCCTGCCAGCTCAATACCATCCAGCCGGTCAAGCAGTTCGTTGAACAGGATCCGCATCTCCAGCCGCGCCAGATGCAGGCCAAGGCATTGATGCGCGCCCGCGCCAAAGGCCAAATGGCGGTTGGGGGAGCGCGCTGCATCAAAGCGGCGCGGATCAGGGAAGACGGCTTCATCATGGTTAGCCGAAACATAGCTGAGCATCAGCCAGTCATCCTTGGATATGCGCTGACCACCCAGTTCGACATCTTCAGCCGCTGTCCGCATGAAATGCTGCACCGGCGTGGTCCAGCGGATCGCTTCTTCGACAATGCCGGGAAGCAAATCGCGGTCTGCCTTTAACCGGCGAAACTGGCCCGGATCCTGTGCCAGCGCAAGCATTGCGCCAGCGGTGGAGGCCGAGGTGGTGTCATGTCCGGCTGCGGCCAATATGATATAATAGCCTGCCATCGCCCGGTCATCGAGCGGGGCACCATCGACCAGAGCATTGGCAATGATGCTCGCGACATCGTCCGTGGGGCGCGCCCGTTTTTCAGCGGCCAGTGCGGCAAAATATTCCTCAAAGCTTTTGACGGCCCCGGCGACCAGCTCAGTGATCTGTTCCGCAGTCATATTTGCGGTTCCGGATTTGTTGAGATCCTCATCCTGCCCACCAAACATCTGCTGCGTCAGGAACAGCATGCGTGGTTCATCAGCCTCGGGCACGCCCAATATCTGCATTACCACATGCAGCGGATAAGGGGCGGCGACCAAGGGCACGAAATCGCCCTCAGGGCCATTGTCCAGCAACCGGTCGACGGTTTTCTTCGCCAGCGCCCTGATCTCTGCCTCCAGCAGCTTCAGATTTTTGGGCATGAACCATTCTTGCGTCAACTTCCGATATTTCATGTGAATTGGCGCGTCGAACACGACCAGCGAATCGACCAGCATATTGCTGCCGGTTACGGCACGCGAAAATTCGATGGCGCTGCGGGCACTGAACACCACTGGGCGGGGATTGTTCAGGAAAGTCGCATTGTCCTTCGATATCCGCATGACATCATCATAACGCGTGACCAGCCAGAAGGGATCGTGCAGCGCGTCATTTTCAACGCGGATCACTGGGCTTTCGCGGCGTAGGCCTTCGAACATATCGAGCGCCGCCGTCCAGTTGCCATAAAGCTTGGGATCGATCACGCGAACGGCATCGTCGCCGCGCAACACCGGAACGGTTTCACCCACTGGCTTTCTCCTCACACAATCTTGCTGTCGGTCTTTCCCCAATATTCATCGCGCAACAGCCTTTTGTAGAGCTTGCCCGTGGCGTGGCGCGGCAGTTCCTCGCGGAAATCAATCTGCTTGGGCATTTTGACGCCGGACAGAGAACCGCGCAGGAAATCCCGAAGCTCGCCAGCCAGCGCGTCGCCCGCGTCTTTCATGTCGAGCGGCTGCACCACAGCGACGACCTTCTCGCCCAGATCCTCATCAGGTGCGCCGATCACAGCGGCATCGGCAACTTTCGGGTGGCTGACCAGCAAATTTTCTATCTCCTGCGGATAGATATTCACGCCGCCTGAAATGATCATGAAGCTTTTGCGATCAGTCAGGTAAAGATAGCCCTCTTCATCCACCCAGCCCACATCGCCCAGCGTTGTCCAGCCATGCTTGTTGGTGGCATCGCGGGTTTTTTCCGGATCATTATGATAGCAAAAGCGGTTCTCGCTTTCAAAGAAGACCGAGCCTTCGGTGCGCGGCGGCACTTCATCGCCCTCTTCATTGCAGATATGCACTTTGCCCAATAGCGGGCGGCCAACTGTTCCCTTATGCGCCAGCCAGTCGGTACTGTTGACAATGGTCATGCCATTGCCTTCGGTCCCGGCATAATATTCGATCAGCACAGGGCCCCACCAGTCGATCATCGCTTCCTTGATCGGAACGGGGCAGGGGGCGGCCGCATGGACCGCGACCTTCAGCGTTGATGTATCATATTTGCGCCGTACTTCCTCAGGCAGCTTCAGCATCCGGACAAAATGGGTCGGTACCCATTGGCTGTTGGTGATTTGATATTGCTCGATATATTTGAGCGCGAGTTCGGGATCGAATTTTTCCATCACCACGACAGTCGCGCCCAGCCGCTGCATTGCCATGCACCAACGCAAGGGAGCGGCATGGTAAAGCGGAGCAGGGGAGAGATAAATGCTATCCACGGAGGAACCAAAGGCCATTGCTGTAAGCATGGACAGCGGATTGGCAGCATCAATCTTGGGATCTTGCGGCAATGGGATACGCACACCCTTTGGCCGACCCGTCGTGCCGCTGCTGTACAGCATGTCAGTGCCAGCGCGTTCATCGGCTATGGGTGTGTCCGGCATGTCGGCAAGCGCTGCTTGCAAGGACTGCCAGCGCCCTGTTGGCTGATCGACGGTGTAGCAGGCGACGTCCGCTGACAGCTTTTCCAGCGTATCACCCAGATAGTCTGATCCAAAAATCGCCTTTGCGCCGCTATCGGCCAAAATATAGTCGATTTCGGGCGCAGTCAGGCGGCTGCTGATCGCGACATAATGCAAGCCAGAGCGCTGCGCGCCCCAGACCAGGTCGAAAAATTCCGCCCGGTTCTCCATACAGATCGCAATGGTGTCACCAATGGCAAGGCCCAGGGCGCGGATTAGCTGGGCGACTTTGTTGGATCGCTTTTCAAGTTCGGCAAAACTGACCGTTTCGCCGCTGCCTGCCATGATTAGCGCAGGCTTGTCCGGGTGCGATTGCGCAAAAACGCTGATGTGCGCCATAAAATCTCAGCTCCCTGTCCAATTGGGTTTGCGTTTTTCGGCAAAGGCTGCCGCCCCCTCGCGGGCATCATTGGTCATGAAAAGATTGCCCAGCGTTTCGCCCTGCTTCTTCCACATTTCGGCCGTGCTCCATTCGGCGGATTCGACGATAACCTGTTTCGACTTTTTGACAGCAAGCGGGCCATTGCCAGCGATGATTTGCGCCAGTTCGATTGCAGCGTCCAGCGCGGGGCCATCGGTAACGCGGTTGACAAGGCCTAGCGCATAGGCGCGCTTGGCATCGATAAAATCGCCGGTAAGCGCCAGCTCCATCGCGATATGCGGGGGGATTTTCTTTGGCAGGCGGATCAGACCACCGGCCGCGGCGGCCAGCCCGCGCTTAACCTCGGGTATGCCGAATTTCGCGTTATCGTTGGCGACAATCATGTCACAGGCAATGGCAACTTCCAGACCACCCGCCAGCGCATAGCCATCCACAGCGGCTATCAACGGCTTGGCCGGTGATTTTTCGGTTATCCCGCCAAAACCGCGGCCGGGCACGAAGGGGGTTTCGCCGCGCAAGAAGCCCTTCAGGTCCATGCCCGAACAAAATGTCCCGCCTGCACCCGTAACAATGCCGACCCGCAGATCATTATCCGCATCCAGTTGATCAAGCGCCGCCGCGATCAGCTCTGATGCGGCCTTGTTCATCGCGTTTTTCGCCTCTGGCCGGTTGATTGTAATAATCATGATGCCATCACGGGTTTCGACCAGTGCGTCGCTCATTGCGGGTTTCTCCTATCGGCTTTTTGGAAGGCCAAGCACATGCTCGCCAATGATGTTCTTCTGAATTTCGGATGTGCCGCCGCCTATGGTCGCAGAAAAGCTGTTGAGATAGGCGCGGTGCCAGAAACCGGCGTCGACGGCTTCATCATCGCCGACATAATAGCCGGCCTTTGTCCCCTGAAATTGCAGAGAAAATTGCGTTAGCTCGCGTACCAGCTCGGTGCGGCTCAGCTTGTTGATCAACGGCAGGCCCATGGGCCTGTCCTGATTGAGCGCACGGATATTCCGGCGTTGATGGTTCAGGTTCAGCCCCTGAATGTCGATCAGATGGTCCACCAGCCGGTCACGCATCACCGGATCATCCAGCACCGGCCTGCCACCGCGGGTTGACCGGCGCGCCAGATCGACAATCGCCAGCACGTCCATATCCTTGCTATAATAGCCACCTGCCAAATTGATCTTCGTGCCGCGCTCATATTCCAGCGTTTTCATCGCCATGGACCAGCCCTGCCCCTCCTCGCCCATCAGGCAATCGGCGGGAATGACGGCGGAATCGAAAAAGCATTGGACGAAGCCATATTCGCCGGTCAGTTTCTGAATTCGGCGGGTTTCAACGCCTGCCACTTTCATCGGCGCAAGGAAGAAGCTGAGGCCCGCATATTTGCTCGCAGCGTCGCTGGCGGTGCGGGCAAGCAAGATCATTTGGTCAGCGCGGTCGCCCAGCGAAGTCCAGATTTTGGAGCCCGTTGCATGATATCCGTCGGCGTGGCGGACGGCGCGTAGCTGTGCATTGCCCAGATCGCTGCCATTTTCAGGCTCAGAAAAGCCCTGGCACCAGATTTCCTCCGCCGACAGGATATTCTTGATATAGCGCCGCTTCTGTGCCTCGGTGCCGACATCCAGGATCAGGGGCCCCGCCCAGCCAGTGCCAATGGCGTTGAGCATGATCGGCGCATCATATTTGCGCATGATCCGGGTGGCGGCACGTTGATAATCGGGATGCATCCCGCCGCCGCCATATTCGGCAGGCCAGCTCATGCCGATATAGCCTGCCTCATAGACTTTGCGTTGCCAGTTCCGCAGAAATTCAAACTGGGCGTCGGTGGAAACTTCCATGAAGGTCAGCGGCAGCATAAAGCCTGGATCGGCAACAACATTGGCTGCCATCCACGCGTCGCATTCGCGCTCAAATGCGGCAAGTTCGGTCGGTGTCGGCGCCTGCATCGCGATTTCCTCTCGATGCGTTTAATTGCGCGATTAAATTACTTTTGCAACGATTCTTGCGAACTTTCTGTGACCGCCTGCACGGGATGACGATTTTATCCAATCAGCCCGCTGTACGAATCGCTAATGCAGGCAAATCCCGAACAGGGGGCAAGCGGCTTTCGACCATTGCAAAAGCGACCCATTGCAATCGACAGCCGCGGATGCGGCCCGGAAGCAATTCCGGGCCGTATATTTTTGCCTATTTGAACAGGCTGCCCAAAAGCCCGCGCACCAGCGATTTGCCAAGCGAACCACTAAGCTGGCGACCAATGGAGCTCGCCGCAGAGCGGGCAGCGGACTGGATCATCTTGTCCGCCATACTGGGCTTGGCGGCCTCACGTGCCTCGCGGGCGGCGATGCGGGCTGCTTCCTTGGCGGCAGCGGCATCGGCCTTGGCCTGTTCCTTGGCGGCAATGGCATCCAGCTTGGCCTGCTCTTCTGCTGCCTTGCTTGCTTCGGCAGCTGCAGCTGCTTGCCCGGCCTTTGCCAGCAGGATTTCCTCTGCTGATTCGCGATCCACCAGATCATCATATTTATCGCCGACTGCATCGGTGGTGATCATCACGCCGCGCTCCTGCGGGGTCAGCGGCCCGGTGCGCGATGATGGCGGTTTGATCAACGTCCGCTCAACGGGTGTTGGTGAGCCATCGGCCTGCAAAACAGAAACAAGCGCCTCGCCGACTTTCAACTCGGTAATTGCGGTTGTAACATCGACATTTGGGTTGGCACGGAACGTCTCTGCCGCTGCTTTGACCGCCGCCTGATCGCGCGGAGTAAAGGCATTCAACTTATGCTGCACCCGGTTGTTCAATTGCCCGGCGACGGTGTCTGGAATATCGATCGGGTTCTGGGTGATGAAATAGACGCCCACGCCCTTGGATCGGATCAGGCGGACGACTTGCTCAATCTTCTCCACCAGTGCCTTGGGCGCATCGTTGAACAGAAGATGCGCTTCGTCAAAAAAGAAGACCAGCTTCGGCTTGTCGGGATCGCCAATTTCCGGCAGCGTTTCAAACAGTTCGGACAGCAGCCAGAGCAGGAAAGTTGAGTAGAGTTTGGGGCTCTGCATCAGCTTTTCAGCGGCCAGGATGTTGATTACCCCGCGCCCCTTGTCATCGGTGGCGATAAAGTCATCCAGATCAAGCGCGGGTTCGCCAAAGAAATGCTCACCACCCTGGCTACGGAGCTGAAGCAGCGAACGCTGGATCGTGCCAACGCTTTGCTTTGAGACATTGCCATAGGTAACGGTCAGTTCGTCCGCCCGCTCTGCAATATTGGCCAGCATCAGCTGCAAATCATCCAGATCGAGCAGCAGCAGACCTTCTTTGTCAGCGACATGAAAGGCAATGGTCAGCACGCCTTCCTGCACTTCGTTGAGGTCCATCAGCCGCGCCAGCATCAAAGGGCCCATTTCGGACACAGTGGTGCGAACCGGATGACCGCTTTCACCGAACAGATCCCAGAACTGCACCGGATTATCAGAATAGACCCATTCGCTATCGCCAATTTCGGCAGCGCGGGCAGCGAAGATTTCATGATTTTTTTGGGTTGCAGCCCCGGCCATGGCCATGCCGGACAAATCGCCCTTTACATCAGAGACAAAGACGGGAACGCCGTTGCGCGAAAAGCCCTCGGCCATCACCTGCAGCGTTATCGTCTTGCCCGTGCCGGTCGCACCCGCGATTAGCCCGTGCCGGTTTGCGCGCTTCCAATTGATTACCTGCCGCGCGCCGCCGCCAGTTCCGATAAACAGGCCTTCATCCGCCATCATTCGACTCCCCAAAATCCTGAAAAATTCTGTTGAAAGGACAACTACGCCAAGCCGTTAACGTCAAGTCAAATCAGGTTATGTCGTGCGACCATCGGTTCGCCGCTGCTGGGGAATCATTCACCGCAAATATCGTGGCACAGCATTTCGCGGTTAGGTCGCAATTCATAGAGGGCGCGTTACATGTTTTCTATGTCTGCCAAAACCATCGGGGCCAAAATTTTCTCGCTGCTCACGCTGTCAGCTTTGCTGGCCGCATGTTCGACCATTCCCGAACCGTCGCCTCCCGCCCCGGAAATCCCCAAACCGGTCATATTGCCTCCGCCGGAAACACCGCGACCATCCCGGCCAATGCCACCCCCGGTCGCAGAACCCCGTCCGGTCGCTGCGCCAGCAATGCTGGAGCCACAAATTCACGAGCTTTGGCGGGCCTTCCCTGGGCGCACCGGCATCGCCATCCTGTCTGTCGATAACGGATGGTCGGTCGAAAAACGCGGCGGGGAATTTTTTCCGCAGCAAAGCGTATCGAAACTGTGGGTGGCCATGACTGTGCTCGATCAGGTCGACAGCGGCAAGCTGAAGCTGGATCAGATGGTGCGGATAACCCGCGACGATTTGGCGGTCTTTCATCAGCCGATCCGAGGGCGTGTGTTGGCAAATGGTGAAATTCAGGAGAGCATCCTTTCGCTGCTGGAACAGTCGATCACCAAGAGCGATAATACTGCAAATGACAGCCTGCTGCGTACCGCCGGTGGGCCAGAGGCTGTACGCGAGTTTCTCAGCCGCAAAGGGTTGGGTAAAATCCGTTTTGGCCCCGGTGAACGGCAGTTGCAGGCCGGTATCGCAGGGATGAGCTGGCAGCAGGATTATGCCATCGGCAATGGCTTTATCACTGCCCGGGCCAAATTGTCCTATGACACGCGCAAGGCAGCGCTTGACCGCTATCTCGCCGACCCGGTCGATGGTGCCAGCCCAATGGCAATCGTCAGCGCGCTGGCAAGGCTGGCGAAGGGCGAATTGCTATCGCCGGTTTCAACCCGCACTTTGCTGGCGATGCTGGAGCGAACCACCAGCGGGCCCAACCGCCTGAAGGCAGGGGTGCCGCCTGACTGGCGTTTCGGGCACAAGACCGGGACAGGGCAGGTGCTGGAGCCAGTGTCCACCGGCTATAATGATGTCGGCATTATGACCGCGCCCGATGGCAAGCGCTATACGGTTGCGGTGATGATGGGTGATACAACCGCGACTATACCCGCCCGGATGCAATTGATGCAGGCTGTGTCACGGGCCGTCGCCGCTGCCCACCGCTAATCTGGCTATTTTTCGGCGTCTTTCACCACAGCCCGGTCACGCTCGTCCAGTTTCTTTGCGGCCTCATCAAGCGCCGCTGCGTCGGCTGCCGTTACGCCGCCCGGACCGGGATCAGTATCGGCGGGCCCGCAGGCGGCCAGCAATAGCAATGCCATAGTGGCCAGCGCGCTATGGGAACGAACCAAAGTCATTTTGCGTATTTAGCCGCCTGCGAAAGCAAGGCAAAGAAAAAGGCCGCCCCGCATATGCCGGGCAGCCTTTTTCAAATTTTGCTTTGGTAAAGCAGCCAATATTATTTCTTGGCTTCTTCCTTCATGGCTTCGGCACCAGCCTTCAGCACGTCAGCGCCCTTGTCGCCAGCGGCCTTAACGGCAGCACCAGCTTCAGCAGCGCCTTCCTTGACGGCTTCACCGGTTGCAGCAGCGCCTTCCTTGACGGTTTCGGCACCTTCCTTGACTTCTTCCTTCATGGCGTCTGCGCCTTCAGCAGCCTTATCAGCAGCAGCTTCGGTGGCTTCTTCGCCAGCGGCAGCAGCGTCTTCAGCAGCCTTTTCGGCACCCGAGCAAGCGGCCAGAGCCATGGCCGATGCGAGAACAAGAGAAACAGCAATCTTTTTCATTTGGGATATCCCTAATTTGAATTGTCTATGGATTTGGCAAACGGCGCACCTGAGACCGCGCCTGCTTGCTGAATCAGACCTAGCTTTTTCCAGAGCACAAGGCAAAAGAAAAAGGAGCCGCCCTGCGAGCAGGACGACTCCTTTTAAGCTTGTCCGAAGACCAAAAGCTTACGACTTAGCGTCAGCCTTTGCTTCTTCCTTCATAGCGCCTTCAGCTTTTGCGTCAGCTGCGGGAGCAGCTTCACCAGCCTTGGCGTCAGCAGCCGGAGCAGCTTCTGCAGCAGGAGCAGCTTCAGCAGCCGGAGCAGCTTCTTCGGTAGCTTCCGGAGCAGCTTCTTCAGCAGCTTCCTGACCCGAGCAAGCAGCCAGAGCCATCGCAGATGCGAGAACCAGAGATACAGCAATCTTTTTCATTTGGGTAACCCCCTAAATAAGCTTTCAACAACCTGACAAGCTTGCCAGGCGGATGCCTGTTGGACTTGCGGAGCGGTTCTCTACCTTTTCGGTTTTTTTATGGCAATCAGGATTCTGCATCCTGTCGGCGAAACGAGGCATAGATGGGTTCATTATGATAAAAGCTGACCATAAAAATGTCACAATTGCGCCAATTGACACCATATAAAGATTTCTTTATATCCATTGGCAATGACGCCCTTGCTCAACATAATGCGCGCCCTTGCCGATCCGACACGGCTGCGAATCGCGCTGTTGATCCGCCAATTGGAGCTATCGATCAGCGAAGTTGTGCAGATATTGGGGCAAAGTCAGCCGCGTGTCTCGCGGCATATTCGCATATTGGATGAGGCAGGCATCGCCGAACGCCGACGTGAGGGTGCATGGGTTTTTCTTCGCCCTGGTCCGCGACTGACCGATGGCACGCTTGAGCCATTATTTGCCTTGCCCGGAACCGATGAAGCAAAGCCGGTGCTACGCGATCTGGCCAAGCTGGAGGAAGTGCGCGCCGCCCGTGCCGAAATGGCCGCAGACTATTTCAGCCGCCATGCCGAGGAATGGGATAGCCTGCGCACACTCCATATTGCCGAGGAGGAGGTGGAAGCCGCAATCACGCAACTGCTGACTTTGCGGCCGCTGGGTCGTGTGCTCGATATTGGCACCGGCACCGGCAGAATGATTGAGCTGTTTGCCAAAGAAGCGGATCGTTTCGTCGCGCTGGATAATAGTGTCGAAATGCTTCGCGTCGCCCGGGCAAAACTGGCTGGCATGCCCGATGCGGCATCGGTGCAGGCGCATACGGAGATATTGCTGGGCGATTTCAATATGCTGCCTTTTGACGATGGCAGTTTTGATACGGTGCTGTTCCATCAGGTGCTGCATTATGCCCAAACCCCTGACCGCCCGATTGCAGAGGCCGCACGCCTGTTGGCCCCCGGTGGCCGGCTGCTGATCGTCGATTTCGCCAGCCACCAGATGGAGGAACTGCGCACTGTCCACGCCCATGCGCGTCTTGGCTTTTCAGACGATATGATGGCGCGCAGCTTTGCCGCCAACGGGTTGGAAACGGCGTCTGTACAAACGCTTGCGGGCGGCAAGCTGGCGGTAAAAATCTGGCTGGGTACACGCAGTGCATCCATTCAGCCGCAAAACATAATAACTGAATCTCCCAAATTGAGGATAGTGCAATGATATTGTCGCTTGACCAAATGGCTGAAAGCCGCCGTGCGCTTGCCAGTCCCCTTTTTGCAGGCCTGCCGGGTGACGCCGAAATCAGTTTCGAATTTTTCCCACCAAAAACGGAGAAGATGGAGGAGCAACTATGGGATTCAGTGGTGACGCTGGAGCCGCTTGGCCCCCGCTTTGTTTCGGTGACTTATGGAGCGGGCGGATCGACGCGGGAACGTACGCACAATACTGTTGCGCGGATTGCGAAGGAAACCAGCATTCCGGCGGCCGCGCATCTGACCTGTGTTGATGCCACGCGCGATGAAATTGCCGAAATTGCCGACGCCTATTGGGCGGCCGGTGTGCGGCATATCGTGGCGCTGCGCGGTGATCCGCCCAATTCGGACAGCGGCTTTGTGCCGCGCCCTGACGGCTATAAAAGCGCCGCCGAACTGGTTGAGGGACTGCGCAAGCAGCATCCCTTTGAAATTTCCGTCAGCGCCTATCCCGAAACCCATCCTGAGGCGCAGTCTGCTGTGGCGGATATCGATTTTCTCAAGCGCAAACTCGACGCGGGGGCGACCCGCGCAATCACGCAATTCTTTTTTGAACCCGAAACCTTTTTCCGCTTCCGCGACGCCGTGGCAGCCGCTGGGATCGACCCGGAAATTGTCCCCGGCATCATGCCAGTTACCAACTTTGCTGCAATCCAGCGCATGTCAAAGATGACGGGCACCGCCATTCCCGATTGGCTGGCGCAGCTGTTTGACGGACTGGACGATCACCCGCCCGCTCGCCAACTGGTGGCCGCGACCATCGCTGCCGAAATGTGCCGCAGGCTCTATGCGGGCGGCGTACGGCAGTTTCATTTCTACACCTTGAACCGGGCAGAGCTGAGCTATGCGATCTGTCACCTGCTTGGAAAGCGTCCGGTTGAACCCAAGAAGGAGCAGGCGGCATGAATGTGCGTGAAGAATTCACCGCCCGCGCAGCAAAGCGGATCCTGGTCTTTGATGGCGGATATGGCACGGCAATTCAGGCGCACAAGCTGAGCGAGGCGGACTATCGCGGCGATCTTGATCTGGCGAAGGATCAAAAGGGCAATAATGACTTGCTCTCGATAACCCGGCCCGATGTGATTGGCGGCATCCACGACGCCTATCTGGCGGCAGGCGCGGATATGATCGAGACCAACACCTTCTCCTCCACCCGTGTGGCGATGGCTGATTATGGTTGCGAGCATCTGGTGCACCGGATCAATCTGGAAAGTGCAAAGCTGGCGCGCGCTTGCGCCGAAAAAGCGGAAGCGGCGGATGGACTGA
Source organism: uncultured Sphingorhabdus sp. (assembly GCA_964452835.1). Taxonomy (GTDB): domain Bacteria; phylum Pseudomonadota; class Alphaproteobacteria; order Sphingomonadales; family Sphingomonadaceae; genus Sphingorhabdus_B. Next base: position 351 of record CAYVQO010000045.1, on the reverse strand, counting down.
AGCGCTTTGTCGCGGGCTCGATTGGCCCGACCAACAAGACATTGTCGCTTTCACCCGATGTCAACGACCCCGGTTTCCGCGAAGTCGATTTTGACACGCTGAAGGCGGATTATCGCGAGCAGTGCGACGCACTGGTAGAGGGCGGGGTCGATTTCCTGCTGGTTGAGACGATCTTCGATACGCTCAACGCCAAATGTGCGGCGATGGCAGCGCAGGAAGCCGCTGCTGCATCGGGGCGCGACGTGCCGCTGATGATCAGCATGACGATTACCGACATGGCCGGGCGCAATCTTTCCGGCCACACGGTTGAGGGGTTCTGGCACACCATCCGCCATGTGAAGCCGCTGACCA
>CAYVQO010000044.1:0-17083 GCA_964452835.1 uncultured Sphingorhabdus sp. | reverse complement strand
TCAAGCACGGCTTATCGCAAGAATGTGGAAGACTTTGTGGAAGCTTGGCAGTGACGATCATAGCTGCGCCTGACCAATGGGTCGCGCGAGCATTCCCTGATCCGCCGATCCGCATTCCCTGTTTGCAGCAAAGCGTTTCCCTGTTCGACGAAAACAGATTCCCTGTTATCGCAGTTTGAATTCCCTGTTATTTCTCTAGGGAGTTTTGACTAGAACTCCAGGTTTTGTGCGGGTTTAAGCCGGTAACTTACCCCGGCACACAGCCAAAAAATAATGATTTCCCTGTTAATTCCCCAATAACAGGGAATTTCCGTTCAGAGACTGAATTGCGCAGGACTGGGCGCTGCGCCAGATATTCCGGCTTTTGTATCAGCGTCGGATGGATTGCTCTCAAAACAGCGAATGTTCGCCGCGCTCCATGGTGATTTCGCCTGTAATTAACCGCAGATAATGATCGGCCAATGTTTCGGTTCCTGTCGATGGCGTGGCCTTGGCGTCATACCGCCCTGTTTCGGGATCAAGCCAAAGCATCGATTCGGTTGCATAATAGCGGCCAATACGCGCCAGTTCGGCTTTTTGGGCAGCGCGTTTGGAGACCATTCCAGCTACCCGCAATAGTGCGCCAATGCCATCGAACAGTGCCAAGGGAATATGGCGGAAATGTGAAGGCTTGCCAAGCAGTTCGAAAAGCATGTCGCCCTGCTGTCTGGGCGTCATCGCCCCACCCGGCCCGCCTATGGGCAGGATACGGTTGTGGTGGTCCCCATTGTCAATGCAACCGACGATATAGTCTGCCAGATCATCGTCGCTGATCGGTTTGCATGCCGTCAAATTGCCATCGCCGAACAACAGGAACGGCTTACCCGCACGAACGCGCTCAACCTGTCCCGACAGCGATTTGAAATAGGCCGTGGGGCGAATGATCGAATAGCGCATTCCCGAGGCGGCAAGCGCGTTATCGAATGTAAGCTTCGCCTGCTGAAATGCCAAAAGCGGCCGTTGCACGCAGATGGAGGATAGCTGGATGAAATGCCCTACCCCGGCTTTCTGTGCCGAATCCAAAATGTTGAGATGCGCTCTGCAATCGACCTCCCATGCATCTTCGGGAACGCCGCTGCGCGATGCCATGCAGGAAATGACGACATCAAAAGGTGCGCTTTGAAAGACAGCAGAATCGAGTGTCTCTGGCTCGAATGACGAACCGATACTGATATCTGCGCAAAGCGTTTCAACGGGTTTGGAGCGGACATAAGCCGTGACATGATGTCCGCGCCTCTGCAGTGCGCGCAGGACTGCACGCCCCATTGTGCCTGTCGCACCGAACAGAAGAATATTTTTTGTCATGTGGCTCCGCTATCGCGCTGCAAAGCCTGTGTGGCAAGGGCGCGGCCTATCGGGAATTGCGGAGGAATTTCCGATTTTATGTGTACACGGTGAGGAATCAGGCAATTGGGCCAGAAGATCGAGCTAATATGACCATCACCATTTTGGATGGCGGCATGAGCCGCGAATTGCAGCGATTGGGCGCGCCTTTTCGACAGCCCGAATGGTCAGCGCTTGCCTTAATGGAAACACCGCATCTGGTCTCTGCTGCGCATGATGGTTTCGCGGCTGCCGGCGCCGACATCATCACAACCAACAGCTATGCGATTGTGCCATTTCATATCGGAGAGGAGCGTTTCACCTCGGACGGCTTGCGTCTTGCTGGCTTGTGCGGTCAATTGGCAAAGGAAGTGGCTGACCGCCACGGTATAAAAGTCGGGGCATCATTGCCGCCAGTTCTCGGATCCTATCGGCCTGATCTATTCAATCAGAATGAAGCCCGCGCAATCCTTGAGCAATTGATTGCCGGACTGTCTCCTCATGGCGATTTCTGGCTTGCCGAAACGCTGAGCACATTGGCCGAAGCAAAGTTGATAGCGGAACTTCTGGAAAGCGATAATCGGCCGCTATGGCTTTCCTTCACGCTTGACGATGCCGTTGAAGCGGCGCCTGCTACATTACGATCAGGGGAGAGTGTGCTTTCTGCCGCCACACTCGCCCAAGCTGTCGGCGCAGAGGCGTTGCTGTTTAATTGTAGCCGGCCTGAGGTGATGGGTGACGCCATAACAGCAGCAACGGTCGCATTGGCTGGAACTGAAATTGCAGTTGGTGCCTATGCCAATGGCTTTGGGGAAGCGGATGAAGGCGGTGCCGCCAATGAAGTCATTCGGACAATCCGTCCCGATCTTGATCCGCCGCACTATCTCCAATGGGCCAAGAAATGGATTCAGTCCGGAGCAACAATCGTTGGCGGATGCTGCGGAATAGGCCCCGATCATATTGCTGCATTGGCCCGCCATCTCAAATAGCGGCGGGCAGCCCGCAACCAGAAGCCGCTAGCGTGGCTACATCGCCTGCTACCGCCCCTTCCAGACTGGCTGCCGTTTCTCAGAAAAGGCCCGTGGTCCCTCCTGCGCGTCTTCGCTGTTATAGGCAGTTTCATGCGCGGCCCAGGCGGCATCAAGGGCCTCGGCGCGGCCCATTTCGGTGGCGAGCATCACCGTTGCCCGGGCGGCGGCCACCGAAAGCGGGGCGCCTTCCAGCACTTCATGCGCCAATGCATAGGCCGTGGCCATCAATTGGTCTGGCTCACACAGCCGGTTGACCAGCCCGATTTCATAGGCGCGCTGGGCACTGATCGGTTTGCCTGTCAGCACAATCTCCATGAATATGCGCTGCGGGATCATGTGGATCAGCGGAGCGGCCCAAGGGGAACCGCGCCCCACCTTCACCTCCGTGATGGCGAATTTGGCGTTGTTGGAAGCCACGCACAGGTCGCACCCCTGCGCAATCATCCAGCCACCGGCAAAGGCCACGCCATTGACGGCCGCGATTGTCGGCTTGCTGAGCGTGATATTTTCATAGGGAACAGGAAACATATCGCGCGGCGGCACTTTCAGGCCCGTTTCGACCATTTCCTTTAAATCGCCGCCAGCGCAAAAGGCCTTGTCACCGCTGCCAGTCAGGATGGCTATCCGGGCGCTCGCATCATCCTCAAATCTTTGCCAGGCCGCACGTAATCCGTCGCGAACCTCCTTTGACAGGCAATTGCGCTGCTCGGGCCGATTGATGGTGATCAGGGCAATACCATCAGCATCTACCGCATATAATGTTGCATCACTCATGCCTCTGGCCCTTCCTGTCTCGACGGGGCTTTGATACTGCAATAATGTCTGCGTCAAGAATGTCTTGATTGTCGCCTGCAGCGGACTGTGGAAGAAGCAGGCAAATCAATAAGCAAAGATCCATGTCCAAAACCCTAACCCATTTGCAGCGGCTTGAGGCCGAAAGCATCCACATCATGCGCGAAGTGGTGGCCGAGGCTGAAAAGCCGGTCATGCTGTATAGCATTGGCAAGGATAGCGCAGTGATGCTGCATCTTGCCAAAAAGGCCTTTTATCCCTCCCCGCCGCCTTTCCCGCTGCTGCATGTCGATACGACGTGGAAATTCAAGGACATGTACGCGTTGCGCGAAAAATCCGCGCAAGATGCAGGAATGGAGCTGCTTGTGTGGCAAAATCCGGAGGCAAAGGAACGCGGGATCAACCCCTTTGATCATGGCCCCTTGCATACGGACATGTGGAAGACCGTCGGGCTTAAGCAGGCACTGGACCATTATGGCTTTGACGCGGCCTTTGGCGGGGCGCGACGTGATGAGGAGAAGAGCCGGGCAAAGGAGCGCATTTTCTCCTTCCGCACGGCATCGCATGGCTGGGACCCAAAAAACCAGCGCCCGGAATTGTGGAACCTCTATAATGCGCGCAAGGCCAAGGGTGAAAGCATCCGCATCTTCCCGATCTCCAACTGGACCGAACTGGATATCTGGCAGTATATCCAATTGAATAACATAGAAATTGTGCCGCTCTATTTTAGCGCACCCAGGCCCACCTTCATATATGAAGGTGGGTTGTTCATGGCTGATGACCTGGATCGGTTGGAGCGCGTTATGGGCAAAGCTCCAGAAGTGACCACTCGCTCGATTCGGTTCCGTACGCTGGGCTGCTTCCCATTGACTGGTGCAGTTGAAAGCGAAGCAGCAACTCTCTCTGACGTCATTCAGGAAATGCTGTTGACGACAAGCAGTGAACGGCAGGGCCGGGTGATCGACAAAGATGGCGGCGATGCCAGCATGGAGAAGAAGAAGCAGGAGGGCTATTTCTGATGGCTGACCCTGCTTACCAGACCGATGCCCTGATCGCAGAGGATATTGAAGCCTATCTGGAGCGGCACCAGCATAAATCACTGCTGCGCTTCATCACCTGCGGTAGCGTGGACGACGGCAAATCAACGCTGATCGGACGGCTCCTGTACGACAGCAAAATGATCTTTGAAGACCAGTTGGCTGCGCTGGAAGCTGATAGCAAAAAGGTTGGCACGCAGGGTCAGGAGATTGATTTTGCACTGCTGGTTGACGGGCTGGCCGCCGAGCGCGAGCAGGGCATCACCATTGACGTCGCCTACCGCTTTTTTGCGACGGAAAAACGCAAGTTCATCGTCGCCGATTGCCCGGGGCATGAACAATATACGCGCAATATGATAACCGGAGCATCGACTGCGGACCTCGCAATCCTGCTTGTCGATGCGCGCAAGGGTGTGATTGTGCAGACGCGTCGCCACGCCTATCTGGCACATCTGATCGGCGTCAAAAACATCGTTCTGGCAGTCAACAAGATGGACCTGATCGATTTTGATCGTGATCGCTATGATGCGATCTGCGATGACTTTCTTGGCTTTTGCCGTGATGCGGGAATCGATGACGACTTTACCTGCATCCCGATATCAGGGCTGGCAGGCGACAATATTACCAGCAAATCCGGTAACACCCCTTGGTATGATGGTGACACGCTGATGGCTCTGCTGGAATCGGTAGAGATTGACAATGCCAGCGATCAGGAAAAGCCATTCCGCATGCCCGTACAATGGGTCAACCGGCCGAATCTGGATTTTCGTGGATTTTCCGGCCTGGTTGCAACGGGCACGATCAAGCCAGGCGATGCTGTGCGCGAATTGCCGTCTGGAAAGATCTCACATGTTACCCGGATCGTAACGCAAGATGGTGATCTGGAAGAAGCCGTTGCTGGCGAATCTATAACGCTTTGTCTTGCGGATGAAATTGATTGTTCACGCGGGTCGGTACTTGCCGCAGCGGACGCGCCGCCAGAGGTATCTGATCAGTTTGAAGCCACCATTGTCTGGATGGATGATGAGGCGCTTATCCCGGGCCGAGCCTATTGGCTGAAACTCGGTACGCAGACAGTATCGGCGACAGTGCAGCCGCCCAAATATATAATCAACGTCAATACGCTGGAGCAGCTGGCGGCCAAGACGCTGGAACTGAACGCCATTGGCGTTGCCGAACTGGCAACCGACAAGCCTGTGGTCTTTGAACCCTATGTACAGAACCGCACATTGGGCGGATTCGTTCTGATCGACAAGCTTTCGAACCGGACTGTTGGCGCTGGCATGCTGCACTTTTCGCTTCGCCGTGCGCAAAATGTCCACTGGCAGGCGATTGACATCGACCGCGAGGCCCATGCCCGACAAAAGGGCCAGACACCCAAATTGCTTTGGTTTACTGGGCTTTCGGGGTCGGGAAAATCGACCATCGCCAATCTGGTCGAGAAAAAACTCTACGCGCTGGGACGGCACAGCTTCCTTTTGGACGGAGATAATGTCCGCCATGGTTTGAACCGCGATTTGGGTTTTACCGAAACCGACCGGATCGAAAATATTCGCCGCGTCGGCGAAGTGGCAAAGCTGATGACGGATGCCGGACTGATAGTCCTGACGGCCTTTATCAGTCCGTTCCGCGCTGAGCGCGAGATGGTTCGGGCAATGCTACCCAAAGGCGATTTCATAGAGATTTTCGTCGATACCCCGCTGGAAGTTGCGGAGGCCCGCGATGTGAAGGGCCTTTACAAAAAGGCGCGTTCTGGTGCGCTGAAAAATTTCACCGGTATCGATAGCCCCTATGAAGTCCCTGAGGCGCCAGAGTTTCGCATCGACACTAATGCAATGACGCCCGAAGAAGCGGCGGAAATGATCGTTGAACATATTATCGGCGTGTGGAGCCCCGACCTGTGACCGACGAAGAATTTGCCCATTTTCTGGCCGAGGAGGCTGGGCGGATGCTGCTCATCCTGCAGCAATCAGGCACGCTGACAGGCAAGGCGCTGGGCGACGAAGGCGACCGTATTGCCAACGATTTTCTGATGGGGATGCTGCGCATGCAGCGACCCGATGATGCGATCCTGTCTGAGGAAGAGAATGATTGCCATTCCAGGCTAACTGCCAGCCGCGTGTGGATCATCGATCCGCTGGATGGCACACGTGAATTTTCCGAAGGACGAAGCGACTGGGCCGTACATGTGGCGCTTTCGGTAGATGGTGCGGCGGCAGTAGGGGCCGTTGCGCTGCCCGGATTGGGGCTGACGCTGACATCAGCGAAGACGCAGGCGTTGCCGCCCTTGAACAAGCCGCCCAAAATGCTGGTCAGCCGTACCCGCCCCGCACCGGAAGCCCTTGCTGTAGCAAAGGCGATTGGCGCTGAACTGCTGCCAATGGGATCGGCCGGTGCCAAGGCGATGGCCGTGGTGCGCGGCGAAGCCGACATTTATCTGCACACCGGCGGGCAATATCAGTGGGACAATTGCGCACCTGCTGCTGTCGCGATCGCTCAGGGGTTGCATGTCAGCCGCGCCGATGGGTCGCCGCTGGTCTATAACCGGCCCGATACGAGCATGCCCGATCTTTTGATCTGTCGCCCAGAGTTGGCAGCAGAGATATTAGCGCTGGTCAATCGGCCTTAACGCATGATGATGCGCGATTGCGCTGCATCATCACCGCTTTCCAGATGCGCAATGCCAATTTTTGACGCCCAATAGCTTTCCGAACCATGCGCCATGCGCAGCTGCTGCATGCGGATGGTATGGCGATGGAGATCATAGTCCATGGTTATGCCAATCGCGCCGTGAACGGCATGGGCAAGGCCGACCATAGTGGGGACCGCAGCACTGCTCACATGTTTAGCCGTTGCCGCAATTTGATCTGGGGGCGCCAGGCCTGCCGAACAGCCAATCTGGCTTGCCATTCTGATCATCAGATATTGCTCACCCATGATCGCCAGATTGTGCTGGACGGCCTGCTGTTTGGCGATGGGCTTGCCAAATTGCACACGGTCATTGGCGTAGGACACCGTCATATCCAATATGCGTTCTGCCGCACCGGCTATTTCGCATGCAGCCCCGATGGCCGCTAGCGACATTGGCAAGCTATCTCCACCTGCACCGCGCAGCAGCATGGTTTCAATGATGGGTTCGCGTACAGCATGATAGCCAACGGCCCGCAACAAGGGCTCCACCTCTGCCAGCGACAGGCCCATTTCGGGCGTCAGCGCGTCCAGAAATCCAGACGCCTCAATCGCATGCCAATCAGGATCGCTTGCCAACATGCGGGAAAAGGGCTCGAGCAACTCCGTCATCAGCGAAGCCCCATCCCGCGTGCAATGATGCCGCGCAATATCTCCCTCGTGCCACCCCGAAGAGAGAAGGCAGGCGCAATGTTCAGCATCAGCATCAGCGCACTGCGCAGATCATCGTTCACGGCCTCATCGGGATGGCATCCAAGATCATCGGCAATCATTGTGGGGATGGCCTGTTCAAAGGCCGTTCCCATATCCTTGACCAACGACGCCTCCACCACCGGGCTTTCCCCGGCAGCAAGTTGCGCCGTCACCGCAACTGACAGCGCCCGCAATGTCGCCAGCTCGGCCATAACCTTACCGATTTGCATCTGCCTCACCGGATCATTCGCGCCATGTGTACGGATGTGCTGCACCCAGGCATCGAACAACACTATGCTGGAATAAATGCGTTCTGGCCCACTGCGTTCATAGGCCAGCTCAGCAGTCACTTGCGCCCATCCGGCCCCTTCTTCGCCAACCAGCGCATCGGCGGGAAGTTCCACATTGTCGAAAAATATTTCGTTGAAATCATGATGGCCGTTGAGATCGATAATCGGGCGAACCGTTACGCCGGGCGCGTTCAAGGGCACGATTAGTTGTGACAACCCTCGCTGCCTATCGTCCACCGTTCCTGATGTGCGCACCAGCGCAAGCATAAAGTCACAAAAATGCGCGCCAGACGTCCATATTTTCTGCCCATTCAAACGCCAACCAGTCTCGGTACGTTCGGCTTTGGTGCGGACCGATGCAAGGTCGGAGCCGGAGCCAGGTTCGCTCATCCCTATGCAGAAGAAGATTTCACCTGCGCAGATTTTGGGGATAAAAAATTCCCGCTGCGCCTCTGTTCCGAATTTCAATAGCATGGGGGCGGTCTGCCGGTCAGCAATCCAATGGCAACCCACAGGGGCACCAGCAGCCAGCAATTCTTCCACCACCACAAAACGGGCAAAAGGTCCCCTGCCCTGGCCGCCATAGGCCTTGGGCAGCGTGAGGCCCAGAAAGCCAGCTGCCCCCATTTTTCGGCTGAAATCGCTATCACCACCCATCCATGTCCTGGTGCGGGTCTGAATAGGCAAATGCGCCACATGCTCTTGAATAAATGCCCTGATCGCAGGTCGCAGCGCCTCGTCCTCGGGTGGTATCCCGGCAAGGCGTAACTGGTCAAACATTGCAGCTCCTTGGCTCTCCGTTGGTCGGCACATCTACCCGTTGAACCAAGCGTTAGCGCACCGGTGCAGCCATGCAAGCAGTCTCTGCCGCTTGTTCAACGCTGAGCCTTGGCATAATCGGACCGATTGCCCTAAGAGCCACTCATGCGCTGCCAGACTCCCGCCTCGCACCACCCTGCTGCGCTCCTTGGTGCGCGTTGGCGATGCTTGGGAACGGATGGGTCATGAACAGTCAGTCGAGCATGATCCGGTTGCTGTCACGCGCACCCATTGCTGATACCGCCATATTATTCGGTGTCATGCTGCTCGCACGGCTTACCGAAGGGATTGGAATTTTCCTGCTAATCCCGCTGTTGGAAACGGTGTCCGATTCCGGTGCGCAATCCGCCGTGACGCAGCAGTTTTCATCCCTATTGGCCCGCTTGGGCCTGGGTGCTGGCCTTGGGCCTTTACTGATGCTCTTTGTCGCGTTGATTGCGTTTAGGGCAATGTTGCTGCTGATCCAGCAGTACCAGTCTGCCCGTTATCAATATCGCACCGTGGATTCCTACAGACAGCTGCTTTTCGAACGGCTTTTGCATGCCGAGTGGCGATGGCTTTCTGACCAGCGCGCAAGTGACCTTGCGAATCTGTTGACAACAGGGGCAGGTCGGATTGGTGTTGGTCTAAGCCAAATACTGGCATTGATTGCAGGCAGCGTCACCTTACTGGCCTATTCTGTCGCTGCGCTGGTTCTGTCCTGGCAAGTCACCCTGGTCGCCGTGGGCATTGGAGCCATTGCCTATTTTCTTTTTTCCGGCCACCGGCGGCGTGCGGCTGCGCTGGGCCATTCTGTCTCGAGTGCCAATCGGGCATTGCAAGGACGGATACAGGAAGGGCTGGCAGCGATCAGGCTAACAAAGCTGTTAGGTGCGGAGGACCGCCATATTGGCGATTTTGCCGACACGATAAGGGAACTGCGCGGCCAGCAAATTGCCTTTACCACCGGCATCGCACGCGGTGACATGGCACTGCAGGTGGGCGGAGCGGCGATATTGGCGCTGCTCCTTTATGGCGGGATTGACTGGCTTAAACTGCCGGTTTCAGTGATGCTGACCATGGTGCTGATTTTTGCCCGGTTAATGCCGGTATTTGCCAGCACACAGCAAAGCTATCACCATTGGCTGCATGCCCGTGCGGGCTTGGAAGAGTTTGAGACAATGCTTGCCGAGGCCTCGCAATTTGCCGAACCGGTTGGAGGAAAGACCGCCGTGCGCTTGCCATTGCATCAAGCGGTTCATTTTGAAGGCGTGTCCTTTGCCTACGCCAAAACATCAAAGCCGGTTCTGCGCGACGTATCAATTCACATCGCAGCCAACACCACCACATTGGTCAGCGGCGAATCGGGGTCAGGGAAAAGCACATTTGCCGACCTTTTGACTGGGCTACTATTGCCTGACAAAGGTCGCATTATGATCGACGACAATTTGCTGGACGCAACCAATCGGCAGGCGTGGCGGCACAGCATTGCCTATGTCCAACAGGATAGCTTCCTTTTCCACGATTCGATCCTTGCCAATCTGCACTGGGCTCAGCCCAATGCCACGATGGCCGAGATCACGCACGCGTTGCAGCAGGCAGCAGCAGACTTTGTCTTTGACCTGCCAGATGGAGTGAACACTATTGTCGGCGATGCCGGGCAAAAGCTGTCTGGCGGCGAGAGGCAACGGATTGCGCTGGCACGCGCATTGCTCGCGAAGCCATCGTTGCTTGTACTCGACGAAGCGACAAGCGCGCTGGACCGGGACAATGAGGCGCTGGTGCATAAGGCGCTGGCTGATCTGCGCGGTTCCATGACAATCGTCATTATCGGGCACCGCCACCGCGATGGTGCAATGGCCGACCAGTGGCTACATTTTGACGACGCTATAGTCACATCGCGCTTGCCAGCGAAAGTGACGTCATGAGTACCGGCAGCGATTCCCTGCGCGCTCTGGTGCTGCGCATGCTGGGTCCTGCCCATCATATCGAGACGTCCGAATTCAGCCATTTGACAGAGGCTGACTGGCAAGCAATTGGGCGGATGACGCGCCAGCACAGGCTGGGCCCATTATTGCTGGAGCGTGACAAGGCGCTGGGCCAAAGCTGGCCAATCCCGAACCCAATTCGTCAATCATGGCAGGTCGATTTCCGCAAAGCCGCCTTTGCTGCACTGCAGCTGGAACGGGCACTACATGGCATTGCCGCGACATTGGCTCGCGAAGGCATAGAAGTCACAGCGCTGAAAGGTGCATGGATCGCGTGGCACGCCTACCCACATCCCGCGCTTCGGCCCATGCGGGATCTGGACATTTTGGTCCCCGAACAACAGGCGCTCGCCGCCCGCGCTGCGCTGCTCGCCAATGGCTATGAACCCATTGAACGCTATACCGAGCCGCCGGAGGAGGCGTTGCACCGGCGAAAGCATCTGCCGGGCATTCGCGCCTCAAACAGCGGTGTTGTGGTTGAAGTACACAGCAGGTTGACTGACCTGACCGGATCGCCCGAACAGGATGCGGCTGCCGATGCTGATCGCGACGAGCAGCTCCGCCACCGCATCGCTGGCAATATAGGCGGCAACCCGATCTTCTATCTTTCCCCGACCGACACGCTGCTGCATCTGATCGTGCATTCCGCCTATGATCACCGGATGAACAACGGTCCGGCAATATTTGACGATATCGCCCATATATTGACCGGCCATGTGATTGACTGGCCCAGATTCTGGGCGCGGGCGGCAAAGCAGAAATGGACATCAGGCGCTGAGCTGTTGCTACTGCTGGCAGAGCAACAGTTTGGATCGTTACCCATAGAGTGGCCTCTAGCGGGCAAAGCCAACATCCACGAAGATATTTTGTCGGCAGCAGCGCTATTGAGCCTTCAGGACCATAAGCAGCGCGCCGTGGTATCTGCCATGGGCAAAGTAGCGTTGGCAGCTGATCGCGAAGCAGACCGCACCAGATTTTGGCGCCGCTTCTACGCCCCACGTCATCAACTGGCACCCCTATTGGGTTTGAAAAAAGAAAACCCCCTCGCCTATGCCGCCTATCCGCTCTGGCTGTTCAAGACAGGGCAAAAGGCCTTTACGGGGCTGTCGCAGCAAACCACGCGTGATGATACTGCCAAATACACAACCTTATCCCGCTGGCTGGGTGCATGAGTGAACCGAGCAGGGCCAAAGACCTTTTGATCAGACGTTCATCAAAATTGTCATTTTTATGAACAGCTGCTGACAATCCGATTCAGACGGCGATCAGGACGAATCACCTATTCCGGGTCCGAAGGCAGGAATCATCCCGCCTTCGCAAAGGAGAAGTCGCATGAAGTTTTTGACCAAGAGCCTGCTCAGCGCCGGTGCCGCAGCTGCGGCCCTGGTCAGCGTTTCCGCCCCGGCTGAGGCGCGCCATGATCGAGACAGCATCAGCGCGGGCGAAGTGATTGCGGGCGCTGTAATCCTGGGTGGTCTTGCCGCTGTCATTGCCTCGGCAGATGATGATCGTGGTCGTGACTATCGTTACACGGATCGGGATTATCGCCACAATGACGGCTATAACTATCATCGCGGGCGTGATCGCGGCCATGACTGGGACCGCGGCTATAACTATGGCTATAATCATGGCGGCGGTCGTTCCGCGGTGAATCAGTGCATCAATGCGGTTGAGCGCTGGGCGAGCCGTTACAGCCGCGCCGATGTGACGCAGATTCGTGACATTGACCGCACCCGTTATGGCTACCGCGTATCGGGCAACCTGGTGGTGCAGGATGGCTGGCGTGGCCGGGACCGTTATGATCGTGGCTATGACCGCGGTTATGACCGGGGCCGCTTCACCTGCTATGTAGAACGCGGCCGCGTGATTGACATCGATTATCGCGGGCTGGAACAGTGGCGCTAAACGGGCGTGACCAGCCCAGTCCAAACTAAAATCGAACGGTTCAGCTTGGCGACAGGCTGGACCGTTCATCACTGCAATCTCAATGGGGGTAACCCCTCCCTTTTGCGGAGGATTTGACATGAAGTTTTTGAACAAGGCCGTGTTGGCTTCTGGCGCAGCGGCGTTACTGGCAACCACACCAATGCCGGGCTTTGCAGCGACCACCGTCAAAAAATCGGACAGTTGGTCTACCGGTAACAGCCTGGAACAGGCAGCGGACGGCCATCGCCGTCGTTGGCGGCACCGGGACCGCGTTGATGCCGGTGATGTGATCGCTGGCATCGGCATATTGGCAGGCATCGCAATCATCGCTGACGCCGCAAGCAAATCGAACAACCGGGACCGTGATCGCGACCGTGACCGAGATCGTGACGAACCGCGATATGAAGAGCGCGGCGATGATCGCCCAGTCTATGACAATAATGATCTGGGGGCCGCAGTAAGCGCCTGCACCAGCGCAGCTGAGCGCAGTGTCAATGATGGCTCACGCGTTCGCGAAGTCCGTTCGGTAACCAGCGAAGGCAATGGCTGGCGGGTCGAAGGCGAGCTTGAAAATGATAGCTTCACCTGCGCCACCATAGACGGTCAGGTTGATTATGTGCGGATAGAAGATCGCCGTATCTGAGTTTGCCGGGGGCTGGCGCATCAAACACACATCAATGCCGGCCCCGGCAATTCTCGAAGCACGCGATTCTAAAAAATTGGGTCGTTCGCGCCATTATCATCGATCTGCGTAACTGGCAGGTGGATGCCACATTCGACCTTGTCCCAGCCCTTCCAGCGGCCCGACCGTGGGTCTTCACCTGCAGCAACCTTGCTGGTGCATGGGGAGCAGCCAATTGACGGATAACCCTGTTCGACCAGAGGATGCGACGGCAGATCATGTTCGGCCATGTAGGCCTCCAATCGCTCCTTGGTCCAATCGGCGAGCGGGTTTACCTTGAGACGCCCCTCCTCGATCTCGAAACGCGGCAGCGCGTTGCGGGTGGAAGACTGAAACGCCTTGCGCCCTGTGAATTGGGCATCGAACCCTGCAAGTGCCTGTTTCAGTGGCAACACCTTGCGGATTTCGCAGCAGCCATCGGGGTCGTAGGACCAGCGCAAGCCATTTTCGTCCTTTTTGGCCAGCAAGGCCTCATCAGGCTTCAGATTGCGCAGATCCGTGAAACCAATCTGCTGCTGCAACATATCGCGATAGGCCAGTGTTTCCGGAAAATGCTTGCCGGTTTCAAGGAAAAGCACAGGCACCGAGGGATTGATACTAGCGATCAGGTGAAGCAAAACCGCGCTTTCCGCGCCAAAGCTGGAAACTATCGCAACATCACCGAGCATGTTTTCCTTCAGCAGCACCTCAAGCATCTCAACCGTATCGCGCCCGCGGAACATTTGGTTCAGCCGGATGGCATCGGCTTCGGTGTAACGCGGGCCGGTGTTGATGCGGTCGATGGTGCGCGTTTCAGCCATGGCGCAGTTTCCAAACAGGTACAGCTGCATCAGCAGCGCCCTGATAGACATGGTCGTAACGCGACAAGGCCGCTTCGACATCGGCCTGATTCAGCGGCGCTTCGGGTGAGAAGCTGTCAAAGCCGCAGCGCTTCATAAAGGCGATCTGATCGACCAGCACGTCGCCCTGCGCACGCAGTTCGCCGGTGTAGCCAGCCTCGCGCAAGATACGCGCCGACGAATAGCCGCGACCGTCGCGGAATTTGGGGAAGGCAATTTCGATCAAAGCCAACCGGTCAAGATGCGGGATCAGCGCACGGGCATCATCATCCGGCTCCAGCCGCACAGCCGTGGCGTTGGACTGATCAAGGAAAGCGTCGAGGGTGACCGAGGGTTCTTCGCCTTCAACAGCATGATGCTCAACCATAGATCGCCTCCTTGAACGGTTCCATGCCCACACGGCGATAGGTATCGACGAAGCGTTCGCCGGGTTCGCGCAGCTCCTTATACTTCTCGGTTGCCCGCTCGACGGCATCGACAATGCCGTCTTCGTCGAAACCGGGGCCAGTGATTTTGCCGATGCTGACATCCTCCGCACCCGATCCGCCAAGCGTCAGCTGGTAATTTTCGACGCCTTTGCGATCGACACCAAGGATGCCGATATGCCCGGCATGGTGATGCCCACAGGCGTTGATGCAGCCGGAGATTTTGAGCTTCAATTCGCCCAGATCGCGCTGCCGTTCTGCATCGGCAAAGCGCGTGGCAATTTTCTGTGCGATCGGGATAGAGCGCGCATTGGCAAGGCTGCAATAATCGAGGCCAGGGCAAGCAATGATATCGCTGATCAGGTCAAGATTGGCATTGGCGAGTTCCGCTGCGTTTAGCGCCTGCCAGACGGCGTACAGGTCACGCTTGGCGACGTGCGGCAGTACGATGTTCTGGGCGTGTGTAACGCGCAGTTCGTCAAAACTATATTGTTCGGCAAGGTCGGCCATCACGTCAATCTGTGCCGATGTCGCATCGCCGGGGATGCCGCCAATCGGCTTCAGGCTGATATTGACGATGGCATAGCCTGCCTCCTTATGCGGCTTCACATTCTGGTCGAGCCAGACGGCGAAGTCGGGGTCGCTGCGGTCCACCTCTTCGCTCAGCCCAGCCTCAAAGGGTGGCGGGGCGAAGAAGGCGGCAATCCGCTCCAGCTCAGCCGCCGGCGGATCGATGCCCAACCTCTTCACATGCGCAAATTCTTCCTCCACCTGCCGGGCATATTCTTCAGCACCGATTTCATGGACGAGGATCTTGATCCGCGCCTTGTAGATATTGTCGCGTCGGCCGTAGCGGTTGTAAACGCGCAGGCAGGCTTCCGAATAGCTCAGATAATCCTCAATCGGCACGAAATCCTTTATCAGCGGTGCGATCATCGGCGTTCGCCCCATGCCGCCACCGACATAGAATGCCGCGCCTAGCTTACCGTCACGTTCCACCAGCTGGATACCGATATCATGCAGCCGCATCGCCGCACGGTCCTCATCCGCCGCGATCACCGCGATTTTGAACTTACGCGGCAAATAGCTGAACTCGGGATGGAATGTGCTCCATTGGCGCAGCAATTCGGCCCAAGGGCGCGGATCGGCAATCTCGTCGGCTGCAGCCCCTGCATATTGATCGGAACTGATATTGCGGATGCAATTGCCGCTGGTCTGGATGGCGTGCATTTCCACAGTGGCGAGGTCCGCCAGCAAATCGGGACATTCCTCCAGCTTGATCCAGTTATACTGGATATTCTGCCGCGTGGTGAAATGGCCGTAATCGCGGTCATATTTGCGTGCGATGTGCGCCAACATGCGCATCTGGCGGCTGTCGAGCGTGCCATAGGGGATGGCGACGCGCAGCATATAGGCGTGCAGCTGCAGATAGAGACCGTTCATCAGCCGCAACGGCTTGAACTGGTCCTCGGTAATCTCGCCTGCCAGCCGGCGTTTCACCTGATCGCGAAACTCAGCAACGCGTGCATCGACGATCGCCTGATCATAATTGTCATATTTATACATATCAAATCACCCATTCGCCGGCTTGCGGGTCGGCTGGTTTCAATGTCAGGTCAGGTCGCACGGTTGGGCCAAGCGCACGGACACGATCCTTGATATGCGCAGGCCGCGGGCCATCTGGGGTGGCAATTGCGTCGATGATATAGGGCGCGTTGACGCGCCGCGCACCTTCTTCGCGTGCCAGTATCGCTTCGCCGCCTTCGCCGACATCGACGGCATCCTCGACATGGATGGACCACCAGCTGCCTGCCCACCAGGTGACGGCTCCGGAAGCCAAATCATTTCCGGTCAGGATCTTCATTCTACTGTCTCCACTTGAAGAGCGAGTGCGCGCAGCGCGTCTTCCGCATCGGATTTCAGAACGACGTCGCCGACAATGATGATTGCGGGCGATTGCACGCGCTCACGCATGATCATGCCGCCCAAATCGGTCAGAAGAGTGCGCATTGCGCGGGCATTGCTGCGCCCCACCCGTTCCAGTACCGCAACCGGCGTATCCGGCGAAAGCCCGTCCGCGATCAGCTTTTCGGTGATGTCGGCGGCGGTGGCGACGCCCATATAGATCACCAGCGTGCGGCCCTTGCCAGCAAGGCCTGCCCAATTCTGGTCCGTCAGCCCCTTGCACTGGCCCGCGACAAAGGTGACTGCGCTTGAGGCATCACGGTGCGTCAGGGGAAGCGCAAATTCGGCGCCACCGGCAACCGCTGCGGAAATGCCGGGGATAATTTCGACCGGAACGCCGGCCGCACGGCAAGCCTCAACCTCTTCGCCGCCACGCCCGAAGATGAAGGGATCGCCACCCTTTAGGCGCACGACGGCATGACCTGCCTGCGCCTCACGCACGAGGATAGCGTTGATGCCTTCCTGCGGCACCGAATGGCGGCTGCGCTGCTTGGCCACTGAAATCAGGCGGACATCCACGCGTGTCAGCGCAAGGATGGCGTCATCCACCAGCCCATCATGCACCAC
>CAYVQO010000043.1:11954-17212 GCA_964452835.1 uncultured Sphingorhabdus sp. | reverse complement strand
GGCTCATATTGGCCCGTGACTCTGTTTTAGAACATGTTACACACGGCCAAGCGCATGGGGCGCGCAACTAGGGGAATATCAAATGGAAAATTGGGAAATGGGCAGCAAGCCGTTTCATGACGGCACGCGGGACGTAAAAATGAACCTGTTTGCTGATGACAATAATGGCACGCTGACGGGGCAGCTGTGGTTCAAAAATATGGTCTACACCATCAGCGGCAATTGGGCGGCGTCGGGATCGGTTGCAGGGCGCAATGTCTCTGCTTTCGCCTTGTGGGGTTCGGACGGCATTGCCGCAACCGACTATGTTGCTGCAACCGCGACCTTCACCGGACAAGGAGCCAGCCCGGCCTCTGCCCAATTCAACCTGATCCGCGTGCGGACAAGCGACGGTCAGCAATTTGGCTGGGATGGTGAGTTGCGGGGGATCAGCGATCCCTGGACCTGAGCTGCTCAGGGATAGCTGATAGCGACGACTTCCCATTCCTTTGCGCCGCCGGGTAGTTGCACGGTTCGCAGATCCCCTACCGATGCCCCACGTAAGACGCGGGCCAGGGGACTGTTCCAGCCTATCCGGCCTGCGCCTGCATCGGCTTCGTCATCCCCCACCAGGGTGATTGTGCGCTGGTTGTCGTCTTCATCGGCCAGCGTAACCATTGCACCGAAAAAAACTCGGCTTTTGTTCGGCTGGGCGGAAGGATCAATAATATTTGCGGCCTTCATCTTTTTGGAAAGCCGCCCCAATTCCCGGTCGATGGCGCGCAGTTTCTGCTTGCCATAAATATAGTCGCCATTTTCGCTACGGTCGCCATTGCCTGCTGCCCAGCTGACGATTTCAACCACGGCGGGCCGCTCAACGGCAAACAATCGGTCATATTCGGCGCGCAAGGCGGCATAGCCCGCAGGGGTGATCGGGTTGGTGCGTTCAGTCATGAAGCCGCAGCTATCAGATGGCGGGCTTGCGGCCCAGATAATTGCTCAACGGCGTAGTCGATTTATATCGTGCGCGGTCAGGGTTGAGATGATCATACATCACGGCATTTTCCAGCACGCGCTGCACATAATTGCGGGTTTCGAAGATCGGAATCTGCTCGATCCAGTCGAGGATATCGATGCCGCCATTGCGAGGGTCGCCATTGCGCGCCAGCCATTTGTTCACATTGCCGGGGCCAGCATTATAGGCCGCAACGGCCAGTGGATAGCTGCCGCCATAATAGCTCAGCATGCGTTGGAAATAGGTCGAGCCCAGCTGAATATTATAGGTAACATCGCTGTTCAGCGCCTCCGGGCGGTAGGCGAGCGCAATTTTTCCCGATGTTTCGCGGGCGGTACCGGGCATCAACTGCATTAGCCCGCGCGCCCCGGCATGGCTCACCGCGTTACGATCAAACTGGCTTTCCTGCCGGGCTATGGCGTGGATGAAGGTCCAGTTGCCGGCTTGGTCGGGCGGGACATCAACTACCGGGTAGCCGAGACGGATCATGCTGCTATGGCCTTCGATCCTCGCACTGCGGGCGGCGATGACGGAAAGGTCAGGGCGGGCAATCGCCTTTGACCAGGCGAACAGGTTCAGGAATTCGCGCTCGCTTTTGGCATTGTTGGACAGCGCCCGCATGAAGCTGTTCGAATCTTTCCAGCCGGGAAGCGAACCGGAAAGCCGGGCTGCGACATAGGTAGGCGGGACCGCGTTGCCAGCCAGTTGCGGCAGCGCTGGGGCCGGAGCAACGGTCGGCAGGGGCTGTCCCATCGCTTCCAATGCCAATTGGCCGTGGAAGAAATCATAGAAGCGCGCCGCTTCGCCCCACAGCTGTTGCGCGGTTCCCATGTCGCCTGCCTTTTTGGCGGCGCGTCCGGCCCAATACAGCCCTTTAGACCGCGTCTGTGGGCTACGGGCCCCATCGGTATAGGCGCGGAACATATCGATAGCATCACGCGGGCGGCCAAGCTTGTAATAGGCGGTCTCTCCTGCCAGCCAGGCAAGGCTGGTGTAGGTATCCCGCGTGGAAAGATCGAGATCGATGATTCTTGTGCCCGCCGGGAAAGCATCGCGCAGTTTGGATGCGATGCTGTAGGCCACTTCGAACTGACCGTCTTTCTCCGCCGCTTCGGCATTGGCGAGCAGCATCTTCAGCCAGTCCCGCGCTACATGGGGCGGTGCGGCAAGCGGCGGGCGGCTGGCCAGCAGATCGCGTGCCGCCCAGCTATTGCCTGCTGCACGCAAAGCCGTGACGCGTTCCATGATCAGACCGGCATCGCTGCGACCAACTTCGCCCGCCGCCTCAAATTTGGCAGCGGCATCGGGCGCCTTCAGCTCATGCGCCAGTTGCGCCTCAAGCACCGGACGGCGCTCCGCAGAGGTATAAGGCAGCCATTTCTGTGCCGAGCGTGAGGCACTGGACCAAAGTAGACGGCTTACCCTTGCATCATGGTCGGCCGCAGTCAGCTTGCCGTCCATCAACTGGAAAATGCGGTTTTCATCATCATCGGTCAGCGGACCTTCTCGCCACGCGCGCCGCGCCCATTGCTCCGCCTTGGCCTTGTCGCCAGTGGCCGCCAGAGCAATGGCATATTTGGCGCGGCCGCCATTGGTAATCGGCTCCAGGCGGGCGAAGTAGGCAATTGTCTGGTTTGGGGAATAAGTCGCCAGATTTATCGCCTGCTCGGCATTTTTGCGCATATCGTCGGCATTGGGCCAATCGGGATATGTCATCAGGAAAGACGCATATTCGCCAAAGCTGTAATTGCCCGATGCGCTGAGCATTTTCCACCGCTGCAACGCGGCCGGGATATTGCCTTCGCTGGCATCGACCATTGGCGTTGGTACATTCACGGCCTCGCCCGTCCCTGCGCGCCAGATGATTTGCGGGTTTTCAGGTGTCGCTGCAAATGCAGAAGCTGGAATTGCCAGCAGTGAAGCGGAAATCAGGTGCTTTACCATGCGCGACATATTATGGGCTGCCTCCTTAGCGCGAAATGAACCAGATACCCCTGTGGTTCATGCGAAATGCATTTGGCGAAGTTAGAAGGCGATTTCCATGTTTTCCGGTTCAATACCCGCTCTGGTGACTCCTTTTTGCGACGGAGCGTTTGCGGAAGATAAATTTCGCGAGCTGGTCGAGTGGCAAATCGCCGAAGGCACTAGCGCGTTGGTTCCCTGTGGCACCACAGGTGAAGCGCCGACGCTGTCCTATGATGAACATTACCGAGTAATTTCGGTTTGCATCGAACAGGCGGCGGGACGTGTTCCGGTGATTGCTGGCTGTGGATCCAATGATACGGCGACTGCGGTTCGCCACATGGAATTTGCCAAGGCTGAGGGTGCTGCTGCGGCTTTGGTGGTTGCACCTTATTATAACCGGCCCAGTCAGGACGGCATTTATGCGCATTTTGCGCATTTGGCGGAAAAGAGCGACTTGCCCATTATCGCCTATAATGTCCCGGCGCGTACAGTTACTGATATATTGCCCGCAACGCTGGCGCGGCTTGCGCAAATCCCGACTATTGTCGGCATCAAGGACGCAAGCGGACAGATTGCGCGAGTGGGCGAACATCGGCTTGGCTGTGGCGCGGATTTCAATCAGCTGTGCGGAAATGACGATATGGCGCTTGCCTTTAACGCCGCAGGCGGCAGCGGCTGCATCTCCGTGACGGCCAATGTCGCGCCCCGGCTTTGCGCGGAATTTCAGGCAGCTACGGCCAAAGGCGATTATGACTTGGCCCGCGAGTTGAACGACCGGCTCCATCCGCTCCATAGCGCTTTGTTCACCGATGCCTCTCCCGCGCCAGTCAAATATGCCATGACGCGTGTGATTCGGGGCTTTCCAGAAGAGGTCCGCCTTCCGCTGGTTCGCGCGTCAGAGGCGAGCCGTGCGGCGGTTGATGCGGCCTTGGCCCATGCTGGATTGCTCTGATGGCGCGCCCAAAGCCCGAAACATTCAACAAGGTCAAAACCGTCGCCGAAAATCGGCGTGCGCGCTATGATTATCATATTGAAGACAAATATGAGGCCGGGATCGCGCTGACCGGGACGGAGGTAAAATCCCTGCGTTTCGGCGAAGGATCAATTGCCGAAAGCTATGCCGAGGTGAAGGATGGGGGTGAAATCTGGCTGGTCAATGCCAATATCCCGGAATTCAGCCACGGCAACCGCTATAATCATGAACCGAAACGGCCCCGTAAATTGCTCCTTAATGCGCGTGAGATAAACAAGCTGCATGGCGCAGTGGCGCGGCAGGGGATGACTCTGGTGCCATTGTCTATTTATTTCAACGCGCGCGGGCGGGCAAAGGTCGAGCTTGCTCTCGCCAAGGGCAAGAAAGCGCCTGACAAAAGGGCGACCGAGAAGGAACGCGATTGGAAGCGGGAACAGGGCAGATTGTTGAGGGAGCGCGGATGAGCAAATTTGCGCGCTGGGTTCAGGAACAGGCACCCACTCGGGATAGTTTCGAGCGGAGCCGTTTCTTGCGCCCCTTTGCCCATCGCGTCTTCCACCCGGCGCTGTGGCGGTTCACGCGCCGCTCGGTTCCGCGGGGTGTTGCGCTGGGCCTGCTCGTCGGCATTTTTCTGCTGATTCCCGGTGTCCAAATTGCAGGCGTTGCCTTGCTGTCGCTGCCTGTCAGGGCGAATATCCCAATTGGTGCGGCGATGACCTTTTTGAGCATGCCCGCGACCACGCCGTTCATATTGCTGGCGTCGGTCTATGTCGGCGAATCGGTTTTGCGGCTGAGTGGTGGTTCGGAAAAAATGTATCGGCTCATCGAAACCGGTGCACCGTTGCCCAAATGGATTGAATTCGTTCAAAATGAAGCGCCCATGGCGTTGGTGCAGGGGCTGGCTGGACTTGCCATCATCTCCGTGATTGCCGCATCGATTGGCTATGTGCTTGCCGCATGGTTCTGGCGCTGGCGGATTGCTACCAAATGGCGCCGCCGCAACAAAGGCTAAGCGATTGAGATTTCGGTTCGCCGGTCATCCACAAATTTGATCGCGCTCCTGCTTCCGTTCCCTTCGAAAACTGCTAGTCGATAGTGCGTTATCAACCGCCGTTTTTGGCAAGGACCTGCTTTGAGCCATAATCCGCCCTCTACTCCCGCCCAGCTATTTGGTGACGAGGATGGCGGAGATAAGGCTGGCAACCGTTTCGCTATTCTTATTTTGGCCGGGGCAACGCTCGTTTCGGCTCTGGTCCTGTGGCTGGTGACGCGGAATCTGATCCTGCTTGGCGCGCTTGTCGCGGGGGTGATCGCCTGTTGGGCTAT
>CAYVQO010000043.1:1747-11854 GCA_964452835.1 uncultured Sphingorhabdus sp. | reverse complement strand
GGGGTCGGTGAGCAATATCTTATGTGGCGCTTTTCCGCCGTTGAGTCAGTCAATCTGTCGGCGCAGGCGCAGGAGATGGTGGCAGGCAGGATTGGGCGGGCACTGGCATCAGCGGGCATTATGGCACTGACTGTTGGCCCGGAGGGACGCGTGCGCAGCTCGAACGCCGCCTTTGCCGTGCGCGCCACTGGCGATGAAAAGGCCAATATCGCCAACCGCGAACTGGGCAGCTTTTTGCGCCTTGATGAAAAAGGGTGCGTGTTTTTTGAACGGGAAGGACGGCGGGGTGTGCCTGTTCGCCTGCTGCATGTGCCGCTTGCGGCAGAAAGTGCTGATGGCAATGCGCTGATCCTTGCCATTGATGATGAAGGCGGACAGGCGGATCGCGCTTCCGCTCTGGTCCATGTGGAAAATTTGCTCGCCAATCTGCCGCTTGGCCTTGCGCTCATAAACCGGGACGGGCGGTTCATTTTCGCCAATGACAGCTTTGCCCGCGTTGCTGGCACCACGCCCGATGCCATGCCGCCTTATCCCGGCGATCTGGTGATTACCGAGGATAAGGGGGCCGTGTCCGACAGCATTCGGCGCTATGCGGGCGGGCAGGCGCATGCCGGGGATATTGCCGTGCGGCTAAAGGATCAGCCTGACGAAGTAATTGCTTTGTCTATCGCGGGTGTTCGCGGGCTGGGTGATGCCGCAGTGCTGATTGGCCTGAAGGACAATAGCGAGGAAACCAAGCTGAAGCGGCAGGTGGCGCAAGCGACCAAGATGCAGGCTGTCGGGCAGCTAGCGGGCGGTGTTGCACATGATTTCAACAATATATTGACCGCAATTATCGGCTATTGTGATCTGATGCTGTTGCGCCATCCCCCCGGCGACAGCGATTATGATGATATTCAGCAGATAAGGCAGAACAGCAACCGTGCCGCCAGCCTGACCCGGCAATTGCTTGCCTTTTCCCGGCAGCAGACGCTGCGCCCGCAGGTTCTGCAACTGCCCGATGTGGTGGCGGAGGTTTCGCATTTGCTGAAGCGGCTGCTGGGCGAAACGGTAAAGCTTGAAGTGCAGCATGGCCGCTTGATTGGCCCAGTGCGCGCTGATCCGGGGCAGCTGGAACAGGTGATTGTCAATCTGGGCGTCAATGCCCGCGATGCCATGCCGAATGGCGGGACGCTAACGATAGAGACAAAGGCAGTCAGCCAGGCCGATGTTCGAGCCATGCGCAGCGAGATATTGCCGATTGGCGATTATGCCTTGCTGTCGATGTCAGATAGCGGGACCGGCATTCCCAAGGAAAATCTCGCCAAGATTTTCGAACCCTTTTTCACCACCAAGGAAGTGGGCAAGGGGACGGGGCTGGGGCTTTCCACCGTCTATGGCATCGTCAAGCAATCGGGTGGCTTCATCTTTGCCGAATCGGAATTGGGGCAAGGCACTCGTTTTGACATTTATCTGCCCGTGCATGCCGGTGGGCCAGAGCCCAAGCAGACATTGGCAACGCTGGATGCACCGCCAAAGGAGATGTGGGGCACAGGTCGGCTGCTGATTGTGGAGGATGAACCCATGGTGCGCGCCGTCGCCGAACGGGCGCTGGTGCGACAGGGATATACGGTGGAAACCGCGGCCGATGGGGAAGAGGCGCTTGCTCTGATTGCGGAGGGGCGTCACTATGATCTGGTCGTATCTGACGTTGTCATGCCGAACATGGATGGCCCCACCATGGCGCAGACATTGCGTAGCCAGCGGCCCGACATGCGCATTCTCTTCATGTCGGGCTATGCCGAGGAACAATTGCGCAAATCGATTACGATCGACAAGGTGGCCTTTTTGCCCAAGCCATTCTCGGTCCAGCAGATCGCGGAGGCAGTGCGCGATGCGCTAAGGCTGTAAATTATTGAATTAAAAGCAATATAAAATATTGTTCCGCTCTTGTTCTTTTGGAACAAATGCAATACACAATCATTAGTTCCAGATATGTTCTGCGAATCAAGATTGACGCGAAGGAGTGGAAAAATGGCGGCAAGTCTTAAAGTTATCGATGGGGATCAGGCAAAAAATATGAATAATTCAGAACGCGAAAAGGCGCTCGAAGCGGCGCTGGCACAGATTGACCGCGCCTTTGGCAAGGGTTCGGCCATGAAGCTGGGCAGCCGTGAAGCGGTTAGCATTGAGGCAATTTCGACGGGGTCGCTGGGCCTCGACATTGCGCTTGGCATTGGTGGCCTGCCCAAGGGACGCGTGATTGAAATCTACGGCCCGGAAAGCTCGGGCAAGACCACGCTGACGCTGCATGCCATTGCCGAAGCGCAGAAGGCAGGCGGGACAGCGGCCTTTATCGATGCCGAGCATGCGCTTGACCCCGGCTATGCGAAGAAACTGGGTGTTGATATTGACAATCTCATCGTCTCGCAGCCCGATACCGGTGAGCAGGCATTGGAAATTGCCGATACGCTGGTGCGCTCCAACGCCGTTGACATTCTCGTGATCGACTCGGTTGCCGCTCTGGTACCGCGTGCCGAAATTGAGGGTGAGATGGGCGATAGCCATGTCGGCCTGCAGGCACGCCTGATGAGCCAGGCGCTGCGCAAGATCACTGGATCGATCAGCCGTTCCAACTGCATGGTGATTTTCATCAACCAGATTCGCATGAAAATTGGTGTGATGTATGGCTCGCCCGAAACGACCACTGGCGGCAATGCGCTTAAATTCTACGCGTCGGTCCGTCTGGACATCCGCCGCACTGGCCAGATCAAGGCGGGCGAGGATATTATCGGCAATGCGACACGGGTGAAAGTCGTCAAGAACAAGGTTGCGCCGCCCTTCAAGCAGGTCGAATTTGACATCATGTATGGTGAGGGCATTTCAAAGACCGGCGAGCTGCTTGACATTGGTGTGAAGGCCGGGCTGGTCGAAAAATCCGGCGCCTGGTTCTCCTATGACAGCATCCGCATTGGGCAGGGCCGTGAAAATGCCAAGATATGGCTGCGCGAAAATCCCGATCATGCAGCCCGTCTGGAAGCGGCCATTCGCGGCAAGACCGAAGAGGTGGCCGAGGAAATGATGGTCGGCCCTGATGCTGATGACGACAGCAGCGAGGTGGACGGCGAAATCTAAGAGACCCCGGCTCCTCTCCCCTACAGGAGCTTTGCGCGGTGGGCCTGATCCCCGCGCACCGGCCCGCCCTGGTCCACCCCGGGGCGGGCCAATATATTTGCCCCCCTTTGCCTGTATCGCCTATGTCTTGGGTGAGACTTTAGTGTGACCTTTCGGGCAGCGGTTTTCAGGTGGCCGCTACATTGCGCACCACATCATCGGCCAATTTTCCCGATAGTTCAGACAAATGGTCATATTCGACCGTAAAGGTCGCCAGACCCTGGCTCAGCGATCGCAATTCTGCATCCAGCCCGTTTACTGCCGCAACGGGCAAATGCGCCTCCACCTGATCCCAGCGTTGCCATTCGGGGTGATTGCCAAGATTCAATATCTGTCCGCGCCGCGATGACACGACTGAACCCATCTTCGATCCTGTGCCCGGCGGCGCGCTGATTGTCACATGCGCAACGGGTTCCAGCAAATAGGGCTGGCCCTGCGC
The DNA here is from genome assembly GCA_964452835.1 of uncultured Sphingorhabdus sp. Classification (GTDB taxonomy): domain Bacteria; phylum Pseudomonadota; class Alphaproteobacteria; order Sphingomonadales; family Sphingomonadaceae; genus Sphingorhabdus_B. The sequence continues at coordinate 8,262 of CAYVQO010000043.1, read as the reverse complement.
CAGCGCTTCCTGCATAGCCAGCTTTCCGGCCAGTCGGAAGGCCAGTTCGGAACTGTCTACCGCATGATAGCTGCCGTCGGTCAATGTGACGGCAACATCAACCACCGGAAAGCCCAACGGGCCTTTCTCCATCGCGTCGCGCACGCCTGCTTCCACTGCCGGGATCCATTGTTTCGGTACAACCCCGCCCGAAATCTTTTCGCTAAAAACAAAGCCTGATCCACGCGGAAGCGGTGCAACTTCGATTACAACATCGCCATATTGACCATGACCGCCTGACTGCTTTTTGTGCCGCCCGCGCTGCGTGATGCTTTTGCGGATGGACTCGCGATAGGCAACCTTGGGGGTGCTTGTTTCCACATCCACACCATAGCGCCGTTTCAACCGCTGCAATGTCACGCTCAAATGCTCGTCATTAATGCCATGCAGCAAGGTCTCATGACTTGCTTCATCCTGGGTCCATTGCAATGCCGGGTCCTCCTCAACCAGCTTGTGCAGCGCTGTCGATAGCTTGACATCATCCTGCCGGTTCTTTGCCCGGACCGCGAGCGAGGCATTGCGCGGCGGCAAATCGATCAGATATTCGGATCCCCGGTCTCCGCTGCCACCGATGATCATGCCGGCCTTTGCAGCATCGGCTTTTGCAATGGCGATTATCGCACCGGGCTCTGCGATGGCGATCTTTCTTGTCTTGTCGCCCTGCATTTCAAACAAGGCACCGGCGCGCATGCCACCACCAAGGTCCGCCCCTTCGCGCAGGCCATCCCCCAGCACCCGCGCAAGCGCAAGACGACCGACAGAGCCCCCATTGGCAACTTTGAAAATATGGACACCGCAGCCATTGGTTCCCAATCTTTGCGCCGTGAATGCGGCCGGCGGTGCTTCATGGCGTAACAGCTTCAGCAGGCGGTGGATGCCAAAGCCATTCAGCGCCGACCCGAACATGACCGGCACGACCCAGCCAGCGCGTGCCTCATCGGTAAGGTCCTTCAGCACTCGGTCAAGGCTCGGTTGCTCATCCAACAGCAATGTCTCGAGCAACGCGTCATCATGGTCGGCCAGCGTTTCCAGCATATGGAAGCGCTCGTTGGCTTCGCGCTCCGCCAGTTCGGCGGGCATATCAATGCGCTCGCTTTCCCGGCCCGGGACATAGCGATGTGCCCGTTCCAGCGCGATATCGACAAAGCCGGTAATTTTTTCGCCCTCGCGGATAGGGATTTGGCGCGCCACCAGCGGCGCACCGCTCATTGGCTGCATCGCCCGCAACAGATCACGGATGCGGCCGCGCGCGGTATCGATCTTGTTGACGAATACGGCATGGGGAATGCCAAGCCCATCCAGCCGCCGTAAAATGGGTTCCGCAAGCGCCGCACGATCCGGTTCTGGATCAACCACGACCACGGCCATATCAGCACTGCCGAGCGCCCCAAAGCCATCGGCGGCAAAACCCACGGATCCGGGTGTGTCAATGATTGCGAAATTGTCGCCCAGATAATCAAGCCTCAGCAAGTTGATTTCAGTCGATCCACGTCGCGTTCGGGCCTCTGGGCTGGCATCGCCCACTGTTGTTCCGGCGTCGACCGAACCCAATCGATTGATTGCGCCGCTCGCAAAGAGCATTGCTTCGGCCAGACTGGTCTTTCCGGCCCCTGCGGGTCCCACAAGGGCCACAGCTCTGACCCCGTTTGCGGTATCGCCTTCATTGCTGTTTGCATTGCTATTGGCCATCATTCGCCTCCTCATGTCCGAGCGGGGCGCGTGGCGCGAAACTGAGCGTTGGGTGCGCCAACGCGCAAGAGGCAAATGCTGCGCCCTTGTCAGATGAGTCGCAAGAGGAAATGTTCGGTTGACTTGCCCGCCTGATCACCCCCAAGTCGCGATATGCGCCCCGTGATACAGCTACTTGGCCTGCCAACCGATGTTAATAGCTCGTTTGAGCGCGGTGCGGCAAAGGCACCCGCTGCCATTCGTGCGGCACTGTGGAGTGAGCGCGGCAATCTCTCAACCGAATCCGGTTTGGAAATTGGTACCGATATTCCGCTGATGGACGCCGGAGATTTGCCGCTAACCGATTGCGATGTTGCGGCGGATGACCTGGCAATTGCCGCCGCCTTACCCGCAGGCAGCGTGCCATTGTGTTTGGGTGGTGATCATGCTGTCACCTATCCAATTGTTGCAACGCTTGCCAACAGACACGGTCCGGTGAACATCCTCCATTTCGATGCCCATCCCGACCTTTATGAAGATTTTGAAGGCAACCCCCGCAGCCATGCCTCGCCATTTGCCCGGATCATGGAAGGCGGGCATGCCAAAAGGCTGGTACAGCTTGGCATTCGCACGCTCACCAGACACTGCCGCGAACAGGCCGAGAAATATGGCGTCGAAATTCTCCCCATTGCCGGCTTTGATTTGGGCCAAGTCCCGGTGCTGGAAGGCCCGCTTTACATCAGTGTTGATCTGGATGGGATTGACCCATCCGAAGCGCCGGGCGTTTCGCACCCTGAGCCGGGCGGGCTGCGGCTGCGCGAAGTGCTGGCCGCAATCCACAAGCAGACCGCGCCGATTATCGGGGTGGATATTGTTGAGCTGAATCCGCATCGCGACGTCGGCGACGTAACGGCGATACTGGCTGCAAAGCTGGTGCGCGAAATCGCTGCGCGCATATATTTAAATGGCCAAGGAGAGCAAGCATGACCCTTAAAATTCATCATCTGAACAATAGCCGTTCGCAGCGCATCCTTTGGCTGCTGGAGGAGCTGGGAGTGCCGTATGAAATTGTCCATCATCAGCGTGATGCCGTGACCAATCTGGCACCACCTGCTTTGCGGGCTATTCATCCACTCGGCAAATCGCCAGTCATAGAGGATAAGGGACAGATCATTTACGAATCCGGGGCCATTGTCGAATATCTGTGTGAACGGCATGGCGGTGGGCAGTTTGTTCCGCCGCGTGGCAGTGACCATCATACCCGCTATCTGGAATGGCTGCACTTTGCCGAGGGTTCGGCAATGACTCCGATTTTGCTTAACCTTTATGTTGGCAGGCTTGGCGAGGCGGGTGCGCCGCTTCACCCGCGCATCCACGAGCAGTTGGAAAGCCATTTTCAATTTATGGAGGATCAGTTGCAGCCATCGGGATGGTTTGTTGGCGACAGCATGACAGGCGCTGACTTCATGATGAGTTTTCCCGCAGAAGCCGCAGTGATCAGCGGCCGTGCGGCAGACAAGCCTAAGCTGACCGCCTTCGTCAAAACGGTCCACGCCCGTCCACAGTGGCAGGCGGCCCTGGAAAAGGGTGGGCCTTATGCTTATGCCTGATCGCTGCGCCTAAGCGATTTATCCGACTTGCAGCGCGCTTTACCGTCGCCTAAGTCGCGCTGGCTATGAGCTCGACCAATGATATCCGCCGTTCCTTCCTCGACTATTTCGGGGGCAATGATCATGACATGGTGCAGTCTGCACCGCTGGTACCCTATAACGACCCGACATTGATGTTCGTCAATGCTGGGATGGTGCCGTTCAAAAATGTCTTCACAGGCCTTGAAACCCGCGCCGTGCCTCGTGCGGTATCAAGCCAGAAATGCGTGCGCGCAGGCGGTAAGCATAATGATCTCGACAATGTTGGCTACACTGCGCGCCACCATACTTTCTTTGAAATGCTGGGCAATTTCAGCTTTGGCGATTATTTCAAGGAAGCTGCAATCACCCATGCCTGGACGCTGCTGACCAAGGATTGGGGGCTCAACCCCGACAGGCTGACCACCACCGTCTATCACACAGACGACGAAGCCTTTGATCTGTGGAAGAAGATAGCCGGGCTGCCCGAAAGCCGGATCATCCGTATCCCCACCAACGACAATTTCTGGTCGATGGGTGATACCGGCCCGTGCGGCCCGTGCAGCGAGATTTTCTACGACCATGGCGATCACATCTTTGGCGGCCCTCCGGGAAGCCCCGATGAAGATGGTGACCGTTTCGTGGAAATATGGAACCTGGTCTTCATGCAGTTTGAGCGGCAGGAGGATGGAACCGACGTGCCGCTGCCCAAACCCAGCATCGACACCGGGATGGGGCTGGAGCGGATTGCCGCTGTGATGCAGGGCGTGCATGACAATTATGACACTGACACGTTCAAGGCGCTGATTGCCGCGTCCGAAGAGCTGACCGGCACAAAAGCGGAGGGCGAGCAGAAGGCAAGCCACCGTGTGATTGCCGACCATCTGCGTTCGACCAGCTTCCTTTTGGCCGATGGCGTGATGCCATCCAACGAAGGGCGCGGCTATGTGCTGCGCCGGATCATGCGCCGTGCGATGCGGCATGCGCATCTGCTGGGTGCGAAAGAGCCGTTGATGCACCGGCTGGTCGGCAGCCTGGCCGCCGAAATGGGCGCTGCTTATCCCGAATTGCTGCGTGCGCAGCCGCTGATCGAAGCCACCCTCAAACAGGAAGAAACCCAATTCCGCCGCACGCTCGACAAGGGGCTGAAGCTGCTCGATGAGGCAACGGCGGGTATGGGACCCGGCGACGTGTTGCCCGGCGATACGGCATTCAAGCTCTATGATACTTATGGCTTCCCTTATGACCTGACTGAGGATGCGCTACGGGCCCAAGGCTATGGTATCGATGCTGCCGGTTTTGATGCGGCAATGGCCGAGCAAAAGGCACGCGCCCGGGCGGCGTGGAAGGGATCGGGAGCAAAAGCTTCTGACGATGTCTGGTTCGACATTGCCGAGCGTGTCGGCTCGACTGAATTCACCGGCTACACCGCAACCGAAGGCGAAGGGCAGGTTGTTGCGCTGGTGAAGGACGGTGCAGAGGTGCAATCGGCAAGCGCAAATGACAGCGTCACCATAATCACCAACCAGACGCCCTTTTATGGCGAAAGCGGCGGGCAGATGGGCGATGCCGGGTCGATCATCGGCGCGGGGTTCCGAGGCGAGGTGACTGACACGGCGAAGCCGCTGGGACGCCTCCACGCGCATCAGGTGAAGCTTGAGGCTGGCGAGGTGAAGGTCGGCGATGTCGTACAGCTGAAAATCGACGTTGCCCGCCGCGATGCGCTGCGTTCCAACCACAGCGCAACGCACCTGCTGCATGCTGCGCTGCGAAACCAGCTGGGCGAGCATGTCACCCAAAAAGGCAGCCTTGTCGCGCCGGATCGGTTGCGCTTCGATTTCTCGCATAACCAGCCCGTCAGCCCAGCCGAGATCGCCGCGATAGAGGCAGAGGTAAATGCGCAAATTCGCGGAAACCGGGGTGTGACCACACGGCTGATGGCACCAGACGAGGCCGTAGCGGCGGGTGCACTTGCGCTGTTCGGCGAAAAATATGGCGACGAAGTTCGTGTGCTAAGCATGGGTGACACTGGTGGCGCGAACTATTCCGTCGAGCTGTGCGGCGGTACGCATGTCAATGCGCTGGGCGATATCGCGCTGTTCACCATCATTTCCGAAGGCGCAGTAGCCAGCGGCATCCGCCGCATTGAGGCACTGACCGGCGAGGCTGCGCGTCAGCATCTTACAACCCGCGAGGCACAGCTGAAAGACATTGCCGCGCTGTTCAAAGTCGCGCCGGATGAAGTCGGTGCTCGTGTGGAAACGCTGTTGGCCGAGCGCCGTGCGCTGGAAAAAGAGCTGTCAGACACAAAGACGAAGCTGGCACTATCGGGTGGCGGCGGACCAAAGGCCGAGGCCGAACAGGTTGGCGATGTGGCCTTCATGGGTCAGGTCATTACTGGCATAGAACCCAAGGCGCTGCGTGGGCTGGCCGATGACCAGATGAAAGCGCTCGGTGGCAGCGGCGTGGTGGCAATCATCGCCGCCAATGAAAATGCCAATACCGTGGTCGTTGCAGTCTCGCCAGACCTCCACGCACGCTTTGCCGCGCCCGCTTTGGTGCAGGTGGCAACGGCTGCAATGGGCGGACAGGGCGGTGGTGGTCGTCCCGAGATGGCGCAGGGCGGCGGCCCGGCAGGCTCTGATCAGGCTCAGGCTGCTGTTGACGCCATCAAGGCTGCGCTGGCGGGTTAAGCCGGGAGCGCAATTTGAGGCGGGGCGCTTCTTCGAGCTCCCCAGCTTCCTTGATCGCCCGGCGGAATTCATCACGCTTTTCATGGATCGAAGCGATCACTGGTCCCATCGCCACGCCCAGATCGACAAGCACAGCTTCCGACAGCTGCAACGAGCTTTCCAGCGTCTCCGGCACGGCATCGCTGGCCCCAGCCAAATAGAGTTCGGCCGCGTGGTCGGCATCGCGCGCGCGCGCAACGATTTTGAGGTTCGGATAGTCCTTGCGCACTTGCCTCGCCAGCCGAGCGGCCAGCACCGGCTCGTTCATAGTGATCACCAGCGCATTGGCTTCTGAAATGTTCAACCGGTGTAGCGTTTGCGGGCGCGATACATCGCCGTAAATTACGGGAAATCCGGCACGGCGCATCGCGACTACAGTGTCGATGTTGGATTCTACTGCAACATAGGGCTGATTATGCTCGGCCAACATTTCCGCGACCAACTGGCC
>CAYVQO010000043.1:0-1647 GCA_964452835.1 uncultured Sphingorhabdus sp. | reverse complement strand
CTACTGCAACATAGGGCTGATTATGCTCGGCCAACATTTCCGCGACCAACTGGCCGACGCGTCCGAAACCGATGATGATTGTGCGGGCGCCGGGGCCGCTAATATCTTCATCAAGCTGATGTCCAGTGCTTTGCACTTCAATGCGTCGGGCAACATCGCGTCCTATTCGAGCAAGCAGTGGGGTTATCAGCAAGCCAAAGGCCGTTGTAACCTGCCAGAATTTGGCTGTCTCGGCATCGATAACCTGCGCTGCCAGCGCCGCTCCGAGCACAATCAGCGTCAATTCGGATGGGCTGGCCATCAACAATCCGGTTTCCGCCGCAACCCCGGCGCGTGCGCCAACGAGGCGCAACAGGCCGGCCGTGACTATAATCTTGACCAGCATTACCCCAGTGAGGGCTGCTGCCAGCTGCGGCCAATTATCGGCAATGAAGTTGAGGTCGATCTGCATCCCGATGCTGATCAAGAAAACACCAAGGGCCAGACCCTTGAAGGGCAGGATGACGGTTTCAACCTCTCCACGATAATCGGTTTCGGCAATGAGCAGGCCTGCAATCAGCGCGCCGACGATAGGAGACAAGCCCACTGCCCCGGTAGCCAGGCTGGAAACGATCACGACCAGCAGGCTGATCGAAATAAATAGCTCCGGGCTTTTCGTGCGTGCTGCCTGTCCGAAAAGCAGCGGCAGAATATAGCGTCCCGCCACCAGCATCACTGCGATCACCAGTATGCCCTGCCATAGCAGCGTGAACAATCCGTCCAGCGAGCCGGTAGCCGCTTGCGGGGCAAGTGCGCCGAGGATGAAGATGATCGGCACAATGGCCAGGTCTTCGAACAGCAGCATGGCAAAGGCGCCTCGTCCAACCGCCGATTTTGTTCCCGCCAGCGGAATCACCAGCGCGGTCGAAGACAAAGCCAGGGCGAGCCCAAGACCGACCGCAGCAGGCAAGGGATAGCCCGCCACATACAGACCCAGCGCAATAAAAGCTCCGCCGCCCAGCAGTTCTGCCGACCCCAACCCAAACACCTGTTTGCGCATCCGCCAAAGCCGTTGCAAAGACAGCTCCAGCCCGATGGAAAAGAGCAGCAGGATGACGCCATAATCGCCGATGATGCGGATATTTTCGGTGTCCGATATCGTTACCCAGTCGAGCCAGGGATAATCGGCTGCCAGCGCGCCCAATCCCATCGGTCCGACCAGCACACCGACCAGCAGGAAGCCGACAATTGGCGTGATGCGAAACCGGGCAAAAGCAGGAATCACGATCCCTGCCGCACCGAGAATGACCAGCGCGTCTTTCAGACCATCATGGGCGAGTTCCAGTGCCATTCCCCGCTTATGCGGAGCGAAGGCGACTTTGTCAGCCGATTATTGCCAGCTTGCCATCTTGGTTTCGAGATTGACCCGCACCTGCTCGAAAAATTGCTCGGTGGTCATCCATGCCTGATCGGGGCCAATCAAGATTGCAAGATCCTTGGTCATTGCACCGCTTTCAACAGTTTCAATGCAGACCTGCTCCAGCGTTTCGGCAAAGCGGGTGACATCAGGCGTATCGTCAAACTTGCCGCGATATTTCAGGCCACCGGTCCATGCGAAGATCGAGGCAATGGGGTTTGTCGAGGTCGCCTTGCCCGCCTGATGCTGCC
>CAYVQO010000042.1:0-17348 GCA_964452835.1 uncultured Sphingorhabdus sp. | reverse complement strand
ATGACGCCGTTTCTCGCTCCATTGTTGGCAATCACACCCGCTACCTACGACAGCGCGGCACCGGTTGCCTATATGGTCGATGTCGCCTCCGGTGCCACGCTTTATGCGCGCGATGCCGACCGGCGTATTCCGACTGCCTCGATGGCGAAAATGATGACAGCATGGGTCGTATTTCAGGCGATCAAATCGGGCAAACTGAGACCCGAACAGGATTTCACTGTAAGCGACGACGCGTGGAGCAAATGGAACAATAAGGGTTCCAGCATGTTCCTGAAGGCCCGACAGCAACTATCCGTTCGCGATTTGCTGCACGGCATGCTTACGGTTTCGGGCAATGATGCCTCTATTGTGCTGGCCGAGGGCGTGGCCGGAAGCGAAGCGGACTTTACCCGACTCATGAATGCCGAAGCAAAGCGTCTGGGGATGACCAACAGCCGCTTTGGCACGGCCAATGGCTGGCCCGACGAAGGGCGAACATATTCAACGGCACGGGATCTGGCCGTTCTGGCGAACCACATAATCACTGACCACCCCGCGCTGTTCCGCGAATATTTTGGCGAACGCGAATTCACCTGGAACAAGGTGACGCAGCCGAACCGTAACCCTTTGCTGGGTGCCATTGAAGGCGCGGACGGAATGAAAACCGGGCATAGCGATGAGGCAGGCTATTGCCTGACTGGTACGGTAAAGCGCGGGAATCGCCGGGTGGTGATGGTGATTGCTGGTCTTCCAAGCCAGCAAAGCCGGATTGCCGAAGCCCGGGCTTTTATGAACTGGGGCTTCGACGCCTGGGATGCGCGCCCGTTATTTGCGCGGAACCGCGTCGTTGCAACAGTGCCTGTTCAGCTGGGGGATGCAAGCAAAGTTGCGCTACTCGCGCCGCGTGATCTTGCCGCCATTCTGCCCAAGGGCCAGAAGACGAAGATGAAACTGGCTGTCAAATATAGAGGGCCAGTGCGGGCACCGTTCCGCAAAGGGGCCGAATTGGCGCAACTGGTCGTGAGGCTGCCTGATGGCAGCCAGCAGGTCATGCCGCTGGTCGCGGCGCAATCGGTGGGAACCGCAAGCTTTTTCGGACGCGCCTGGAATGGCGCCAAATCTTTGGTGGGGGCATGATGTCCGCTGGCGTTTTTCTGTCCATCGAGGGTGGTGAGGGTGTAGGCAAATCGACGCAGATTGCCGCGCTGAGGGCTGCGCTGGAGGCGAAGGGGCTGCAAGTGGTGCTGACTCGCGAGCCTGGTGGCACAGAAGGCGCAGAGGCGATCCGTCAGCTGCTATTGAACGGCAGCGATGATCGTTGGGGGGCAGGCGCAGAGGCCCTGCTATTTGCCGCAGCACGAGGGGATCATGTCGAAAAATTGATCAAGCCGGCGCTCGCTTCGGGCAAATGGGTGATTTCCGACCGCTTTATTGACAGCAGCAGGGCTTATCAGGGTGTTAGCCTGGGGTTGGGCGATGCTGATATCATGGCGCTGCACCGCATTGGCAGCGGTGGCTTCCTGCCGCATCGGACATTGGTGCTGGACTTAAGCGACGAAGAAGCGGCACAGCGCGCATCGGCGCGTGATGGTGGTCAGTCTGACCGTATTGGCGGACGCAATGCTGCCTTTCACGGCAAAGTGCGCCGCGCATTCCATTCCTTTGCCGAGGCCGAACCGCAGCGCATTCGCCTGGTCGATGCCAGCGGTACAGCAAATGACGTCACCACACGGCTGCTGGCCCAAATCGCCGATCTGTTGCCATCATGACGTCAGACTGGATTGGCCATGAGGCAAACTGGGCGCAGTTTTCCGCGGGTTTGGCGGCAGGGCGCTTGCACCATGGCTGGATATTGGCCGGCCCGCGCGGTATTGGCAAAGCAGGTTTTGCCACGCGAGCGGCGGCAGCACTTGTCGATCCTGACCGCCAGAACCAGCGCCTGATCGAGCAGCGCTCCCACCCTGACATCATAAGGCTGCAGCGGCTTGCCAAGGAACCGCCGAAAGAGGGTGAGGTAGCCGATCCGGCGGCGGAGCTGAAACGCTCCATCACCGTTGAGCAGATCCGCGAACTGCAACAGGCTTTGACAACGCGCCCAAGCATGGGGCCAAGGCGTGCGGTGATAATCGACGCCGCAGACGATCTGGAGCGGGGAGGGGCCAATGCCTTGCTCAAATCGCTGGAAGAGCCGCCCATTGGCACATTTTTCCTGCTGATCAGCCACACCAGCGACCGCTTGCTCCCAACGATCCGTTCCCGCTGCCAACTGTTGCGCTTCGATCCCTTAAATGACGATCAAATGCGACAAGCACTTGCCATTGCTGCGCCTGAGCTACCCGCGGGAGAGCGCGATTTGCTAATCAGGTCCGGTGGAGGTTCCCCCGGACAGGCGCTTGATTTTGCTGGACTAAATCTGGGTGAAATTGAAACAGCAATGGACGCGATCATCGCACAAGGAGATAGCAGTAACAAATTGCGCCATCAATTGGCCGAGACGCTGGCGCTGAAGGCCGCTCAGCCCCGTTATGAAGCGTTTCTGCGGCGTGTGCCGGCGCGGATCGCAGCCTATGCGCGACAACAGGCGCCGCAACAGGCTTTGCCAGCTGTAGAGGCCTTTCATGCAGCAGAGGAGCTTGCTGCACGGGCCACCGGCCTGACGCTTGATAAACAGGCGGTTATTTTCCAAATGGGAAGCTTGCTGGCGTCGCTGCAAAAGCCTAAGCCGCCGCTGAATTAAAACTTTGCCGATGCGGAACCCATGTCAGAGCCATTTTATATAACAACTGCAATTGCTTATCCCAATGGCCGCCCGCATATTGGGCATGCTTATGAGGCGATAGCGACTGACGCTATTGCCCGTTTTCAGCGGCTGATGGGCCGCGATGTCCGGCTGATTACTGGCACTGATGAGCACGGCCTGAAGATGGCGCAAACGGCACGCAATGCCGGTCGGGAAACGCTTGAATTTGCCGACGAAATGTCATCCTATTTCAAGGAAATGTGCGCTGCACTGAATATCTCTTATGATAATTTCATGCGCACCACCGATGCCCGGCACCATGAGGCGAGCATTGCGATCTGGAAGGCGATGGAGGCCAACGGTGACCTGTATCTCGATCGCTATGAAGGCTGGTATTCGGTCCGTGACGAGGCCTTTTATGGCGAAGAGGAATTGGTCGAGGGGGAAGGGGGCAGCAAGCTGTCTCCGCAAGGCACGCCCGTTGAGTGGACGGTCGAGGAAAGCTGGTTCTTTAAGCTATCCAAATATCAGGAGCCCTTGCTGGCGCTATATCGTGACAACCCGGACTTTATTCGCCCCGAAAGCCGCCGCAACGAAGTACTGCGCTTTGTCGAGGGCGGGCTTAAGGACCTAAGCGTTTCGCGCACCAGCTTTGACTGGGGCGTGCCGGTGCCGGGCTCTCCCAGCCATGTGATGTATGTCTGGGTCGATGCGCTGACGACCTATTTGTCCGGCATTGGTTATCCGGCGCGTGACAGCGAATTTGACCGTTTCTGGCCTGCCAATGTGCATATCATTGGCAAGGATATTGTCCGCTTCCACGCCGTTTACTGGCCTGCCTTTTTGATGTCGGCGGGCCTGCCATTGCCGAAACAGGTGTTTGGCCATGGCTTCATCTTGGCCCGCGATGGCGCAAAGATGGGGAAATCCGCAGGCAATGCCAGCGATCCTCTGGAACTGGTGGAGCGCTATGGCGTTGACCAATTCCGCTATTTTCTGCTGCGCGAGGTGAATTTCGGGCAGGATGGAAGCTGGAGTGAAGAGGCGATTGTAACACGGTCTAATGCGGAACTGGCCAATAGTTTTGGCAATCTTGCTCAGCGCACGCTGAGCCAGATTTTCAAAAACTGCGACGGCTATCTGCCTGCCATTCATGGTCATAGCGATGATGATAAGGCCTTGTTTGAGGTGATTGGGAAAGCCGTTTCAGAGACGATTCCTGCTGCCTTTGAGGATCTGGCGCTGTCGCAAGCTGCTGAGGCCTGGATTAGCGCTGTTTTTGCCTGCAACGCTTATATCGACGCGCAGGCACCTTGGGCGCTGAAGAAGACCGATACAGAGCGAATGGAAACGGTGCTTGCGACGTTGTATATCTGCATCGCCCAACTTGCGGTTGCTATTTCCCCAGTCATTCCGGCGAGCGCTATGGCTCTGCTAAATCGCATGGGTGTCGCGCCGGAAAAGCAGACATTCTCAGGGATCGTCAGCCATTGGTACTCCCCCTTGGCTGAAAGCGACTTCCGAATTGAACAGCCGCAGGGCCTGTTCCCACGCCTTGAAATGCCGACGGAAGAGGGCGCAGCCTGATGTTCGTCGATTCCCACTGCCACCTCAACTATAAGGGCCTGGTTGAACAGCAGCAGGACGTACTCGCCCGTGCGCGTGGGGCTGGTGTCTCGGCAATGCTGAATATTTCAACACGCGAGCGGGAATGGGATGACGTTATTGGCCTTGCCGATCAGCAGCCCGATGTCTGGGCCTCAGTCGGCATCCATCCGCATGAGGCCGACGCCCATGTCGGTGTTGATAGGGCGAAACTGGTTGCAAAGGCAGCGCATCCGCGAGTCATTGGCATTGGCGAAACCGGACTCGATTATTATTACGACCACAGCGATCGTGAGCAGCAGCGTGCCTCCTTTCGCGAGCATATAGCGGCTGCTCGCGAAACAGGGTTGCCGCTAATCGTGCACACACGTGACGCCGAGGAGGACACGGCCGAGATTCTGGCCGAGGAAATGGGGAAGGGGGCCTATAAAGGCGTCATTCATTGCTTCACGGCAAGCGCAGATTTTGGCCGGAAAGCACTCGATCTGGGGCTTTACATATCGCTTTCTGGTATCGTGACCTTCAAAAATGCCAAGGACTTGCAGGCTGTTGCCACAACAATTCCTGATGACAGGCTTTTGATTGAAACCGATTCCCCATTTTTGGCGCCAGTTCCGCACCGGGGCAAAGCTTGCGAACCAGCCTTTGTGGCTGATACCGCGAAATTTCTGGCCGAATTGCGCGGTATTTCGGTTGAATCATTAGCGTTGCAGAGCAGTGAAAACTTTTATCGCTTATTTGATAAGGCACAGAGGCCAGCATGAGCGGAGATGACAATGCCAGTCTGATCTACGGGCTGATTTGCGTCATGCTGCTGGCCAGCTCGCTTGCAGCGAGGCGCTTGCCGCTCCAACAGACGATGAAGATGCTGCTGGCGTGGGTAGCGATCTTCGCGGGCATATTCGCGCTTTTCCTGTTCCGTGGGGAGTTTAAGGAAATCTGGCAACGGGCAAAGGCCGATATCGCCGGCAATGCGGAAGTTGCGGCTGATGGCACCATGCGGATCAAGAAAGACGAGGACGGCCACTTTAATGTTCGTGCCATCGTCAATGGCAAGGAAGTGGACTTTCTGGTTGATACTGGTGCTACGGTGACGACCCTTAACCTGGACGACGCAAGACGCGCCAATGTTGACATCGACAGCAGCGGCTTTCCCGTCGTCGTTCAAACGGCCAATGGCATGGCAGAAGCGCAGCGGGCCCGTATCGCAAAGCTAGACGTTGGTCCCATCAGCCGAGGTGATTTTGCGGTTCACGTTGCTGACCGTCTTGGTGACACCAATTTGCTGGGTATGAATTTTCTGTCATCGTTAAAAGGTTGGCGGGTTGAGGGTGATGAGTTGGTTCTCAATCCTGAATGATATAATTTAACATAATATATATTATCGTACTTATAGACAGGTGATCCCCTCATGACGCAGACGGCGGACATACAAGCCCTTGTGAAAATCATGGAGCAACTGCGAACCCCCGTGACTGGCTGCCCATGGGATCTGGAGCAAGATTTCACAACCATCGCGCCTTACACAATCGAAGAAGCGTATGAAGTTGCCGATGCCATCGAACGCAATGATTTGTCCGCGCTAAAGGATGAGCTTGGCGATTTGCTGCTCCAGGTAGTCTTTCACAGCCAGATGGCACACGAACAAGGCGCTTTTGATTTGCAGGATGTGATTAACGGCATTTGTGAAAAAATGGTCCGCCGTCATCCGCATGTCTTTGCAGATGTTCAGGCCGACCATGCTGATGCCGTGGTGACCAATTGGGAGGCAATCAAGGCAGCCGAGCGACAGGGCAAAATGGATGACAAAAGTGCGCTTGCAGATGTTGCTCGCGCCCTGCCCGCGCTGTTGCGTGCGCAAAAGCTGCAGAAACGCGCTGCACGGACTGGCTTCGATTGGCCTGACGTCCATGGCTGTATCGACAAGTTGCACGAAGAAATTGGCGAAGTGCTGGAGGCCGATAGTGCGGATGCGCAATTTGAAGAAGTTGGCGACATGCTGTTTGCGGCCGTCAATATCAGCCGCCATTTAGGCATCGATGCAGAAGCCGCACTAAAGGCCGCCAATGACAAATTTGAAAAGCGGTTTCGGGCAATGGAGGTTGAAGCAGGAGAGACTTTCGTGGCGCTTGGCCTCAATGAAAAGGAGGCCTTGTGGCAAAAAGCCAAGAGCCAGACCTAATCTCGCCGACCAAATAATTTGTCAAATTGCCCCCAGTTGCGTTCGCTAAGCGAGGCAGCAACGCGGATCTGGCTGCCCTCGCCCTCCTCGCTTTCAACTTTGCCTTTGCTGTAAAGCCATGAAAGCGCCTCTCCCTCGCTTCCATCAAGGGTGAATTCACGGAGCCGGTTCCCGGCACCAATAAGGGCAGAAAGGGCCTGTGTGAATTGATCAATACCCTCTCCGGTTTCAGCTGAGATAAGGAAAATATCATCCTGTTTTAGAATAATATTCTGAAGCTCTTCACGCTTTTCGTCATCAAGCAAATCGGCCTTGTTCCAAAGCTCAATTATCTGCGGGCCGTCTTCGCCGATTCCCAGCTCAGCCAATATGCGGATCACGTCATCGCGCTGCGCTTTGCTTGCCGGGTGCGCAATATCGCGCACATGGACGATAATGTCGGCACTAGTGACTTCTTCGAGCGTCGCACGGAAGGCCGCCACCAATTGTGTCGGCAAGTCCGAGACAAAGCCCACTGTATCCGACAAAATGGCCTTCTCGACGCCTGGCAGGCTGATTTCGCGCAGCGTAGGGTCCAGAGTTGCGAACAGCATATCCTCTGCCAGCACTGTTGCACGCGTGAGCCGGTTGAACAGCGTGGATTTGCCTGCGTTGGTGTAGCCTACAAGAGCAATTGTCGGCCATGGAGCGCGCTTGCGGCGAGCGCGGTGAAGCCCCCGCGTCCGCTGAACCTGCTGCAATTCACGCCTTAGCCGGGCCATGCGATCACGGATCATGCGCCGGTCCGCCTCAATTTGCGTCTCGCCAGGGCCGCCGAGAAAGCCAAAGCCGCCCCTTTGTCTCTCAAGGTGTGTCCAGCTGCGGACAAGGCGCCCTGCCTGATAATCCAGATGCGCCAGTTCGACCTGCAAGCGCCCTTCGGCCGTAGCAGCGCGTTCGCCAAAGATTTCGAGAATCAGGCCGGTACGGTCAATCACCTTGACCTTGACCTTGTCTTCCAGATTGCGCTGCTGGATCGCCGACAGCGCACCATCGACTATCAGCAGCTCAACCTCGAGCCTCTCCACGCGTTCGGCCAGCGCCTCGACCTGCCCTCCCCCCAGCAAAGTCGCAGCACGCGGTGTGCGGACACGCAAGGCCTGTTTCTCAACGATATGGAGCCCGATTGCCAATGCTAGGCCTTCGGCTTCCTGTAGCCGGGCATCAGCGCTCAAAGAACTGCCAGCGGGCAATTCCGGGTAAACGATCAGGGTGCGGGCACCGCGGGCAAATTCGTCGGCACTGTCCCTATTGAAAACGCTCAATCGGCCTCCCCGTCAGCGTCTTTATTATACTCGGCGAGGTTTACAGGGTGCGCAGGCTGAATCGTCGAGACCGCATGCTTATAGACAAGCTGCATCGTACCATCGCGTTCCAGAAGGATGGAAAAAAGGTCATAGGCTGCAATAGAGCCTTGCAGCATCACGCCGTTCACGAGGAACGTCGTCACAGGCTCGCGCTTGTCGCACATTGCATAAAGGAATACATCTTGCAGCATGCCGGGCTTCAGCTGCACCGCGGCCATCATATCGTCAAATGGCTTCCGGTCCGGAGAATGGGAAGGCATCACTGTAGAGATGCTGTGTTTGTATACCAATTGCGACTGACCATCGCGGCGAAGCAGCACGGAGAAATTGTCGAACCAGGTAACGACCCCCTGCAGCTTCACGCCCTTTACAAGGAACATGGTCACAGGAGTTTTCGATTTGCGAAGCGAGTTCAGGAACAGGTCCTGGAGTCCGTTGCTTTTTTCAGTCATTATTTTTTGTCCGTTTTTATTGGCATCACGCGGGGAGTAGCGGGCAAGCGCAATAAAATTACGCTTGCCGATGAAGCATATAACATAAATCGGCAGCGCAAGGCATCAGCTTTTTACAATTTTATCAGGAGCACGCTCAAGCCTCGTCGTCGCCGTCGTCGCTGCTTTTCCGAACAGTGATGCCAAGCAATTTCAGTTTGCGGTGCAACGCCGACCGCTCCATGCCAACAAAAGAAGCAGTTTTGGAGATATTCCCCGAAAAGCGCCGGATCTGGACCTGGAGATATTCGCGTTCAAAAGCCTCGCGGGCTTCGCGCAAAGGCGCGCCCATCAGGGCATTTACCCCGCCAGAGGAACCTGAGTAACTGTTTGATACTTCCGCCGGCAGCATATCGGCTTCGATCCGCTGAATTTTGTCTGACGGTGCCAGAATGATCGTCCGCTCAATTATATTCCGCAGTTGTCGGACATTGCCCGGCCAATCGCAGGCCTGAAGCGCCGCTATGGCATCGTCAGAAAATTCGGGTGCACGAATACGATGTTCCGACGCGAAGCGGGCAGCATATTGTTCTGCAAGCAAGGGAATGTCCTCGCGCCGCTCCGCAAGGGGTGGAATGGCGACTGGCACAACATTCAGCCGGTAAAACAGATCTTCGCGGAAACGGTTGGCGGCAATCTCGTCGGCGAGCTCCCTTGCTGTTGCCGACACAAACCGCACATCGACTCGAACCGGTCTGTTGCCTCCAACCCGGGTAAAGCTTTGATCCGTCAGAACACGCAGGATTTTTCCCTGCGTTGTATAGGGCATATCTGCAACCTCATCGAGGTACAATGTCCCACCATGGGCACGCTCCAGCATACCTGCGTGAACCAACTGCCCGTCATTTTCGAGGCCAAACAGCTCTTCTTCAAATCTGTCGGGTGCCAGCCGTGCCGCGCTGACCGAGATGAACGGCGCATCAGCACGTGGGCTCCAGCTGTGAAGGAGCCGTGCGGCAACTTCCTTTCCGACGCCAGCTGGACCGGTGATCAGCAAGCGACTTCCTGTTGCTGCTACTTTTTTCAGCGTGGCGCGGACATTGTTGATTGCGGCTGACGAACCGGTCAGTTCCTCAGCCTGCCCCACTATGGCTCGTAGCGAGGCATTTTCTGCGCGCAGGCGCTCTGTTTCTGTCCCGCGTGCAACCAAGTGAAGCAGTTTTTCGGCTTCGAAAGGCTTTTCAATAAAATCGACAGCACCTTGCGAAATTGCCGCAACCGCTGTGTCGATATTGCCATGTCCGGAAAACACGATGACGGGAATGTTGCTATCCCTGCCCTTTATCAGTTTTAGCAATTCGAGACCATCCATAGATGATCCGCGGAGCCAGACATCGAGCAATATTAGCGAAGGCCGCCGTTCATCATAGGCTTTCAGGGCCTCGTCGGCGGTAGCCGCTGTCCTTGTTTCGTAACCGTCATCCGACAAAACGCCCGCGACCAATTCCCGGATGTCTTCCTCATCGTCGACGATCAAAATATCGAGCGCCATAATCTAGTCTCTGCCTTTGCGTTTTTTGGGTTCGACGGGTGGAGTATTGCCTGTGGTAGAGGCAAGCAGCAGCCGTTCTGGAAAGAAGCGAAGGGTTACCTTGGCTCCACCGTCTGGCGCATCTTCAAACAGGATTTCTCCGTGATGCTCCTCGACAATCTTTTTCACAATGGCAAGGCCAAGACCGGAACCGCTAGCGCGGGTGGTAACATAGGGCTCCACAAGCCGTTCTTTGCTTTCTGGGAGCCCAATACCATTATCCTGCACGATGACGTCAAAATATCCATCAGTCTCACTAATGAAGGCCTGAATGGCTCCGGCAACGGCCTGTTCGTCACGTGCCCGACGAGCCTCAATGGCTTCGGCGGCGTTTTTCAACAAGTTGGTAACTGCCTGGCCGATTTGCCGCCGGTCGCAAAGCAACGTCGGGGCGGCCTCCGGGGCCATGAATGTGAATGCTATATCGCTATGCGCCACTTCAAAAAGGAACACCGAATGGCCGACAATATCGTTCAGGCTTTCTTCGCGAAAAACAGGCTTTGGCATGCGAGCAAAGGACGAGAATTCGTCGACAATGTTTCGCAGATCGCCAACCTGTCGCACAATTGTACCGGTCAGCTGGCCGAACACGCCTGAGCCATCGTCCACTTGTTTTCCAAAGCGCCGCTGTAGCCGTTCCGCCGCAAGCTGTATTGGGGTCAGGGGGTTTTTGATCTCATGCGCAATCCGCCTTGCAACATCGGCCCAGGCGGCCTGCCGTTGATCGGTGAGTTGTTGGGTTATATCTTCAAAAGTGATGACATGACCCGCGTCGCGTGCGGCAATTTTCACAGCAAGCGTTTGTGGTTCAGTGCCGTCCCCAACCTGCACAACGGCCTGATTGCGTCCCTCGGCGACCAATATAGCAAGGAATGGCGCAACTTCAGCCAAGGCCTGCCCTGCCAATTCGCCTTCCTTACGGCCAAGCAACCGTTCGGCCGTGCCATTTGCCAGGCGAATTGTGCCGTCGGCCCCAGTGCTCAGAACAGCAGCGGACACTGATTCCAATATTGTTTCGATAAAGGCGCGACGATCATCCAGCTGTTTGTTGGCGTTGATCAGATTGCCTGTCTCGCTTTCCAGCCGCTCCGTCATTCGATTGAACGATTGGGCGAGAAAACCGATCTCGTCATTCTGGATCGCCTCGTCGCTAACTCTGGCGCTAAAGTCACCCTCGGAAATGCGCTGAGCAGCCTGAACAAGATTATTCACCGGCCGAACG
This sequence comes from uncultured Sphingorhabdus sp., assembly GCA_964452835.1. Classification (GTDB taxonomy): domain Bacteria; phylum Pseudomonadota; class Alphaproteobacteria; order Sphingomonadales; family Sphingomonadaceae; genus Sphingorhabdus_B. Next base: position 6,252 of record CAYVQO010000042.1, on the reverse strand, counting down.
AGCCGGTCGGCTACAAGTAAGGCAATCCAGACCGCCAATCCGATGATTATCAGCGATGTAAAATACAGGAGTGCGTTGAACTGAAATTGCAAATTGCGCGACCGCGCTTCCATTTCGCGATAATCGCCGAGAACCGATTGCGCCTTTTCACCAAGCATGAAGGACGGAACGGTAATGGCGCGACTGGCATATAAATAGGCTTCGCCGCTATCAATCAGGCGGGTAACGGCCTCGATACGGTCCGCTGCGGTCGAAACCACAATTGTTTCCCCGCCGCGCAGCTGCTTCAATTTTTCCGCTGAAATCCAGGCTGTTTGGCGCTCATCATCGGGGGATACCACTGCCAGCGTCTGCTGCGTGCCGTCATCGCCAATCGTTACAATGGCAGATTCACTGAGCTTTCTGTTCAGCACTTGACTGGCATAGGCCTGCATGAAACGGGGATTTTGTGGCTCGGTCTGGGTCAAAAAGAACCGCAAGTCGCCAGCCATCGTAACGGTTTCATCGCGGACATCGCGCATTTTCTCTTCATAATAGCCCTTCGCCAACGCTTCGGAGCTTTCCAGAAGATTGCGTGCGGACGCCGATGACCAGAATTGCACGCCGCTTTGGAAAAGAACCGATGCAAAAATGGCAAGGAGAAGCGCCGGCACCGCGGCCAAAATTGTGAAAATGGCGACGAGGCGGATATGGATTTGCCCTCGCCCTGCCTCTGCTGCCATGGGCGCTCGGCGCAGGGCGAGGCGACGGCCCAAAAGCATGATCAATGTGGCCGCCGGCACCAAATTGGCAACAAGCAATGCAGCAGCTGCAGCGGGCGACAGTGGTTGAGATTGAGGAGGTTGTCCGATTAGAATGACCGCTGTGACCACCGCCATAAGCGCCAAAACAGCAATGGACCCCAATTCCAATAGCCAAATAAGGTTGGAATTGCCCAACCATGTGACGATGGCGGATCCCCAACGGCGAAGAACCGAGCGGGTTTCTGTCGGGACTGGATCGACACCAATTGTTGCCATTTGGCAACTACTGCCAGCAGAAGCGTTGCATGAAAAGCACAAACCGACAGCAACAATTCATTTGGACGCTATAGCAGCGCAACTCACCGACCCTTACTGCCGGCAAGGCCATAGTCGGATAGTTTTTTCCTCAGCGTATTTCTGTTGATGCCTAGCATAGCGGCGGCCTGCAGCTGGTTCCCCCTCGCCTGCGCCATGATTGTCTGCAACAAAGGTTTTTCAAAGGCTGCTAAGGCCCGGGCATATATTCGGTCGCGGCCAATACCCTTCTGCCTCTGTTCTGCCATGAACTGCGCCACGGCTGCGTCGAAGCTACAGCCACTTGCCATTGGTTCATTTGGCTCATTACTGCTTGTCGGCAACTGTGCGATGACATTTTCCGATATTCGGTCTTCACGTGTGGTCAACACCAGGCGGTAGATGAAATTCTTCAGCTCCCGCACATTCCCACGCCAGGGCATTGCGGTGAGCAGGCTGATTGCTTCTTCATCAATTTGCTTGGTTGGCAGTCCCTCTCTGGCTGCCAGCTTCAGAAAGTGACGGGTCAGCAGCCCAATATCTTCCGGTCGTGCGCGCAGTGGCGGCATATGCACAGGCACTACATTCAGCCGATAATAAAGATCTTCCCGGAACTTACCTGCGGCGATCAGAGCTTCCAGATCCTGGTTGGTTGCGGCGATTATGCGCACGTCGAGCCGAATGCTTGCTTTGCCCCCGATACGGCTGATCGTTCCGCTTTGCAGTGCCCGCAGCAGCCGGGTTTGCGCATGATGTGGCATGTCACCAATTTCATCGAGGAACAGTGTGCCGCCCTGTGCCTGTTCAAAGCGGCCAATGCCTTGCCCGATGGCTCCCGTAAAAGCTCCTTTTTCATGCCCAAATAGCTCGGCTTCGATCAATTCAGCTGGAATTGCGGCCATGTTGACGGCGACAAAGGGGCCCGTTTTGCGATGGCCCAGGCTGTGGATGGCCTCTGCGACCAATTCCTTGCCCGTACCCGATTCACCTAGGATCAATGCCGTCAAATCGTTGCGCAACAGCCGTGCCACCATCCGATAAACATCTTGCATCGCGGCGCTGCGCCCCACCATGGGCATGCTGGCCTCAAGCAAAGTCTCATGCCCTGGCGAAATATCGCTCCGCCGCTTTTCGATGCCCTGGCGAACGGCAACAACCAGCTCGTTCAAATCAAATGGCTTCGGGAAATATTCAAAAGCATTGATCTCGCTCGCCCGCACTGCGGTATCGAGCGTATTCTGTGCTGACATCACGATAATGGGCATTTCGGGCCATTCGGAGATCACAGTGTCAAGGCTGGATATGCCGTCCCGGTCCTTCAGCACCACGTCAGTCAGCATCACATCATAATGATTGGCGGCAAGCGCGGCATCACGCGCCTTTGTCGTTTCGCAAATATCAACATCGATGCTTTCCGCTTCCAAAGCGGCGCGGACAACCATGCCAATCGAGCTGTCATCCTCAACGATCAGGACACGGGCATTGCTCATGCTTCTTCTCCCTTGCCTGCAACCGGCAGGAATATCCTAAAGATTGTCTGCCCTGCATCGGTGTCCCGTTCGACAGAAACCCTGCTGTGCATTTGCGCCAGATATTTACGTACGATCGCAAGGCCAAGTCCTTGCCCGTCACGCTTGGTGGTCACAAAGGGAGCAAATAGCTCTCGCTCAATATGCTTGGCGATACCAGGCCCATTGTCCGAAATGCTGACTTCAACGGGTAAACGCACAGCTTTGCCGCCTTCGGATTCGGGCGCGCCACCGCGTAGCGCAGCGCCCATCACAAAACGCGTGCTTATGCCGATCATCGGGCTTTCGGTCTCTTTCAGCGCATCAATTGCATTTTGGATCAGGTTGATCAGCACCTGCACCATGGCGTCGGGTTCGATCCGAACGTCGGGCAGCGAGGGATCATAATTGATATCAATGGCTGGAATGTCGGTATTGGCTGCACGCACCGAACGGATGGCGCGCTCGATGAGCTCGTGGATATTCTCCGCCCGCAATTCGCCAGGCATCACCCGGCCCAGATTCTGCATCTGATCCAGCAGCCGGGCAATCCGGTCGACTTCATTGACGATTAAATCGGTCAATGCCGTTTGCGGAGGCTCAAGCTTTTTGGCAAGCAATTGAGCGGCCCCCTTTATGCCGGACAGCGGATTCTTGATCTCATGCCCCAATATGGCTGGCGCGCCTAATGCCTGTTCACGTCCGCTATCGCTTTGTTCGCCAATTTGATCGCGGTCTGATTGGCGCGGAACGAGCAATATCAGGCGCTGATCACTTCGGCCAAGCAACGTTGAAATTGACACATCAACATAATTGGCCTGCGCCCCCTGCGACAAAAGCCGCATATTCTGCGCAGAAATTTCACTTTCGCTCCCGGCGACTGCCTTGTTCAGTCGTTCGCTGCTAAACTGCAGTAGCCGTGATATATCCTCGCCAACGATCCGCCGTTTACCGCGCCCGAAGAAAGCTTCGACAGCTTCATTCGCAAAGACAATGACGTTGTCCTGATCGACCAGCAGCATTGGAAAAGGAATAGCAGCAAGTAGCAGCGCATCCTGCTGCTTTTCTTTTACCTCGTCCGCAGCGTCAGGCGGCATATTGTTCGAACTGGGGGCGGGTCAAATAGGGCTCGTAAAAGCGAGTGAGCGCGTCAACAACCTCCCTTGGGTCATCAATGCGGTTGATCATATTCCGAAACTCGGCCGATCCAGGCAGCCCACGCACATACCAGCCCAAATGCTTACGCGCACAGCGCGGGCCAACATCCTCGCCATAATGCTCCAGCATGCCATGATAATGTTCAATAATCAGATGATATTGCTCTTCAATCGATGGATCGGGCAATCGCTGCCCGGTACGAAACCAATGCATCACCTGCCCCAGCAGCCAAGGCTTTCCATAGGCGCCACGCCCGATCATCACGCCATCAGCCCCACTCTGCGCAAGCGCAGTAGCGGCATCGTCGATGGTGCAAACATCGCCGTTGACGATAACCGGTATATTCACCGCATCCTTTACCTTGCGGACGAAAGCCCAGTCGGCATGCCCTTTATACATTTGGTTCCGTGTGCGGCCATGGACGGTGACCAGCTTTGCCCCTAGATCTTCCGCAATATGAGCCAATTCCGGCGCATTCAAACTGCCATGGTCCCAACCCATGCGCATCTTCACGGTGACGGGTACCGATACCGCCTTTACAGTGGCTTCAATAAGGCTGGCCGCAAGAGGCAGGTCGCGCATTAACGCCGAACCGGCATCGCCATTGACCACCTTCTTCACCGGGCAACCCATGTTGATGTCGATAATGGCCGCGCCGCGCTCTTCATTCAGCTTTGCCGCCTCACCCATCTCATAGGGCGTGCAGCCGGCAAGCTGCATCGAAACCGGTTCTTCGGACAAATGCCATGCCGCCTTTTGCAGCGATTGGCGCGTTTCACGGATCATTGCCTGGCTGGCAATCATTTCAGTGACGTTCAGGCCCGAGCCGAAACGGCGGACAAGCGTGCGGAACGGCATGTCTGTAACCCCAGTCATCGGCGCAAGGATAACGGGGCAATCGATGGTCAAGGGGCCGATCTGGATCGGTTTCAGGGTCATGGAGCTATCTCGAAACGGAGCGGACAGAGGCATGCTCTGCCTAAAATTTAGGCAGCGCGTAGCGAAATCTGGCTTGGCGCGCAAGCCCGCTGACATTAGGGCAATGGAGATGGACGCAACAGCAGCGATAATTGTGGCAGCAGGCAACGGCAGCCGTGCAGGTGATGGCCCCCCCAAGCAATTCCGTCTGATCAAGGGCAAGCCGATGCTGTGGCACAGCGTGGCGGCTTTGGCCAAACATGCTGACATCAGCGACATCGTCGTTGTCATAGCTGCAGAGCAAAGGGCTGAAGCCGAGGCGATCCTTGCCGGAATTTCGGTTCGTTTTGTTAAAGGCGGGGCATCGCGCAGGGAGAGTGTGAACAATGGACTAAAGGCTATCGACCAGAACGTCGGAAAAATACTGATCCATGATGCCGCTCGCCCTTTTCTGAGCCATGGGGTTATCGATGCGCTGATTGCGGCGTTGGATATCCATCCCGCTGCTGTCCCTGCCCTGCCGATTATCGACAGCCTTTCCCGTAGTGAAAATGGCAAGACCCTGTCCGCCAGTGAGAACCGGGAAGGACTATGGCGGATTCAGACACCGCAGGCCTTTCGCCATGAGGCCATAGTCGCCGCGCACCAGCATTGGGACGCATCTCGCGAAGCTACGGATGATGCCCGGATGGCAATGGCGGCGGGTTTTCAGGTCGCCATTGTCCCGGGCGATGAATCGCTTGCGAAATACACATTTGCCAGTGACTTTGTCGATGAAGCGGGCCAATCTGCCGCCATGCCCCTATACCGTACCGGAAACGGATTTGACGTTCATCGCCTGGCAGAAGGTGAGGAACTGTGGCTATGCGGGATTAAAATAGAGCATGACAAGGGGTTGGCTGGCCATAGCGATGCCGATGTCGCGCTCCACGCGCTAACCGATGCGATCCTTGGCGCAGCGGCGCTGGGTGATATTGGTGACCATTTCCCGCCCAGCGACGCGCAATGGCGGGGGGCATCATCGGACCGTTTCCTTGCACACGCCATAACGCTTGCCGCGGATGCAGGCTATGGCGTGGAAAATGTGGACGTCACTATAATCTGCGAAGCCCCCAAAATTGGTCCACACCGCCCGGCCATGCGGGCACGCGTGGCTGAAATCACAGGCCTGCCCATTGAGGCTGTGTCGATCAAGGCAACAACCACCGAAATGCTTGGCTTTACAGGACGCGGCGAAGGTATAGCAGCTATGGCAAATGCAACATTGATATCGAATCGAGGCGCATGATGAAATTTTCCCTTCCCTCAACGGCTCTGGCTGTGATTGCTGCATTGTCGATTCCCGCCTCGGCAACGGCCCAGACAGCGCGTTGTGTGGATTCGGACCAGGTCGCCGGTCTTGCCGCTGCAGTGCTGCCGAATCTGGTGACCAAAATGTCGCAAAATTGCGCCAGCGTGTTGCCTGAAGGCTCTGCCTTACGGGTCTCGGGTCAATCTGCGGCCGAACAATATCGGGATTCAGCGCTGGCCGCCCGGCCCAAGGCGATGGAAGCCATTCAGGTTATTGCAGGCGACGAACTACCCCCGGGCATGTCAATGGATGTTGTTTTCCCGTTCATGGAAGCCATGCT
>CAYVQO010000041.1:0-17497 GCA_964452835.1 uncultured Sphingorhabdus sp. | reverse complement strand
GCTGGGATCATGGCGTGCCCTGGTACAGCTATGCCGCCGACCCCGGAACGATGGTCGAGGAACCCTCTGGCGCCTATTATCAGTTCAACATCGGCACCACGACGGCAGGTTTTGATAGCACACGCTATCAGCTGAAGGGCTATTTGGCGATCAACAAGGATTGGCCCGCCGCCACCTTTGCCGCAATTTATGAAGGCACAGGCACCTCGCATATGGTCGCCAGTGGCAAGGTCAGCTGCGGCTGAAGCGGGAGAAAACAGGGGGTATTTTGGCTTTTGCAAACCTCTGCGCCGTTGCGCGGATCAAAAAATCATGTCCTACATATAACCATATAGGTTATGTTGTGCATCTTGATGCGAAAGGACAGCAAAATGGATCACAGCCCATCCCCCTCCCCAACCGGCTCCTCGCTGCGAGACGATACCGACGCCCGCCTCCCCGCCGCCGCCTATCTCTCTTACAAAAGTCGTGCCGATGGCTGGTCGCCGGGTCGACAGGCGGCGTGTCTGGCACATCTGGCGGATAATGGCATAATCGCCGATGCCGTGCGCAGCGTCGGCATGTCAGTGCAAGGCAGCTATGCGCTTCGCCGCACAGCGCGGGGCTATGCCTTTGATCTGGGCTGGGAAGCCGCGATGATCATTGCCCGGCGGATCGTTGCCGATAATCTGATGACGGCCGCAATCAGGGGCGAAGCTGCTGAATGGGTGCGCGAGGAAGGCAGGACCACCTATACAAGGCAGAACAGCAAATTGTCGCTGACGCTGCTCGACCGCATCAATCCCGCAACGGCACTGCCAGAGGTGCTGGCCGTGGCGGTCCGCTTTGACTGTTTTCTGGAAATGATCGACGAGGGGCTGACTGCGCAAGAGCTGTGGGATTGTTTTTTTGCAGCGGTGCTGCCGCACAGCGAAATCGAGGCCCGCGCCAGGGTAAGGGCTGCGCTTCAACTTTCTGATGAATCCGCGGGTTTTGAAGGGGACGGAGACGCGCTAGAGGACGACGATGATGCACCGATCGAGTATAAATCGATGGAGGGGGCACCCTTACCCGTCGGCAAAATGCCCGCGCTTCACAAGGGTCGTCACCACGCCCGTCGCAATCGCCAGCACGCCGCCATAGTAAAGGCCCCAGATCGCATAGCCGACCCAGCCTGTCTCAGCGAGCGGCCCCATGCGTGCGAAGATCAGCAAGTCGGAGGCAACAAAGGCCATTGCGCCCAGTCCCACGCGGTAGCGCGGGAAATTGCTGTTCCACGCACAAGCGGCCATGCCCGCCACAAACAGCGTATAGCCCGCTGCTCGCAACCCCCACGCCTGATCAGCGGGCAGGAACCAGGCAATTACCGGGGCCAACAGGAACACCGCAACCGCCAGCAATTTCTGGCTGAACACCGGATGCACGCGCCGATGCCGCAGGAACAGCAGGATTGCGACGATATGCCCTGCCGCAAAGGCAATGGCGCCCCAGATCATGTCGATTTCCAGCAAACCATCGCCCAGCGCCCAAAAGGCCATAACGGCAGCAAGCAGCAAAAATTCCCCGCTATGATGTTTCCGCAACGCATAGCCGGTCAGCAGGCCAACGCCTGCCATCTTCCACGCGATGGCAGCATAATAGCCAATGTCGCCATAGGCGGGCAGGTCAAGATGCCAGCTAAGCGGATAGCTAAGCCCAAACAGCAGGCTGGCAACCAACCAGGGGCGTTTATGGGCAAGGTCTTGCGGCATGATGCTTATTCGACGAGACAAGCCGACAAGACAAGCGACAAATGCTCTACCATCTGGTCTGCTGTTAGCCCCGGCCCGGCGCGCACGCCAATATCGCCGTGCAGCCATGCCGCGATGCAGGCAGCTTCAAAAGGCGAGTTGCCTTGCGCGAGCAGGCCGCAAATCAGGCCCGTCAACACGTCCCCTGATCCGGCGGTTGCAAGCCATGGTGCAGAGTGCCGGTTTATTGCAATCTGGCCGTCGGGGGCAGCGATCAGTGTTTCCGCGCCTTTCAGCAATATAGTCGCGCCGCTGCGCGTTGCTGCCTTGCCAACAGCATGGTGGCGGTGCGCCAGATCTAGATCGGGGAAAAGCCGGGCAAACTCGCCTGCATGCGGGGTGAGTATTGCGCCCGTGTGCAGCATTGCAAACAGCATTTCGGGTTTTGCCTCAAAAGCGGAAAGCGCATCTGCATCGAGCACAATAGGGATTTGGCGCAGCAGCAGGGTGGTAACATCCTCGACCAGATCGCCGCTGATCCCCGCTCCTGGGCCAATGGCGAGCGCACGCACCCTTTCGTCAATAGCGCTGAAAGCCTCATCCTGCTCACGCAGCATGATGGCAGTGACATGGGCCGCATGTTCCGCCAGCGCCTCTCGGTTTCCAAGGATCGTGACCAGCCCTGCCCCCACAACCAAGGCCGCCTGCGCCGCCAGTCTCGACGCCCCGGTGCGCAAGGGCGGACCGCTAACCACGACCGCGCTCCCTCGCGCATATTTGTGCGCTTCGGCAGGAGGCGGCGTCAGGCGCGGCTTTCCTATGCTGCCATCAGCGTCAAGAACAAGCGCAAAACCCATAGGCGCAACTATGCGCCTTTTGCCTGTAAATCGCCAAGCCTATTTGCTAAGCGCCGCTGCCATGGCGCATGACGTTCACATCATCGGCGGTGGCCTGGCAGGCAGCGAAGCGGCGTGGCAGCTCGCACGGCGTGGCGTGCGCGTGCGGCTTTCCGAAATGCGCGGTGGCGGGGATATGACACCGGCGCATCAGGGCGATGGCTTGGCCGAGCTGGTCTGCTCGAACAGCTTCCGCTCCGATGATGCCGAAAGCAATGCCGTAGGTCTGTTGCATCAGGAAATGCGCACGCTGGATTCGCTTGTTATGCGCGCTGCCGAAATCGCAAAAGTGCCCGCAGGATCGGCGCTTGCCGTCGACCGGGATGTGTTTTCGGGGGAAGTTACGCGTCTGCTGTCTGAGCAGCCCACATTGGAGATTGTCCGCGAGCGCGTGGACGCCCTGCCCGCTGAGGGCCTGACCATCGTCGCAACCGGCCCGCTCACCGCGCAGGCATTGGCGCACAATATCCTCAGTGCAACGGGGCAGGACAGCCTCGCATTTTTCGATGCCATTGCCCCCATCGTCTACCATGACAGCATCGACATGGATGTCGCCTGGTATGCCTCGCGCTGGGACAAGGGCGATGGCAAGGATTATATCAACTGCCCGATGGACAAGGAACAATATCTGGCCTTTCACGCCGGATTGCTTGCCGCGCCCAAGGCTGAATTCAAGGAATGGGAAGCAGACACACCCTATTTTGAGGGGTGCATGCCCATTGAGGTGATGGCAGAGCGCGGCGTGGAGACGCTGCGTTTCGGGCCAATGAAGCCGGTCGGGCTCGACAACCCGCGCACCGGGCGTTGGCCCTATGCCGTGGTGCAGTTGCGGCAGGATAATAAACAAGGCTCGATCTGGAACATGGTCGGCTTTCAGACCAAGATGAAGCATGGCGCACAAGTGGAGCTGTTCCGCACGATTCCGGGACTCGAAAAAGCGGAATTTGCGCGGCTGGGCGGGCTGCACCGCAATACCTTCATTCGCTCACCCATATTGCTGGACCGTCAATTGCGGCTGAAAAGCGCGCCGCATATTCGCTTCGCCGGGCAGATCACAGGGTGTGAAGGCTATGTCGAAAGTGCGGCGGTGGGCCTGATGGCAGGGATTATGGCGGCGCATGAACTGGCGGGGCGCAGCTTTGCTCCGCCGCCGGTCACAACTGCTTTTGGCGCGCTCCTTGGGCATATCACAGGCGATGCAGAGGCGGAGAGCTATCAGCCGATGAACATTAATTTCGGCCTTTTCCCGCAACCTGAAGGCAAAGTGCACAAGAAGGAGCGCAAGGCATTCTACACCGACAGGGCGCGGGTGGATTTGGCCGGATGGATTGCGGATCAGGGGCTTAGCAACGACATTTCGGTGTTGGCACCCGCTTAGGACGCGTGGCCGCAAATTCCTTTCGAGTCAGTAGCTTGTCCTTGTTGGCATCGGCCTTGGCAAAGCGCTGCCCGGTCGCTGCCGCCCATTCTTCAAAGGTCAGCAAATTATTGCCGTCCTTATCCAGCCTTTTAAAATCCTTCGTTCGGCTCGACATCATTTCCAACCGCGAAACCAGCTCATCACGGTTGCGATCATAGCGGTTGAACCGCTGTTCCTCGCGGCTCGCTTTGGGGGCAGCGGGAGGATTGGGCGGTGCTGGACCAAATTTCGGCGCGTCCGCTCGCGCCGTTGGCAGGCTCAATTCCGTCGGCAATTCGGGCGGCGGGGGCGGAATGGGGATTTCCGTGTTGGCTTGACCTTGCCAGATCCACAAGCCGACTGATGTTGCGAGCAGGGTCAACCCCGCCCCGACTAGAAGTCCTTTCACTTCCGTCTCCAGGCAAAGATCGACACCCCGCGCCTGTGTGCGCTGCTTTTACCGGCCCGTCAAGGCATGCCAGCTCAGACGCAGGCCCGCCCACTGCATGGGCTCACGTTCAAGATGAGCAGCAAAGGCAAGGACGGAAAGTGGACGCAGCTTTTTCGGGCTCGCGCAGTGCAGCCCATTGGCCTGCCCTACCCAGCCAAACCCTAGTGCCAAAGCAAGCCTGTGCTCGGCCTCCGAACAATCAACCCAGCGGGCATAGCTGCCAAATATCGCCTCCGACCGCATCGCCGCCGACTTTTCACGCTCGGCTGCATCAGGCTTCCCAACCATCAGCTCCCAACTATCGACCAGCATTTGCGCTGCATTAGCGGGATCGAGCTCGAGCCCCGCTAGCTCGGCAAGCAATGGCTCACCTGATGGTCGCTGTGCAGGCATTTTGGCAAGCACATCGCGCCACCATGCGAAGCGCATTTGGCTGATCATCGGCTCTTTTGCACGTTGCAAAATGCCTTGCAGGCGCAGATCGAAACGCAATAGCCAATGCAGCGACGCGCCGGGGACCTTGGACGCATGCGCAATTGCCAGCCTTTGCGGCGCAGAAAGTGCAACTTCGGGAAGAGCATTAACCATCGGTGGCATCCGGTTGCATGATTTTACCCCCAATAACAGGGTAAACGGGCTGGTAACCATTCCCCTTAGAAGCTCGCATACCATCCTTCCTCTATTTGGCCTGCTGAACGTTTTTCCAGGGGCAACCAGGACATGGCCGACAATAACAGTGAATCCAAGCGTCGCGGCTTTCTCGCACGCCTGTTGCGCGACGAAGCGGGCAACACAATTGCGATCATGGCGGCAGCCGTTGTGCCCGTCATCGGCCTTGTCGGCGGCGGTGTGGACATGAGCCGCATCTATCTGGTCAAAACTCGGCTACAAGCTGCGTGCGATGCTGGTTCGCTGATGGGCAGACGCGTGATGAATGGCGGCAACTGGGGCGACAATAATGGCAAGGCCAACACCGAAGCGAATAACATGTTCGCAGCCAATTTCGAAACGGGCGCCTACGGCACCACCAATCTGACCCGTTCCTTTTCCGAAACATCACCAGGTGTGGTCAGCGGAACCGCGTCAGTGCGCGTTCCTATGGCTCTTATGCAGGTGTTGGGAACATCACACCGCGACATCTCCGTGACTTGCACATCTGAACTGAACATTCCGGCTACTGATGTGATGTTTGTGCTCGATACCACGGGATCGATGGCGGACCCCGCGCCGGGATCGTCGGATTCAAAGATTGTCGGCCTGCGCTTGGCCGCAAGCTGTTTCTATGAAACGCTGTCTAAGGAAAACATTACGTCAGTGACTGCTGCACAATGCGGTGAAACCTCTGATCCTGAAGGTGCTTCGGGCGGCAACCGTTTGCGCTTCGGCTTTGTACCCTATTCGCAATCGGTCAATGTGGGCCGGTTGCTGCCGCTCAACTACATTGCTGACAATTGGACATATCAGTCGCGCCAGGCTGTTTTTGACGACAACGCCTCCACCTGGGTTGCGCAATATGGTACCGAGAGCGCGCCCGCACAAACCGCTGCTACAACCGAGACTCAGCCTGATACAGGCTGGGTCAACTATCCGTCCAGCACCTACACCGCGCCGAATGGCACCACATGGTCGCGTCGTGTCAATGGCAACAGCCAGACGCAATGTGACGCCTTGCAACCGCCTGGATACACAGGCTCATCGCAGGGGACGATGACGTTGGTGTCGCAAAATCCTGATCCATTGACGCATCCGCAGGATACGCTGACCCGCACCTATCAGCGCGTCGACAACAGTGCGCAGACGGCCTTCCGTTATTTTTACACGAGCAGCCCGCGGCGCTGCAACCTGCAGTACCGACAGCAAAGTATCGTCAATACGACACGCACATTCACCACCACCACTCCAATAACTTGGGTATTCAACCGCGTGTTCAAGCATTGGGAATATAAGCCTGTAACCTTCAATGTCAGCGGCCTGAAAAACACCGGCTCTAACGCCTGGTATACCAGCCTGCAGCTGCCAGTGGGCAGTAAAGGCGCCAATATAACCGTCAACTGGCCGGGCTGCATCGAAGAGCGTAAAACTGCGCGCATCATGGACAATGACCCGCTGGACAATTGGGATCCGGTGCCATCAGACGCGCAGGACATGGACATTGATTCTCCTCCGAGCCTGACTGACCCGAACAGCCAATGGGGCCCAGCGCTGCCCGGGCTACTTTACGCCCGAGAAAAATATAATGGCTCAAACTGGTATTATACCCGCGACACGTTGATCCGGACATCAGATGGCACCAGCAGTGAGAATAATACCGACGTCGACACCGTCAGTGGCCCTTGCCCGGCGCAGTCCGCACTTTACAAGGAATGGACGCCGACCCAGTTTTCAAGCTATCTGAACGGCCTGTCGCCCAGCGGTAACACCTATCACGATATTGGCCTATTGTGGGGCGCTCGACTAATGTCGCCCACAGGCATATTCAGCAGCATTACCGATGATAGCGAAGTTGGCATTGAACGCCACATGGTTTTCATGACTGATGGTGACACGTTTGCGCAGCCGCACACCTATGCTGCGCATGGTTTGCATTGGTGGGATCGCCGTCAGAATGACGGTGTTACTGATCCAACCCAGGACTGGTTGATAGACAATATTGACGGCCGGTCACAGGCGATCTGCAAATGGATCAAGAACAAAAATATCACCCTGTGGGTTATCTCTTACGGTGATGGCGTGAACAGCTATAACCAGAATAATCTGCGCGCTTGTGCATCGCCTGGCAAATATTATAGCGCCGCAAACACGGCCCAACTAATTGCCGAGTTCAAGCGTATCGCTGCCAGTATTTCTGACCTGCGCCTGACCCAGTGATGAGGACAATGCTCATGAAAAAGCTGAAATTCCTCAGGCGGAGCGAAGAAGGCACGTCGGTTACCGAATTCGGTTTAATCGCTCCAGCGCTGATCGTCATGCTGATGGGCACTTTTGATGCTGGCCATGCCATGTATGTCAGATCGGTCTTGAACGGAGCCCTGCAAGAGGCGGGTCGCGATTCATCGCTGGAAAACGCCAATGCGACCAGTCAGCAGAATCTCATCGACCAAAAGGTTCGTGAGACGATGACGACAATAGCACCTGGCGCTGTCGTCACACCGAAGCGTCGCTATTACAAGACATTTTCGGAGGCTGCAGCATCGGAACCGGAGGAATGGACCGACACCAACAGCAACAACACCTGCGATCAGAACGAGCCCTATGTCGACGAAAACTCCAATGATGTTTGGGATGCCGACGGCGGCAATGACGGCCAAGGTGGCGCAAAGGACGTTGTGATTTTGCAGGTAGAAGTAAAATATACGCGCCTGTTTCCCGTCTATGAGCTCATTGGACTTCCCAGCCAGGTCGTCGTGGTGTCCGACACGATTTTGGCGAACCAGCCCTACGGCACTCAGCAGCAATATCAAACTCCAACGGTAAAGAATTGTCCGGCATGAAACAGCGTTCCAAAATTCGCACCCTGCTTTCAGATTTGAAGAGCGACAATAGCGGGCTGGCACTCGTTGAGTTCGCTGTTTCATTGCCCTTTTTCATGGGGCTGACCATTGGCGGCTTTGAGACCGCCAACTACGCCTATACCGTTATGCGTTTAAACCAGCTGACCATCAACACCGCAGACAGTGCGGCCCGTATGGGCGAAGGGTCAAAGCTGTCGGCCAAGACCGTTACCGAGCAGCAAATCAATGACGTCTTTGCTGGCACCATCCGCGAGGGTCAGCGAATATTGTTGGGTGGTCAGCACAGTTACACTGACCCCAGCACCGGCACGGTAACGTTGCGTGGTAATGCCAGAATCATTTTGACCAGCTATGAGCCTGTCGCCACATTCGATCCAGCCAACCCGCGCTATCGCATCCGCTGGCAGCGTTGTGTGGGCCTCGCAAATTTTTATTCGTCAAACTATGGGACCAAAGCGACCGTGACCAACGCAACGGGCGGTATCGGCCCCACAGGGCGGCAGATTGCTCCGCCGCAAGATGCTGCCATTATGTTTGTCGAAACCCAATATTATTTTCAGCCGGAAATCTTGAACGGATTTACAAAGCTGAGCAACGGCACGATCCGCCAGACGGCATCGATGATCGTGCGCGATCGGCGAAACTTCAATCCAGACCCCACCAATTATCCGGAAGGGGTTCTGAATCCGACCAACGTCAACGTATCCAGCTGCACCTGAAGCCGGTTTAGCGCCCAAAAAGTGATCGGCAGGCAGCCGCAATCTTGTCTGCTGTCACCAATGTTGCGCGCTCAAGATTTGCAGCATAAGGCATTGGCACATCTTCGTTGGTAACGCGCAGCACCGGCGCGTCCAGATCGTCAAAGCCCTCTTCCATGCAGATCGCGGCAATTTCGCTGCCGATTGAGCAAGTTGGCCAGCCTTCCTCCGCGAAGACTAGGCGGTTGGTCTTTTTCAGGCTAGCAAGCACGGTCGCCTTGTCCAGCGGACGCAGCGTGCGCAGGTCAATAACCTCTGCATCTATGCCCTCAGTCGCCAGCGTCTCTGCCGCATCCAGCGCTAGTCCAACGCCAATAGAGTAGCTCACGATAGTGATATCATTGCCCTCGCGCATGATCCGCGCCTTGCCAATAGGCAGCACATAGTCGTCAATGGCAGGAACCTCGAAACTGCGGCCATACAGCAGTTCATTTTCAAGGAAGACAACTGGGTCTTCGGTGCGGATTGCCGCCTTTAAAAGGCCTTTGGCATCGGCTGCGTCATAGGGAGAGATTACGATAAGCCCCGGCACACTGGCATACCATGGGCCATAATTCTGGCTATGTTGTGCGCCCACGCGGGAAGCCGCACCATTGGGACCACGGAACACAATCGGGCAACGCATTTGCCCGCCCGACATGTAATTGGTCTTCGCTGCTGAATTGATGATATGGTCAATGGCCTGCATCGCAAAGTTGAAGGTCATGAATTCTATCACCGGACGCAGGCCGCCCATCGCCGCACCGCTGCCGATACCGGCAAAGCCATATTCGGTGATTGGTGTATCAATCACGCGGCGGGGGCCAAATTCGTCCAGCAACCCCTGGGTGACTTTATACGCACCCTGATATTCAGCCACTTCCTCACCCATCACAAAGACCCGGTCGTCCTTGCGCATTTCCTCGGCCATCGCGTCGCGTAATGCCTCGCGTACAGTGAGGGTGAGCATTGCGGTGCCAGCAGGGATGGCTGGGTCTGCTTTTGCTTCCGTTCGTCCTGAGCCTGTCGAAGGACGCACAGCTGCGGGTTCCTGTACTTTGACAGGCTCAGCCCGAACGGGTTCTGGTTGGGGAGCGATTGCAGGCGGGGCAGCTTCACCCTCTCCGGCAATCAACGCGATTACCGTCCCAACCTTCACATTGTCGCTACCCTCAGCGATCAGGATAGAGGACACGACCCCTTCATCCACTGCTTCAAATTCCATGGTCGCCTTGTCGGTTTCAATTTCGGCAAGAATATCGCCGGATTTCACCGCGTCGCCTTCCTTCACCAGCCATTTGGCAAGCGTGCCTTCTTCCATCGTCGGCGAGAGTGCAGGCATTTTGAGTTCAATTGCCATCAGTAGCTCTCCACCAGCACGTCAGTGTAGAGTTCGGACAGATCCGGCTCCGGCGCTTGTTCCGCAAACTCGGCAGAGGCATTCACAATGGCGCGGATTTCCTTTTCAATGGCTTTCAGTTCATCTTCCTTGACGCCCATTTTCAACAGGTCATCCTTTGCGCCATCAATGGGATCGGATTTTTCCCGCACCGCCTGCACCTCATCCCGGCTACGATATTTGGCGGGGTCAGACATGGAGTGGCCGCGATAGCGGTAGGTTTTCATCTCCAGCAGCACAGGCCCCTTCCCACTGCGCACCCAATCAAGCGCCACTTCCGCTGCGCCGCGGACCTCCAGCACGTCCATGCCATTCACCTGAATTCCCGGGATGCGGAAGGATTCGCCGCGGCGGTACAACTGGTCCTCGGCAGAAGCACGGTTGACACTGGTGCCCATGGCATATTGGTTGTTCTCGATCACAAAGATGATCGGCAGCTTCCACAATTCAGCCATGTTGAAGCTTTCATAGACCTGCCCCTGATTGGCCGCGCCATCGCCGAAATAGGCAAGGCAGACACCGCCATCGCCCGAATATTTATGGCCAAAGGCAAGCCCGGCCCCCAACGACACTTGCGCGCCGACAATACCATGGCCGCCGTAAAATTTATGTTCGGTCGAAAACATATGCATCGATCCGCCCTTGCCGCGTGAAATCCCCGCTTCACGGCCAGTAAGCTCAGCCATGATGACATTGGGATCTATGCCATAAGCCAGCATATGGCCATGGTCGCGGTAGCCGGTAATGACACTGTCCTTGCCCGGCGTCAGCGCCGATTGCAGGCCAATGGCAACCGCTTCTTGGCCGATATAGAGGTGACAAAATCCGCCTATCAGCCCCAGGCCGTATAGCTGCCCCGCTTTCTCTTCAAAGCGGCGGATCAGCAGCATTTGCCTGTAGAATTCGAGCAATTCCTCGCGTGTCGCCTTATAGGGGACAGGCGTTGCAGGGCGCTCGCGATTGGCGATGGCATCGCCCGATGCTGAGGCTGCTTTTGCTGACTTTTTTGCAGGGGCTTTTGCCAAGACGCCGTCCTCTCAGGGTTTTACTTATCTGACGCTACGGCCCTAGCGCCTAATCAATCATGCCGATGGATTAAAGCAATAATTTGCAAGGGCGCCGCCTTGCATAGCTATTCATCATTGTTGAGCGGGACAACCACTTCATCGGGAGCCACAACATTCAGCTCCTTGCGCATCAGCTCGCCCGCCAGATCGGGGTCTACATTGTTGCGGTCCAACAGCTTTTGCTTGTTGCGCAGCGCATCGCGCTCCTTTTCCAGCTTGGCCAATTCCTGGGTGCGTTCATTCAGCGCTTGCCGATAATCGGTCCAGGCAATGAGGCCGGTTGGTCCCAGCAGCGCATAGGCCGCGATCAGCAAAAGTGCGACCAACGCCGCTCCCGTTACCATTGCGGCCTTGATCTCTCCCGGATTACGCTTGCGCTTTGCCCTTGCCATGCGACTGCCATAGCATTGCTTTTGCCTTATCGAAAGATGCTGCGGCCTGCATATATTGCGGCTGCTCCTAATTCTTCCTCGATCCGGATCAACTGGTTATATTTAGCAAGCCGGTCTGACCGGGCAAGGCTACCAGTTTTGATCTGCCCGCAATTTGTGGCAACGGCCAGATCAGCAATTGTAGCATCCTCGGTTTCACCCGAACGGTGCGACATTACGGCGGTGTAGGATGCGCGCTGCGCCATCGACACTGCTGCCAATGTTTCGGACAATGTGCCAATCTGATTGACCTTCACCAGCAGCGAGTTTGCCAGCCCCTTCTCAATCCCCATCGAAAGCCGCTTCGGGTTGGTTACAAACAGATCGTCGCCGACCAGCTGAACCTTATCGCCGATCAAATCAGTTACTGCTTTCCAACCCTCCAGATCATCTTCGCCCATGCCGTCCTCAATCGACTTGATTGGATAATCGGCGCACAGGTCTGCCAGATATTGCGCCATGGTGTGCGGATCGAGAGAGAGGCCTTCACCCGATATTTCATATTTGCCGTTCTTGAAAAACTCGGTCGCAGCGCAATCAAGCGCCAGCACAACGTCGTCACCCGCCTTGAACCCGGCCTTTTCAATCGAGGCCATGATGAAGTCGAGCGCGGCGCGAGTGGACGACAGGTTGGGTGCAAAGCCACCTTCGTCACCAACAGCCGTCGCCAGCCCCTTTTCATGCAGGCCTTTTTTCAGCGTGTGGAATACTTCAGAGCCCCAGCGCACTGCCTCGGACAGGCTGTCGGCACCGACTGGCATCACCATAAATTCCTGAAAATCAATCGGGTTATCGGCATGCTCACCGCCATTGATGATGTTCATCATCGGCACAGGCAGCAGTTTCGCGTTCACCCCACCGACATAGCGATAGAGTGGCAGTCCACGCGCATCGGCAGCAGCCTTTGCCACAGCGAGGCTGACTCCCAAAATCGCATTGGCACCAAGCCGGGACTTGTTATCCGTGCCGTCCAGCGCGATCATTGCGGCGTCAATATCTTCCTGATCCTCGGCATCATAATCGGCGAGCAGCGGCGCGATCTCGTTGATCACAGCCTCAACGGCCTGCTTCACACCTTTACCCAGATAACGGTTCTTGTCGCCATCACGTTTTTCGACTGCCTCATGCGCTCCAGTCGACGCGCCCGATGGCACCGCCGCACGGCCGAAGCTGCCATCTTCCAGCAAAACATCAACCTCAACTGTCGGATTGCCCCGGCTGTCCAGAATTTCACGGGCGTGGATATCAACAATGGCAGTCATTTTGGGCGCTCCTGCGGAATTTGCGGCGCGTCTATCGCCTGCACCGGATTGATGCAAATGGTACATTCCTATGCAAGAGTTGTAAATTATGCTGTCTTAGTTGAATAAGGCACCATCTTATCCCATATTGGTCAAAATGGTCCCCTTTAAGGAGGTTTGACATGGCAGTAGACAAAAAGCCCGCAGCGGCAAAAAAACCTGCGGTAAAAAAACCGGCAGCAGCCAAAAAGCCTGCCGCAAAGCCCAAGGCAGCTGCACCCGCCAATGGCATTGCCAAGGTGAAGGCTGATCCGGGCAAGACGCAAACAGCCAAAGCCGACATGAAGGACGAGTTCAACAATCTGAAGGCGCAGGCTGGCGAAAAGGCCCGCGATGCAGCGACGCGTGGCAAGGACCGTGCGGCAGAAGCACTTGGCGGGATTGGCAAGATTATTCGCGACAGTGCTGAGACGATCGATGAAAAAGTTGGCCCGCAATATGGCGATTATGCCCGATCGGCGGCAGATGCAGTCGATGGCTTTGCCGACAAGGTTGATGCCAAACAGCTGGATGACATGGTTGAGGACGCCCGCCAATTTGTCCGCAAAAGCCCCGCCGTGGCGATAGGCGCAGCTGCAGCTATCGGCTTTGTGCTGGCACGAATTGTGCGGTCTGGCCGATAATCCCGCTTCCGAACCGACAGCAATGTGCCTAATGGCGGGGCTATGGACATGAACCAGCCCCAACCTGTGGACCCGGATAGGGACGCCGATCCACCGTCGCCCGGTGCGCAGCTTGCGGGACTTGTTTACGACGTCCGCAAACTGGCCGAAGCAGAGCTGGAATATGCCCGTGCGCGGCTAAGCTATAGTGGCGGGGTGATGCGCAAGGCTGGGCTCTATGCGCTGCTTGCGGTGCTCGCAATATCCGCTGCAGCCATAGCCTTGGTGCTTGGGATATTGCTGATCATCGCCACCTATTGGGGGCCGTGGGCGGCAATGGGCATTACGGTGGCTCTGTTCAGCGGCCTAGCCTATTTCTTGGCAATCCGTGCCCGGGCAACGGCCCGCAATTTGAGCTTTGCGGAGCCGGATGATGAGTGACGATGATCGCGAAACGGTGCGTGCGCTTGACCGCAAGCGCCTGGATGCACGCGCTCGCCTGATTGATGATACTGAACAGGCCAAGCATGATTTGCATCCGCGCACTATTGTGAGTCGCTGGACCGGGCGGAAGAAACAGCAAATTGCGAACCTTTCCGACAGCGGGAAAAAGGGCCTGAAAAAAAATGCACCGCTGATCGGATTGGCTGGTGCTGCGATATTGCTTTTTGCCACACGCAGGCCCATTTCCCAACTATTCAACCATCTGTGTAAGCAGGCCAAGGATCGGAAATCATGAGCAAGCTGGGCGATAATCTGAAAACGGCAACCGATGCAGCAAAAAGCGCCGGAGCCTCGGCAAAACGCAATGCTGCAGCGGCTGTGGACAGGAGTAAGGCAGCGGCATCGCGCGGCGTGCAATCATCAAAGGCTATGGCTAAAAAGGCAGGCGAAACCACTGGTCAGACGATCGACAAGAACCCGCTCGCCATCGTCGCTGGCGGCATCGCTATTGGCGCCATACTTGGCATGTTGATTCCCAAAAGTGAGCGCGAGACCAAAGTATTGGGCAAAGCAGGCAAGAAGGTCAATGAAACGGCCAAACGGGCCGTTGATGCCGCCAAAGCTGCTGGCAAGGAAAAAGTCGACAATTTGGGACTTAATCAGGATGCCCTGCGCGACCAGTTTCGCGATCTTGTCAGCAAGGCCAGTGAAGCTGTAAAGGCCGCAGGCAAGGCGGCTGCCGATGAGGCACGCAAGCGCGACTAAACAATTTTTCAGGGGCAACCATGTCTAAACCCAAACTTCATCTCGTCTTTGGCGGGCGCGTCAAAGACCCGCAAACGCTGGATTTCTGTGAACTCGACAAGCTTGATGTTGTTGGTATCTATGCAGATTATGCCGAGGCCGAAGAGGCTTGGCGGGCATCAGCTCAGCGCACCGTTGATGATGCTGAAATGAAATATGTGGTGGTGCATTTGCACCGATTGCTTGAACCCGACAGCTAAGCGTCGCGATATTTCCAGCGTAACAATGGCCATGTAAGGGCAAGGCCGGCGGCGAAGCCGCCGATATGTGCCCAGATGGCAATTTCAACGTCAACTGTGGGGCCAACAAAGCCCAGCATCAGGTTCAACGCGGTCCAGCCAAGCATCAGCTTTACCGCGTGCGCCCATGGCCCCGGCAACGGACCCAGCGGCTTTGGCCGTTCACGGGGGAAAAGCGTAACATGCGCGGCCAAAAGCGCGGAAATTGCACCACTTGCCCCCACCATAGGCACCACTGACTGCGGGTCAGATGCTATTTGCGCTGCGGCCGCAGCCAGCATGCCAACGCCGTAGAGAATGGCGATATTGGCTGAACCCAATATCCGCTCCAGATTGGGCGCGACAGCCGCCAGCATCATCATGTTCAGCCCGACATGGAGCAGGCCACCATGCAGAAAGGCAGAAGTCACAGGCGTGAGCCAGACCGGCAGCATGAAGCCAGCGCCCTGAAACGCACTTGCATCGCTGAAAAAACGTGCCGGGAACAATGCGCCCGCCAACATGACCGGTTCCCACATTGCCGGCACCAACATCAGCACCGCGATGGCAATGTTCAGCGCAGCAACTGCCTTAACAAAGGGGCCGACCGAAGCAAATTTCATCGGCCAGTCGCTACCTCAGACAAATTCGATTTTGTCGACGAGATAATATTTGTCGCCTGACGGAACAGTCACTTCGACTTCATCCTCAACCTGCCGTCCGATCAGCGCACGGCCCAGCGGCGAGTTGTAAGAGATCATGCCGCGCTTTGCATCCGCTTCGGCCTCACCAACCAGCTGATATTTCACGGGCTTGTCATCTTCGTCCAGCAAGGTCACCGTCGCACCAAACACAATCTTGTCGCCCGAAAGCGAGGTTGGATCGATAATCTGGGCACGGCTGATTTTGTCTTCAATGTCGGCAATGGCCGCTTCAACCTGGCCTTGGCGTTCCTTTGCCGCATGATATTCGGCATTTTCAGACAAATCGCCATGCGCACGCGCTTCTTCTATCTGCTCGATGATCTGCGGGCGTTCTTCGCGAAGCCGCTTCAAATCGGCTGTCAGCTTCTCAAAACCCTCGGCCAGCATCGGCATTTTATCCATTGTCGCCATGCGCTTTCACGTCCTTTAAAACAGTCAAAAACTCTATCGGGGCTGGAGAACCAACCCGCAATTTTCAGCAATGTCGGAGTGCTGTCAGGCCTTATGATAGTCCTGGAGCGGGCAAACTTCAAGTTTTCTTGCGCGCAGCGCCGCCATTGCCTGAGCCGCGGCAAGCGAGCCAGAGGCAGTGGTGAAGTAGCTGACCTTGCCCATCAGCGCCGAACGGCGGATATCTTCGCTGTCTTTCAAAGACTGCCAGCCCTCTGTGGTGTTGAACACCAGAGCGATTTCGCCGTCCTTGATCTTGTCGACAATATGCGGGCGGCCTTGAGCAACCTTGTTGACGCGCTCTACCGAAATGCCCTCGGCTTCCAGATAGTCGGCGGTGCCGCCAGTCGCCACGACCGCGAAACCAAGCTCAATCATCTGGCGCACGGCGGGGACAATGTACGGCTTGTCGCTGTCTTTCACCGAAACGAACAGCTTGCCGCCATCGGGCAGGACCATTCCAGCGCCCAATTGCGCCTTGGCGAAGGCGGTGGCGAAGTCCTTGTCTATGCCCATCACCTCGCCGGTGGATTTCATTTCGGGGCTAAGGACGGGATCGACTCCGGCAAAGCGGGCGAACGGGAAGACCGCCTCTTTGACCGCGATATAGTCTATGTCTAGGTTGATCGGCGGCAAGTCCTTCAGTCTCTCACCCGCCATTACCCGCGCCGCAATTTTGGCGATGGGCGCACCGATGGCCTTGGCCACGAACGGCACGGTGCGGGAGGCGCGGGGGTTGACCTCAATCAGGTAAACCTGCCCCTCCTTGACCGCAAATTGCGCGTTCATGAGGCCTTTGACTTTCAAAGCGCGCGCCAATACCTCCGCCTGACGGCGGATTTCGTCGATGATGTCGGCGGGCAGGCTATAGGGCGGCAAAGTGCAGGCGGAATCTCCACTATGCACGCCAGCTTCTTCAATATGCTGGAGAATCCCGGCCACGACCACATCGTCACCATCGGCCACACAATCGACGTCAACCTCAATGGCATCGCGCAAATAGCGGTCGATCAAAACCGGCGAGTCCCCCGACACGCGCACCGCCGTTTCAATATAATTTTCGAGCTGCGCCTGCGTATCGACAATCTCCATCGCACGTCCGCCAAGGACGTATGAGGGCCGCATCAGCACCGGATAGCCAATGGTTTCAGCGACCTTGATCGCCTCCTCGCGGCTGCGGGCAATGCCGTTTTCCGGCTGTTTGAGCCTCAGCTTGTTAATTAGCGCCGCAAAACGCTCGCGGTCTTCAGCCAGATCAATGGCGTCGGGCGAAGTGCCGAGGATGGGGATCCCCGCATCTTCCAGAGCCTTCGCCAGATTCAGCGGCGTTTGTCCCCCAAATTGCACGATCACGCCCTTCAGCTTGCCCTTCG
>CAYVQO010000040.1:2964-17584 GCA_964452835.1 uncultured Sphingorhabdus sp. | reverse complement strand
TCCGCAGCGAAGACGTCCACATGGTTGTTGTCCCCGGTGCCGATGGCGATTTTGGCGTGTTGGAGGGGCACAGCCCGATGATCTCCACATTGCGCGAAGGCCAGTTGGCAATTTACACCACGCAGGGTGCGCAGCCGGAAACCATCGCGCTTGATGGCGGTGTTGCCGAAGTCAATGAAAATGGCCTGACCATATTGGCAGAGAAAATCGGCGCGTAAGCTTAAGCCGCTTTCCCCACGCGTTGGGTTAGCCACATCGAAAGCCCTGCTGAAACAATCAGCGCCGCGCCAGCGAGCGCCATTGCATCTGGAAAATGCTGGAAGACCAATGCGTCGATCAGCAATGCTATCGGCAATTGGACATAGACAGCCTGCGCAGCATCGGCCGCTGTTGTGCGCATTGTTCCCTGAAATATTAGCCAATGAGCCGCGCTGGCGCTGATTGCCACAATGGCACAGCGCAGGATCACGCTGCCGTCGGGCCAGCCAACGGCCAATTGCTCGATACCGGAAAGGTGGCCAGCAACGGCGAAGGCCAATACTGTCGGAGCCGCAACGCAAACCATGGCCCATTGCAGCGCCATTGCGTTCCCCGTGCCGGCAGCAAGACGGTTGAGAATAATCATCATTGAAAAGAACAGAGCAGCCCCCAATGGCAGCAGCGCCGCAGCGCCCAATTCAGCCAAATTGGGTCTGAGCACTAGCGCCACGCCAATCAGCGCCAGCGCCGTTGCCAGCCAGGCACGCGGTTGCATGGGTTCCTTCAGCAGCAGCGCAGAAAGTAGCGCCGTGATGACGGGACTGACAAATACAATTGATGTTGCCTCTGCCAGCGGCATGACAAACAGGCTTAAAAAGAAAAGCAGCGAAGACAATGACAGCATCAGCCCTCGGCCGGCCTGAATCCATGGCCTTTGCACGGCAAATCCGCCTGCTCCATCCTTCCATAGGACCAGGCCGGTCAGCAACGGGACCGCAAGCGTAAAACGCAGTGCCGCAATGGCGGGAACCGGCCATAGCCCCGCCATCGATTTGATGATCGCATCGCCGCAGGTCAACAAACCAAAACCTGCGATGGCGATCAAAAGTCCGTTGCTGCTACGCATTCTGTCCCTGACTGGCCCTTTGCCGAGGCACTCGCCTAGGCGGCAAAACCGCAGCGCCCAAGCGCTTTCTGCGTGCTGACGACACGGTTTCTGTGGAAAGTCTTACAATCCATTACCCATTTGTTCACCATTTCCCGCTACCTCCCCTTGGCAATAAAAATTTGCTATAGAGTGGAGCATTGGGGCTGTGAGCGCATTTGGCAAAAAACCTGGTCTAACCGGTGGTCGTCCTGCTTTTGGCGTTGCCCGTCCCATGACTGGCGGCGCAGGCTCTGCGCCTCAGCCGTCAGCGCCTCCGCTTCCCTCAGCCTTGCCACCAATGCAGCCAGAGGGCGGTGAGCAATTTCCTCCAATTAACTCGGTTGAGTTGCCTGGCACTGCCCAGCCCAAAAGCGACGCAATGCAGCGCCTTGCCGAGCGGTCCAACGGTTCCGCTGATGTAGGTGGAGGAGCAGAAGGGTTTGAGGCATCAGTCCACAAGATCAAGGAACAGGTACTGCCGCGCCTGCTCGAACGCGTTGACCCCGAAGCGGCGGCGTCGCTTAACAAGGAAGAGCTGACCGAGGAATTTCGCCCTATCATCCTTGAAGTGCTGGCCGAGCTGAAACTGACGCTGAACCGGCGCGAACAATTTGCCCTGGAAAAGGTGCTGGTGGACGAGCTGTTGGGCTTTGGTCCGCTAGAGGAGCTGCTTGGGGATCCCGAAATTTCCGACATCATGGTCAACGGACCCATGCAGACCTATGTCGAAAAATCGGGCAAGCTGCAGCTGGCCGGTATCCAGTTCCGCGATGAAGAGCATTTGTTCCAGATCGCTCAGCGAATCGTGAACCAGGTCGGTCGCCGTGTTGACCAGACCACCCCGCTCGCCGACGCCCGTTTGAAAGACGGCAGCCGTGTGAACGTGATCGTCCCACCGCTGTCGCTGCGCGGCACCGCGATCTCGATTCGTAAATTCTCTGAAAAGCCAATTACCATCGACATGCTCAAGGGCTTTGGTTCGATGGATGAAAAAATGGCAACCGTGTTGAAAATCGCCGGCGCCAGCCGGATGAACATCGTTATTTCTGGCGGCACCGGTTCGGGTAAGACGACCATGCTTAACGCCCTGTCAAAGATGATCGACCCGGGTGAGCGTGTTCTCACAATCGAGGACGCGGCGGAGCTCCGTCTGCAACAGCCGCACTGGCTGCCGCTGGAAACCCGCCCGCCGAACCTGGAAGGCGAAGGCGCGATCACGATCGGCGACCTCGTCAAGAACGCCCTGCGTATGCGCCCTGACCGCATCATCCTGGGCGAAATTCGTGGCGCCGAATGTTTCGACCTTTTGGCGGCCATGAACACCGGCCATGACGGCTCGATGTGTACGCTCCACTCCAACAGCCCGCGCGAATGTCTGGGCCGTATGGAGAATATGATCCTGATGGGCGACATCAAGATTCCGAAGGAAGCGATTTCGAAGCAAATTGCCGACTCGGTCGACATGATCGTTCAGGTGAAGCGCCTACGCGACGGTAGCCGCCGTACCACGCAGATCACGGAAGTGATCGGCATGGAAGGCGATGTCATCGTGACGCAGGACCTGTTCAAGTTCGAATATCGCGATGAGGATGCCGATGGCAAAATCCACGGCGAATGGGTCGGCGGCGGCGTGCGCCCCTATACGTTGGAAAAGGCGCGGCAATTTGGTTTTGACCAGCCCTATCTGGATGCCTGTTTGTAACGAGCCCGATGAGCTTTGGTGATCAACCACATGGTTGACTGTTTGTTAACCATCGCGAGCTATCGATCTTTTTACATTAATCCAATGCGTTGGGTGTAACGCACCGGAGGGGCAATGTCGATCATAAGACGCCTGTGGGCAGCCGCAGGGCTGTTAGCGCTGATCTTTACCGGCTCGGTTGGCACTGGTTATTTTGTGCTGCGTGACCTGCTTGCGGTCAAGGCGGAAGCCGACGCTGCTACGATTGCGATGCGCAACCATGTCGAAATCGACATGATGCACGATGCGCTTCGGGCATCATTCTATGCCGCGCTAAATGCGGCCCATAGCAGCGATAAAGTGGCAGCCGATGCCGTCGCGTCCGAACTGGTCGAATATTCAAATTGGGTCGACAGGCTGGTCGATGCCAATGAAAAACTGCCGCTGGAGCGCAAAATACGCCAGCAGATCATGGCAAGTGACGCGGCCATGCGGGATTATGCGAAGGAGACAGACAGGCTCGCAAAAATTGCTTTATCCGACCCGGCAAGTGCGCAGCAAATGATCCCCAGTTTCCAGAAAACCTTCGGGCAGCTCGAAACTGCCAATGAACGCACAAGCGACATGTTGCAATCGCACCTTTCGGCACGCAGCGACCGCGTCCGCAACCGGCTCTCACAACTTCAGACGCTCGCTTTGCTCAGCTTTTTGGCTATCGCAGCAGCCTTCTTTACATTCATTTTCTACTTGCAATCAAAGATTGTTGCGCCCGTGATGCGGGTTACAAAGGCGCTGGCCGATGGCGATGCCCTGGACATGGCCGATTGCGACCGGGAAGATGAAATAGGCAGGCTGGCCAACAGCGTTGCCGATTTCACAGCTGCCGCTGAAGCGCGCAGGGAAGCCGAGAACCGAATAGCAGAAGCCGAAAGGTCCGCAAAACAGGCCCGCGAAACCGCCGATCGACAGGCAAAGGAAGCCGCTGACGCCGAGCGTCGTCGTGCGTTGCTCAGCACTGCAGAGGCGCTGGAGCGGCAGTTGAAGCACCTCTCCGACGCGGTTGTGCAGACCTCCACCGAGTTGAAGACGGTGGCGACCAACCTATCATCATCCGCGCTGATCTCTCGGGACGAGGCGATGTCAACATCTGCAGCCGCCGCCCAGACGCTGGACGGTGTGAACGCGATTGTTGACGCAACGGACGAGTTGGGGACGTCGGTCAGCGAAATAAACGCAAGCATAGCGCCCATGATCGATGCTTCTTACCATGTCGAACAATTGGCCGATGAGGCGACGACGCGGATGGTCACGCTGAATCAGGCAGCGGAGAAAGTCGGCAGCATAACGTCGCTGATCAGCGCCATCGCCTCGCAGACAAATTTGCTGGCACTCAATGCCACGATCGAAGCCGCCCGCGCCGGAGAGGCAGGGCAAGGCTTTGCAGTGGTTGCCAATGAGGTCAAGCAGCTCGCCCAGCAGACCGCAAATGCAACGGCTGAGATCGATGTTCAGATCGGCGATATTGCACTTGCAGCAGGTGATATGGGCAATTCGATCAGCGGTATGGCGGACGCGGTTGCAAAGCTGGGCGCCAGCACGACGCAGATCGCAACAACAGCCGAGCAACAGATGGCGGCCACTGCCCAAATTGGCACGACTATTCAACAGGCTGCTACCGGCACAGAGATCATGCGCAGCAATTTGGGCAGGGTTGACGACCAGGCGAAGATAACCGCCGCAAATGCCGAGTTGGTCGAAAAAGCAGCCGACAGCCTGAAGGCCAATATTGGCGCACTAAGCCAGGCTATTTCCGACTTTATCGAGGATGCCAAGCGTGCTGCATAAACATGCAACCGGCATATGGCAGAAATTTCTCATGGCGTTGCATTGCGGTTGAAAAGCTGCGCGTGCGACTATAATTCCCTGTTGGTCCAAACCGCCCGGGAGCAATTCTGTCATGAAAATAAGCCGAAAGTCCGTCTTTGGAGCAGCTCTGTTGCTTGCGCCGCTGGCTGCGTGCGGACAGCCTGCTGAAAAGACAGAAGACGAAAGCAGCGAAACCGCTGAAACAACAGAAACCGAAGAAGCTTCGGATGATGGCGTTGAGGATGCCATGAAGGCCGCCGAGGAAAAGGCTGATTCGGAGGCGGAAGAGGCCGAAGCCGATGGCGAGGGCGAAGAAGGCAGCGAACAATAAAAATGGTGCGCCCGACAGGATTCGAACCTGTGGCCCCCAGATTAGGAATCTGATGCTCTATCCTGCTGAGCTACGGGCGCGTTGAGATTGGCCTTAAGCTGGTCGTCGGCCCTGGTCAATTTTTGGCTTGTGGCGGCACATAGGGCAATGGCAGCGGCGCGACCGTCACGCCCTCATCATAAAGCGCCTGTGCCTCTTCAGGCGTTGCTTCACCGTGAATGATGCGGTTGGGCTGTTCGCCATAATGGATAGCGCGAGCCTCTTCGGTGAATTTGTCACCAACCCACTGGCTGTTTTCGAGCATCTTGCTTTGCAGCTTGCCCAACTCCTCAATCGCCTTGGCGATTTCGGCAGGCATTTCGGGCTGATTGCTGACCGCAACTGTCTGTTCCGCCTCTGACTTTTCGGGGAGTGCGGATTGCTGATTGCCCTTTCGGCCAATATTCGGTGCCATCACCGCCTTTGTCACTACAGCGGAGCCGCAAACCGGGCAGGACAGCAATTCGGTCGCCGCCTGACGTTCATATTCTGCCGACGAGGCAAACCAGCCCTCAAAACGATGGCCATTGGGGCTGCAAAGCAGATCAAAAGCGATCATGCAGTCGCCCCGGCGAGCATGGGATCCAGTTTCCCGCTATTGTCGAGCGCGACCAGATCGTCACAACCGCCGACATGTGCGTCATTGATGAAGATTTGCGGAACCGTGGTGCGGCCATTGGATCGCGACAGCATTTCATCGCGATTTGGGCCGCCTGCCGCGTCATATTCCACATATTCCACGCCCTTATTTTCCAGCAGCAATTTTGCGCGGAAGCAATAGGGACACATATATTTTGTGTAGATTTCGACCTTGGCTGTCATACAGCTGACATGGGATGCAGCCTTGCCATAGTCAAGTGGTCTCAAGCCCCAGTGGCAGGACCCGCGCCCAGCACAATATGGTGACCTTCGCCGCGCCACCCTTTTTCAGCACACGCACACAGGCATCGGTCGTTGCACCGCTGGTATAGACATCATCGACCAGTGCGATAGGACGACCATGCGCCAGCGCGCCTCTTTTTGGGTGCAGATCAAACGCACCGGAGACCATTTGCTTGCGCTCTCGCGGATTGAGCCCCCCCAAGGGTGTAGTCCGCCGTGTCCGGCGCAGCAGATCGGGGCACAGTTCCAAACCCGTGGTTCGCGCCACTTCACGTGCGATCAATACAGACTGATTGAAACTGCGTGTCCATAAGCGGGTCCAGTGAAGCGGCACGGGCACCAAGAGCGTCTCAGCGGGCAAGTCACGGGCATGGCGGTGAAGCTGCCCTGCAATCATCTGCGCCAGGCCAATACGCCCGGCATATTTCAGCCTAAGCGCCACGTCACGGGCGATAGGGCCATAGGCGACAGCCGCCTTTATCCCGTCATGCCGCGGTGGCTTGGCAAGGCACGCGGCGCATTGCGGGCTATCGGCATTTTCATAAGGTAAAGGCAAATCGCAGCTGGCGCAGGCCGGCTCTCCCAGAAAATGCAGCGCGCTCCAGCATGTGCTGCAAAATGCACCGCCCGTGGTCGCAATTGCACCGCAGGACGGGCAGCGTTCGGGCAACGCATAATCGATGATCCAACGCAAAGGGGCAGGCAGCACAAGCACAGCCCCCTTGTCCCGCAAGGCCCACCAAGGCACAAGTGCCAAATGCAGGGAAGCGCACCGCAAATATTTGATCCGGCCCGCCGCACGGCGCTTCGTGCCCGTGCGCTGGCTTTAGGCGCAGAACAGTCATTCCTGTTGCAGCATATGGCGGATGAACTGGCAGACCGGCTCGCCTGTGTGACGCGCAGTTTTGACCGCACCCTTGTGATTGGGCCCATAGCTGTCATCGCCGACCGAATTTTGGCCGGACGCGAAAGCGTGATCGTGGCAGAGCCGATGCTGGATGAAGAGAGACTCGGCTTCATTGCCAACGATTTCGACCTGATCCTATCCGCTGGCACGCTGGACAGCGTCAACGACCTGCCCGGGGCACTGGTGCAGATTCGCCGCAGTCTTAAGCCTGATGGGTTATTTTTGGGCACATTATTTGGCGCAGGCAGTCTCGCAACGCTAAAAGCGGCACTGCTGGAAGCAGATGGGGCGATGGTGCGATCCCATATTCATCCGCAAATTGACCTGCAGATCATGTCTGACCTGATGAGCCGCGCGGGCTTTGCCTTGCCTGTGGCGGATATCGATACGCTGCATGTGCGCTATAGCGACTGGCGGCGTCTGGTTGGCGATTTGCGGGAAGCAGGCATCGGGAATGCCTTGGCAGGGCAAAGAGGATTTGCGCGAAGCCTGCCCGAAAAACTCGATTCCGCATGGGCGGCACACGCCGATGCCAATGGCAAGGTTCAGGAATGTTTCACCTTTTTACAGTTGAGCGGCTGGGCGCCAGCTGCCAGCCAGCCGCAACCGGCACGGCGCGGAAGCGGCACCGTGTCGCTCGCCGATGTCCTGAACAAAGATCGCTAAAGCAGCTTTTCCAGCAAGTCGATCAACGGCAAATCAGCAGGCGGCATCGGCAAATTGCGCATTTCACTGACGGCAAACCAGCCTAATTCGGGGCTTTCGACCGGCACTGGATCGCCTGCCCATTGCCGACAGATATAGAGCATGAGCAGCAATGGCCGCTCCCCAATTGTGGCGCTGGCGAAACACGCGGGTATCAGATCAGCGGGTTTGACAGCTATTGCCAGCTCTTCGGCAAGCTCGCGCACGAGCGCATCTTCCGGTGCTTCATTTTCCTCCAGCTTGCCACCGGGAAACTCCCAAAGACCAGCCATAGCGCGGCCTTCGGGCCGTTTCTGCAACAATATTGCGCCATCAGCACGCACAAGCGCGGCGGCAACCACGATCAACAATGTCGGATTTTTTTGCATCTGCGTCAGAGTTTGAAAGTTTTTGTTAAGAAATATGTGGGAAATCGGAAACCGCTCGCAACCGAGAAGTGTAATGGGGGCCAAAATGTTGGAACTTATTCAAGGCATTGTCAAATGCCAGAGGGGTGCGACGGCAATAGAGTACGGACTGATCGCGTCGTTGATCGTCATCGCAATGATGGCTGCTCTCGGCACGGTCGCAGGGACATCAACGGTTATGTGGAACAGTGTTTCCAACAAAGTCGTGAATGCTTCGAAATAACCTTTTCTTAGGATTCGACCCCTAAAGTCCAAATTCAGCCGTTTTTTCTGGCTGACCGGGTGAATGTTGAACAGGAGACTAGAGATGAAAATGATCAAGAAGCTTTTCAAGAATGAAGAAGGTGCAACCGCTATCGAATACGGCCTGATCGCTGCGCTTATCGCAGTGGCTGCTATCGCCGCTATGTCGAGCCTGGGTGGCAACCTGTCGAACACCTTCAACAAGGTGAACAACCAGATGAGCAAGTAATTGCTCTGCTGACACGGACTTTGGTTCGTGTTGCAAAGGGGCGGTGTCCACACGGACGCCGCCCTTTTTGTTTCGCCGATATGATTTTATGTTGGGGCGAGGGTCGGCGCGTTAACCAGTTGGCGACAATTGGCTGTTAATATTTCGGGTAAGCAAAACAGAGCGTTGCAGACGATGAATAAACCCGCAAATCCGCTTGAAAATGATACAGCCGCGATGCCAAAGCGAGGCGTGAATCGTGACAGCCTTTTGGTAAAGGCTGTCCTTCGTTTCCCGTCGACCGGCGATGAAGGCGAAGTACGTGTGCGAAACATTTCATCGGGCGGCTTGATGGCTGAGGCACCGCTTCGCTATCCCCGCGGCGAAACGGTTGAAGTTCAGCTCCGCAATGTTGGCTGGGTTCCGGGCAAGGTTGCTTGGGTTGCCGATACGCGCTTCGGGATTGCCTTTGACTATCCCATTGACCCGAAAGCAACGACCCAGAAATCAGCGCCGGGCTTTGAGATTCCGCGCTATCTTGAAAAGCTGAACAAGGCTGATCAGCCCAAAAAGCTACGCCCGCTCTAACCGCATTAATCTATCAGGCAGTAAATATCGACAGGTACTGTGATCCTGTCCAAAACCTGACCGATCGGATAGGTAGATTTCGGCCCATCCTCTGCTGCCTGTTCAAGCAGATCACGCTTTTGCTGTCCCGAGATCACAACCATCGTCGTGCGGGCCGCCGCAATGGCCGAAGCGGTCAGTGTTACACGATTGACCGGTGCTTCGGGCGGCAACGGATCAGGGGCAACACCCACAGCACGCCGGTCCTTGGGCGCATCAAGCGCCGCTTCCAGATCAGGCCCCGGGAAAATAGACGCTGTATGGCCATCTGCGCCCATACCAAGCCAAACCAGATCAGGTGGCCAGTGCAGGTCCATCAATCGGGCATTGGCCGCATTCCCAGCGAGATGGTGATCGGCTGCATCACTGGTCAAGGGAAGCACCCGGGCACCTTTGGGCAGAAAGATCTTTGCCAGCATCGCGACATTGGACAGAGGATCGCTGACGGGAACCAGCCGGTCATCGGTGGGAATGATCGTCACACCCTTCCAGCGCAGCGGCGCTTCCGCAAGCTTCTGCAGGATTGGAACAGGCGTAGATCCGCCTGGAAAGGCAACCAATGCTTGCCCTCGCGCATCAAGCGCGCTTTCGATAATGAAGGCGACATCACCGACAACGCCGTCGACCAATTCCTCAACCGAATCAAAATCCCACCATTCAATTTCTTCGGCCACTTGCGAATCCTTTGCTGTCGATAAATCAGGCGGGAAGCGCATAAGCGCGTTGATCAGGCATTCCCATAGAAATCATCAGCGGATGATCGGTTTGCCGTTTCTGGAAATCAGCTTTGTCCGACAGGCCACGCCAGCCTGCTGCGATAAGCGCCTGCGCAACCGGCGCGCCGAGCGTAGTGCCCGGCCCCAGCACAAGGATTCGATCAGGGCAAAATTCACGGGCAGCGACCTGCACGGCACGCGTGAAATCATAGGTGCGGTTGATCTGTGCGCCGAGCGTGTAGTCATGGATTGCGGCCGGATCAAAAGCCTTGGGTGACCAGATGCGGCCAGTGCCATCGATTGCGGGGATTGCCCCAACGCCAAAATCGTCAACCGGGTTTGCGGCCTTCGCCAACGGAACAATGGGGTCGAGAATCGCGGAATGAAACGCTGCATGATAGTTCAGCTTCATTGGGAAGCGGTCATCCTTGGGCAGCCGCTCCATCAGCCATTTCATGCCAGCATCATCGGCGGCGAACACAATCATTGCACCCAACCGGATCGAGACATGGACGTTAAGGTCACGTGCTTCTGCAAGAACCGCCTCAACCTCAGCGGCCTTTGCAGCATCAATCCGCCAGTCCGTATCAGCCATTGACCAGACCACCTGTCCGCCCCGCCCCTTTTCATGCATCAGACGACCCATTTTGTTGACCAACCGCGCCCCGGCATCGAAATGGAGCACGCCCGCGCAAGCCAGCGCGAGATACCAACCCATCGAATTGCCCGTAACCGCAACGATGTCGTAGCGGTCACGATCAATGGCAGCAAAATCGGCGAGAGCACAGGCGTAGATCAGCAGCGAAGCGTTATCGCCAGGCATGTGAAGCGAGGCGCTGTATTTTTCTGCGCCATCCAGTTCGGCGATAGTCGGCTGGCCCTGAGCCGTCCGATACGCATCAAGCTGCGCCACAAGATCACCGCCGCCCGCATGGTGACGCTGCAAATAGCCCAGCTCTGTTGCATTATAGGTGCCGCGGCCAGGGCAGATGACGAGGAGTTTTTCCTTCATTTGCCCGCCGCCTCCAAAGCCGCCTCGATGATCGAAGCCTTGCTCGGCAGCGTCAGTTCAGCTGCAGGTCCAAGCGCAATGAAGCAGTCGTCTGCCGTCAGTCGGCTTGTGTCATTACCGCGGCCAGCCTCGGCAAGAATCGCCATTAGCTTCTCAGACGCGCTACCTGCGCGGCGACTTTCATCAACGATCAGGATTTTTTTTGCAGAGGCTACCGCTTCGACAATCGCCGCCTCATTGAGCGGATGCAGCCAGCGCAAATCGATCATCCGCAGGTCTATGCCCTCGCCGCGCAGCTCTGCTTCTGCTTGCCTCGATAAATAATAGCCATTTCCATAGGTTACGATCGCGAGGTCCTTGCCTTCGCCATGGACGCCCAGTTCGCCGAACGAAATTTGCTGCGCAGCATTTGGTGCAGCATAATCGGCGGTCCAGCCACCATCGCCGGCCTCGGCCAAGTCTGTTGTGTGATACAGTGCGATAGGCTCGACGAAAACAACCACCCGCCCATCCTCATGCGCGAGCCGCACACATTCGCGCAGCATGGCAGGTGCATCGGCGGCGCAGCTGGGGACTGCTACAATGATGCCGGGAATATCGGTCAGCACCGCCAGGCTGTTGTCATTGTGGAAATGCCCACCAAAGCCCTTTTGATAGGGCAGCCCGGCAATGCGCACCACCATCGGGTTGCGATATTGCTGGTTTGAGAAGAAGCTAAGCGTCGCTGCCTCCCCGCGTATCTGGTCTTCGGCATTATGCAGATAAGCAAGAAACTGGATTTCGGGGATCGGGACAAAGCCATTATGCCCCATACCTATAGCGAGGCCCAATATGGTTTGCTCATCTAGCAAGGTGTCGAAAACCCGCGCAGCGCCAAATTTGTCCTGCAGCCCCTGTGTGACCCCATAAACGCCGCCCTTGCGAGCGACATCCTCACCGAACAGGGCAATGTTGGGATAACGAAGCATCAGATCAGCCAACGCAAAATTTATTGATTTTGCCAGCGTAGCCGGCTTGGCGAGGTTGCGTTCGTCCCTTGCAAACAATGCCTTGCGCGCCGTGTCCTCAGGAAGCGGCGGCGAAGGCTTTGCACCGACCTCTGGCACAATTGGTGCCATTATCGCTTCCTTGGTCTCTAGCCGCGGCTTGGTAAGCGCTTCTACCGCCACACGCTCCACCCGCTGACGCATTTCCTCATACCGCCCGACAATCTCTTCGCGGCTGAGGCCGCCATGCTGGAGCAATATGCGCGCACTGTGCAGCAACGGATCCTGCGCCTCATTAGCTTCAATTGTCTCTAGCGCCGCATAGCTTGCCTCTACATCCGCGCCAGCATGGCCCATCAGCCGCACCGTGCGCATATGCAGGAACACAGGCCGTCTCCGAGCCCGGGCATAGCTGACGGCTTCCTCGCACCCGCGCAAAGCATCCATCAAATCAACCCCGTCGCACTGGATATAATGTAGTGCGGGCCGCTGGCTGAAATTCGCCTCTATCCAGCCGCCGGGCGTGCGTACCGAAATGCCTATGCCATTATCCTCGCACAGGAAGATGATTGGCATCGGCAAATGTTGGTAAGCCGCCCAGGCCGCCGAATTGAATGCGCCTTGGCTCGTCGAATGATTGGCCGAAGCATCGCCGAATGAGCAGAGGATTACAGCATCATGCGGCAGTTCTGCTTCTGCCAGCTTCAGCCGGTGTGCCATGCCGATGCTGTGCGCGGCACCCACTGCCTTGGGGAGATGCGATGCAATTGTGCTGGTTTGCGGCGGCACGAAAGTCTGCGCGCAACCAAGCACCTTATGCCGCCCGCCCGAAATCGGGTCCTCTGCCGACGCCGCAAAGCTCAGCGCCATGTCGTAAAGCGGAGTCAGCCCACCTGCCTGTTTTTTGCGCTGAATCAAAAAGGCAGCATCGCGGTAATGCAGAAATGCCATATCATTCTGACGCGTCGCAGCCGCCATCGCCGCGGTGCCTTCATGCCCCGAACTTCCTATTGAATAAAATGTCTTACCCTTTGATCGTCGCGCCCAAAGATCGAGATGGCGCGACATGATTTGGGTGTCGAACAGATTGATGAGTTGATGCGGTGGAGGCACGGGCTGGGCCAAATTGCTGCGCGGCGGGGGCAGCTCGCCAGCCAGGACTTTTCTGGCAAAAGCTTCATCAACAATGGTGGGGCGATCAAACATCAGCCGCGATTAGGCGGAAACAACCGCTCCCGCAACAACCAGAGCGTCAATTTCAACCGGCGCTAATCCAGCCTCGCCCAATATATCGGCATAATCCGCACCCTTGCCGGGAATCACAAAGCCGTCCGCTTGCGCTTGTGTGGCCAACCGTGGGGCAATTTGCGGATGCAGCCAGCGGCCATCCTTCAACACAGCCTGACGGGCGGCATTGGCCGGATGATCGGCGGCCTCCACATAATCAAGCACGGGCGTAACGCAGGCATCGGTCAGGGCAAAAATCGCCTCCCACTCATCGCGGGTTTTGCTGGCAAAAACCTCTTCCAGCATGCGGTGCTGGGCGGCCCAGCAGGAGCGATCATGTTGCGGGCCATAGGCTGCTGTATCCATCGGCAGCCGCTCCATCATTGCCGCAAAAAATTGCGGTTCGATGCAGCCAACGGCCATAAATTTGCCGTCGCTGGTGGCGTAGCAGCGGTAGAAAGGCGCGGCGCCATCTAGCAAATTGCCCTCCCGCGCTGTCTGCCAAAGCCCTTGCCCCGCCATGCCATGAACAAAGCTCATCAGGCTGTGCGTGCCATCGACGATCGCGGCATCTACAACCGTGCCTTTGCCAGAGGTCGCACGCTCGATCAGCGCAGTGAGGATACCAGTGACCAGAAACATGCTGCCCCCGCCAAAGTCACCGATCATATTCAGCGGCGGCACTGGCGGCTGGCCGTCCTTGCCGATGGCATTCAATACACCAGTCATTCCTATGTAATTTATATCATGCCCCGCCATCTGCCTCCACGGACCAGTCTGGCCCCAGCCGGTCATCCGACCATAAACCAGCCGCGGGTTGACCG
Source organism: uncultured Sphingorhabdus sp. (assembly GCA_964452835.1). Lineage (GTDB taxonomy): Bacteria > Pseudomonadota > Alphaproteobacteria > Sphingomonadales > Sphingomonadaceae > Sphingorhabdus_B. The sequence continues at coordinate 3,797 of CAYVQO010000040.1, read as the reverse complement.
CATGGCACGCCTCGGGCCCGACGCCCATCCGCTCAGTCACGCCAGGGCGCAACCCTTCAATAAGCACATCGGCAGAGGCCACCATTTTTAGAAGCGCAGCCACGGCTTCCGGTTTTTTGAGGTCAAGCATGATCGATCTTTTGCCCCGCCCGTCCACCGCCTTGGGCATCGCCGGACCGGGCCGATCGACCACAATCACATCCGCGCCATAGTCGGCTAGCAACTGCCCAGCATAGGGACCAGGTCCAATTCCGGCGAGTTCAATAACTTTGATGCCGTTTAATGGGCCTTGGCGGGACATAATTCTCTCCGTTTAATCGTCCGATTAAATCGGCATATGCGTAACCCGGCATGTCTGCAAGCATCACCTTTAGGCAGAATTGGATGCATCAGCCACTTTCAGTCATCGTTCCACTTATGCATATTGACAATTTCCTCCTCTGCTCCGTCGGGATTTGTTTTATTGTGCACCCAATCAAATGCTGCTTGACGCAAGATGTAGGCGGAACAAGAAATGACCAAAGCGAAAAGGATAATTGTCGCTGATCCGAAATCTCCACCTGCGGCCCAAGCCCCCAGATAGAAAAGAGGTACGAACCAAGCTAGAAACGAGCTGTAGGTTATTAACGCCGAACGTTCGCGCCACATTGCAAAAACCCACCAGCCCAAAACAAAGAAGACCCCTGCCGTAAGCACTGCAGCAAAAGCAGGGCCATTCATTGAACCAAATCCTTTTCAAAGCGCCCTTTGAGATACCACTGAATCACATCTCGCAACTGATCGCGGTCCGCCACAAGTCCATAGAATGACAGGTACAAATGTGCCCGACCAGA
>CAYVQO010000040.1:0-2864 GCA_964452835.1 uncultured Sphingorhabdus sp. | reverse complement strand
GGCATTTCCATTTAGAGAATGCCCACTACCGGTTCCGCCGCCCGTCAATGAGACTTTCGACCACACTCGGATCTGCCAAAGTCGACGTATCCCCCAGCGCACCAAAATCATTCTCCGCAATCTTGCGCAAAATACGGCGCATGATCTTGCCCGAGCGCGTCTTGGGAAGCGCGGAGGTGAAATGGATATGGTCGGGAGAAGCAATTGGGCCGATTTCTTTGCGCACCTGCATGCGCAGGTCCGCCTCAAGCGCCTCCGATGCCTCCTCGCCCGCGTTCAGCGTGACATAGCAATAAATGCCCTGCCCTTTTATCTCGTGCGGGAAGCCGACAACCGCTGCTTCGGCCACCTTGTCATGCAATACCAGCGCGCTTTCGACCTCGGCAGTGCCCATGCGGTGGCCGGAGACGTTGATGACATCGTCCACCCGGCCGGTGATCCACCAAAAGCCATCGGCATCGCGGCGGCAGCCGTCGCCGGTGAAATATTTGCCTATGTATGTGGAAAAGTATGTCTGCACAAAGCGGTCATGGTCGCCGTAGACGGTGCGCGCCTGCCCCGGCCAGCTGTGGGTGATGCACAGATTGCCGGACACATCGCCGCGATTGTCACCCTCCTCCGCAATCACCGCGCCTTCTGCATCGACCAGCTGCGGGCGGATGCCGAAGAAGGGACGTCCCGCGCTGCCCGGTTTCATCCCATGCGCACCAGGGAGCGTGGTGATCATCACCCCGCCGGTTTCGGTCTGCCACCATGTATCGACGATCGGCAGCCGCCCTTCGCCCACCGTGGCATGATACCAGCGCCAGGCCTCCGGGTTGATCGGCTCGCCCACCGTGCCCAGCAAGCGGAGCGACTGGCGGCTGCGCGCCTGCACCGGACCATCGCCATCGCGCATCAACGCGCGCAAGGCCGTGGGCGCGGTGTAGAAGATATTAACCTGATGCCGGTCAATAATGTCCCAGAAACGCCCGCTATCGGGATAGCTGGGAATGCCTTCGAAGATCAGGCTGGTTCCCCCATTTTGCAAGGGTCCATAGACAACATAGCTGTGCCCGGTCACCCAGCCAATATCGGCGGAGCAGAAGAAAACCTCACCCGGCCTATAGTCGAAAACATAGTGAAAGGTCGTTGCGGTCCAGACCGAATAGCCGCCGGTGCTGTGCAGCACGCCCTTCGGCTTACCCGTACTACCCGACGTATAGAGAATGAAGAGCGGGTCTTCCGCATTCATAGGTTCACAGGGGCAGTCGTCGCCCACCTGCATGTCATGATACCAATGGTCGCGCCCCGCGCACATTTCGACCGCATCGCCGGTGTGCCGCACTACCAGCACGGCTTCGACGCCGGAAACCTTGTCCAGCGCGGCATCGATATTGGCCTTTAGCGGAACAGACTTGCCGCCACGCACGGCGCTGTCGGCACAAATCACGAAGCGGCTCGCACAATCCTCGATCCGCCCGGCAATGGCTTCGGGAGAGAAGCCCCCGAACACGACGCTATGGATCGCCCCGATGCGCGCGCAGGCAAGCATCGCAACCGCACCCTCTACACACATCGGCATGTAGATGGTGACGCGTTCGCCCTTGGTCACGCCCAAAGCCTTCAGGCAATTCGCCATGCGGATAACCTCGGCCTGCAATGCAGCATAGCTGACGCGGAGCGCGTCTTTTGCCGGGTCATCATGTTCGAAGATGAATGCGGTCCGCGCACCATTGCCTGCTGCAACATGGCGATCGACCGCATTATAACAGATGTTTAGGACGCCATCTTCATACCATTTGATTGACACTGGATCGTAAGACCAGTTGCCTATCTTGCTCGGCGCGGTGAACCAGTCGATGCGCTTAGCCTGTTCCGCCCAGAAGGTGTCGGGATCGGCGATGCTGGCGGCGTACATGCGGTCATAATCTGCCGCTGTGCAATGCGTGTCCTTAGTCGCGCTGTCGGGGGCGGCAAACCAGTCCTGATGTTCGCTCACTTGCTCTCTCCCAATCTTCAGTATAAAGAATCGCCCAAGCATTGGTGGAGTAAGTTCGGTGATTCAAGCGTAAAGAGCGCCTCTTTAAAGAGGCAGAGTTGAACCTCCCTCTTTCCTGAACTGGATTACCCATGCCCAAATTACTGAATAAATCTGCCCTTGTTACCGGCGGCGCCCGCGGTATTGGCGAAGCTATTGCCCGTTGTTTCGCACGGGAAGCCGCACAGGTGATCATCGCCGATATTGATGTGGAGAATGGCAAGCGCGTCGCCCGCGAGATTGGCGGCGCCTTCTTCAAACTCGATGTCGCATCGGAAGATGGCTGGAGCCGCCTGGCCGCCGCGCATCCGCAAATGGACATTGTCGTCAACAATGCCGGCATCACTGGCTTTGAAGATTCCCCCGGCCCGCATGATCCGGAACATGCCAGCCTGACTGAATGGCACCGCGTTCACGCTGTCAACCTCGACGGCACCTTCCTTGGCTGCCGCTATGCCATAGGCGCGATGAAGGCGAGGCAAGAAGGCGCAATCATCAACATGTCGTCACGTTCGGGGCTTGTCGGCATTCCCGGCGCTGTCGCCTATGCCTCTTCCAAGGCAGCAATCCGCAACCACACAAAATCGGTCGCGCTTTATTGCGCGCAGCAGGGCTGGCGCATCCGCTGCAACTCCATCCACCCGGCAGCGATCCTGACGCCAATGTGGGAGGCATTGATAGGGGATGGCCCGGACCGCGAGGAGCAAATGGTGGCAATGGTATCGGACACGCCGCTTAAACGCTTCGGCACAGTGGAGGAAGTGGCGGCGCTTGCACTGCTGCTCGCCAGCGACGATGCAGCCTATATGACGGGCAGCGAACTGCATCTGGATGGTGGATTGCT
>CAYVQO010000039.1:0-17720 GCA_964452835.1 uncultured Sphingorhabdus sp. | reverse complement strand
GAGCCCCGCAGGCGGTTGATCGCCTGCGTCAACTCCTCGCTTTCCGCCCGACCCTGCTCGACCTGCACCTCCAGCTCTGCCAGCTCATCGGCGGCGATCAGATTCACCGGGCCAATACGCTCCCGGTCCATTTGCAGCCGTTCAAGCCGGGCCGATTCCATGCTGGCATCGGACAATTCTTCTTCGGCAAAACCATGCTTTTCAGGCAGCAAGGGTGGCGGGCATTCGAAACGCTCGCCCGAAATCCCTGCCATTTCCCGCCGGCGTGCATCCTGATTCTCCGCACGCGCCTCGGCCCCTGCACGCTGCTCACGGGCTGATGAGACGGCTTCTGCGGCCGCGGCCAATTCGCTTTCCAGTGCTTTCAGTGCCGTTTCCCGCGCCTGCTCTGCAATCTGCAGTTCAGCAAGCTTGTCGGCAAGCGTCGCCTTGTCGCTCTCCAGCCGCTCAACCTCGGCCGCCAGCATATCGGGGCGACCCGCCATCGCTTCCTGCTCCACCGCAATTTCAGCGCGGCGCTTGTTCATATCGGCAATGCGGCGCTCGGCTTCGCCTGACCGTTCCTGCCAGCCGCGGATTTCCGCTTGTGCCACGGCGCGCCGTTCACGCTGCTGATTGACCAGTTGGTCGAGCGAAGCCAGATCGGCCTGCGCCCGCAGATGCAACTGCCGCGCCGCTTCGCTTTCCGCGCTGAGTTTGCCAACCAGCACATCATGTGCCTGTCCGTCGGGCAGTGCCCTGCGCGCAGCCTCCGCGTCTCCGAAGTCCGCTGTGGCAGCCCTGCTTTCAGTCTCTGCCGCAGCAATCCGATCGGCCAGCGCGGCGCTCGCATTGCGGCGACGGGTCAGCGCATCTTCGGCGCGGTCGGCGTCGCGTAATGCTTGTCGCAATTCGCTCTCCGCCGTTTGTGCGCTGGCTTGCACCTCACGGAGCGTGGCAACCGCTGCGGAAATCGCATCGTTCAGCGCAGCCAGCGCAGCCTCTTTCGCCGACACCTCTGCCTCAGCCTTGGGCAGCAATGCCTCCAGCGCCGCCAAACGGTTTGCGCGCACCAATTGCTCGGCAGCGGTTGCACCGTCGTCTTCGGCGACAAAGCCATCCCATCGGCGTAGCTTGCCATCGCGCGTGACCAGCCGTTCGCCGGGGTTCAATGCACGGCCATCATCGCTGTCGGCTACAATGATCATGGCAAGGCGTGCGGCAAGTTCGGCGGGTGCTTCCACATGGGCCGAAAGCCGATCTGTCCCGCCAGCGCTTGCCTGGCTTCCTATCCAGCGCCTGCCCGCATCACCACCGATAGCCGCATTTACATCCTCGCCCAGCGCGGCGGCCAGGGCGCGTTCATAGCCGGGCTGGACCTTGATCCGGTCAATCGCCTTCGCCCCATCAGACTTTGCAAGTGCCCTTTCGAGCGCTGCGCGCTCCGAGACCAGCGCCGCCAATTCGGCGCGAGCGCTTGCCAATTGGCTTTGCGCGCTATCGCGCTCGGCCTGCTTCGCCGTGCGCTCGCTTTCCAGCCCTTCGATGGATGCTGCCGCTGCCGCTGACCCGGCCTGCAAAGCTTCCACACGCGCCGCCGCCGCCTTGCGTTCGGCCTCAAGCTCGCCTTCATCGCCGAGCGCGGCAAGCTCATCCGCCAGCCTGACGCTGTCCCGCTCGGCCCGCTCTACCCGCGCACGGGCGTTGTTGAGTGCAGCCTCTGCCACACGCAGCTCGGCCTCAGCCCGGGCCTGTTCGGCCAAGGCCTTGGCAAGCGCCACTTCGCTTTCACGCGCCTGCCGTTCGCTGCTGTCGACAGAGCGTGCCAGCCCAGGTCGCTCTTCTTCACGCGCCTTGATCTCAATTGCCAGCTTCGCGCTTTCATCCTGCAACCTTGCAAGTGCGTCTGCGGCATCATGTGTCAACTTGCCTTCGCGGGCGCTATCATCGGCAATACGGGCAATCTGTGCAGACAGGTCCGCCTGCCGCTGGATGATCTGGTTGCGCTCACCCTGCAATTGCACCAGCCGGTTGGACAAATCGCTGGCGGCATCGCGTGCAGTCATCGCTACTGACCGCGCCTCAGCCAGTTCGCGCACGGCGTCCTGCTGCTTGGCTGAAAGCTCGCGTTGCAACAGCGATGCCGCCTCTACCGCCTGCCCCGCCGCATCAGCCTCCGCTCTTGCCGCATCCGCCGCTGCCGCCGCTTCCTTCCAGCGCACAAAGATCAGCCGTGCCTCGGCAACCACAATCTCGCTGGTCAGCTTGCGATACCGCTCTGCCTGCCGCGCCTGTTTTTTGAGCGACGCGGCGCGGACGTCCATATCCGCCAATATCGTCGCCAGTCGGTTGAGATTGGTTTCGGCGGCGCGCAGTTTCTGCTCGGCATCCTTGCGCCGGACATGCAGACCGGAAATGCCCGCCGCTTCCTCCAGCATCATTCGCCGCTCCTGCGGCTTGGCGGATATGATCGAGCCAATCCGCCCCTGGCTGACCAGAGCAGGCGAATGCGCACCTGTTGCCGCATCGGCAAAGATCAGCGCCACATCCTTTGCCCGCACATCGCGGCCATTGGCGCGGTAGGCGCTGCCGGCCCCGCGCTCTATTCGGCGGACAACCTCCAGTTCCTCATCATCGTCATTTGCAATTACACCGGGGATATTCTCATGGGCGTCATGTTCGGCGAGCAATGACACTTCGGCAAAGTCACGCGATGGGCGCTGCGCGGTGCCGGCAAAGATCACATCTTCCATACCAGTGCCGCGCAGCGATTTCGCGCTGCCTTCGCCCATCACCCAGCGGATTGCCTCCAGCAAATTGGATTTGCCGCAGCCATTGGGACCAACAATGCCGGTCAGCCCGCGTTCAATATGCAGCTCGGTTGGCTCGACAAAGCTTTTGAAGCCTGTGAGTTTGAGCCGCTTGATCCGCATATCGTTGTTGCGCCCCGCCGATCAGCCGATCAACGCGCGCCTGCCTCTTGCAGCTTGCCCTTCACCTGCTGCCATGCCGTAAAGTCGATCTTGTTGCCATTCAGGTAAAAGGTCGGCGTGCCGGAAATCGAATAATTTTTATTATATTCGCCGGTTTTCTTGGCGAGCTTTTCCATCGCGGCCTTGTCGGCAAGGCAGGTCTTGGCCTGATCGCGTGACACACCACGTTCGGCAAAAAAGTCGATAATGCCCAGATATTCAGCGACGGCAAAGTTGCGTTCGGACTCTGGCAGGGCATCAAATTCTTTCAGCTTGGCCTCATCCATCGCCTGCCCTTTTTCCAGCAAAGTCGGCTGCCAGACGAAAAACTGTTCGGTCAGCCCCAACACCGCTTCATCGGCACCGCAGCGAATGATCTGCGCCGCGATCAGATCATAGGGGTCGCGGACATAGTTGCGGAATTCATAAGAGACTTTGCCTGTGTTGATGTATTTTTCCGTCAACTCCTCTTTGGATTGGTTGGAAAAGTCAGCGCAAACATGGCAGGTGAGCGAGGCGAATTCCATCAGCTTCACCTTCGCGTCCGGGTTGCCGAACAGATAGCCACCATCTTCGGTCTTGGTCACAACCTCCACCCATTGTTTGCCAGCGGGTGGGGCCACTGCCGCCACAGGGTCACCCTTAAGCGAACCCTGTTCGCCACTGCCGCCGCAGGCGCTGAGCGTGACAACAGCTACAGCAGACACAAGAAGATGGGAAATGCGCATGGTCTTTATCCTTTTGCGTATCAAAAAAGTCATTTGGGTAAATGGGATTTAAGCGAAGCGAGATTATGCGCATCGACCAGCTTACCATTGACGGTGAAGCTGGGGGTGCCGGTTACCCCGATTTTGTCGGCTTCGTCGGTCATTGTGATAACCTGCGCCAAAGCCTTGCTGTCGGCCAGACAAAGTTTCGCCTGCGCCGCAGTCACGCCGCGTGCCTGCATGATCTTGTTCAAACCAAGCTCGGTATAGGCACCCTGCATGAAGCCGACCAGATCATCGGCCCCAAGCTTTGCTTCGGTCGCCGCAGTCAGCTTTGCACCATCGGCCCATTGGCCTTGGGTCGCCATTAAATGTTTGTGATTGCCAAAAAAGCGCCCCTTGCCGCCACAACGGGCAAGCATTGCTGCAGTCAGATCGAGCGGATCGCGCACCAGATTGCGGATTTCGAAGCTGGTTTTGCCATTGGCAACATAGCTGGTCTTCAGCACCGGTGCTTCGGCCACTTCAAAATCAGCGCAATGGCCGCAAGTGTAGCTGGCATATTCGACGACTTTAGTGGCAGCGGCAGGATTGCCAATAATATGCCCGCCGACCGAAGACAGGGTGAAAGTGGATAACCAGGCCGACTTGGCCTGCGCCACAGCAACGCTTGCACAGCCAAGCGCAATCAGGCTGGCGACAATCATCGCTGTACGACGGCGTGCAGGGGTTGGAAATGCGCGCATGGGACCCTCAAAAAATGATCGCCGCATCTGCAATCAATCTCCGCCTTTGGCAAGGCTTTTTGCCAGCGAACCAAGGACTGCGGCCAGTTCCGGATCGCCAATTTCCTTCAGCGAATCGCCCAGTTCAAAAGACACGGGTTTCAGCATGGGCGGCGCTTTGGCGGTTTGTGGTGCGGGCTTCCGGTTCACCACGCCGTGCCTGATCTTCACCCGGGCGACTGCCGAATAACCGAAGAAGCGATTCACCCGCTCAATTATTTCTGGCACGACATGCTGCATCATCGCGGCATGCGCGCCTTCAACCACCAGCTCCAGCGTGCCATCGGCCTTCTTCCCCGCTGAAAAACGGATCGATTCGGGGCAAGAGACATTGGCATAGCGCGGCCCGACAATTTCATCCCAGCGGCTGACAATGCTGCTTTGCACAAAGCCAAAGCGGCGGAAGGCGGCGCGGCCAATTTCCGGCATCAGGTCCGATACCGCCCGCGCCTCTCCGCCACGCGACCGTTCACGGCTGCGCTTTAACGGGCTTGCTTTTGGCTGACGCGGCTTGCCTTCCTGCATCGCTTGTTTATCGCACGCGCCATGGCCGTCGTCGAATCCAATGACCAAAAAACTGGGGATATCGCTGACGCGCTGCTTGGCTGGTATGACCGGCATGCCCGCACCCTGCCATGGCGTGCGCCGCCTGGTGCACCAAAGGCCGATCCCTACCATGTCTGGCTTTCCGAAATCATGCTGCAACAAACGACTGTTGCTGCTGTGACCCCCTATTTTGAACGCTTCACAGCCCGCTGGCCGGACATTGCGGCATTGGCGGCAGCGAATGATGCAGAGCTGATGGCGGCTTGGGCGGGGCTTGGCTATTACGCCCGGGCGCGCAATTTGCTGGCCTGTGCGCGGGCCGTTGTAGCTGACTATGGCGGAGTCTTTCCGACCACAGAGCCCGCGCTGCGCAAGCTGCCCGGTGTCGGGGCCTACACCGCAGCAGCCATCGCCGCCATTGCCTTTGACGAACGCGCTGTGGTGATTGATGCCAATGTCGAGCGGGTGGTGGCAAGGCTCTTTGCCATCGACACGCCCTTGCCTGCGGCGCGTGCAGCGATCCGCGAGGCGTGCGACCGGATCACTCCCGCAAAACGGCCCGGCGACTTTGCGCAGGCGATGATGGACTTGGGTGCTACGGTTTGCACTGCACGCAAGGCCGCCTGCCTTACCTGCCCATTAATGGCGCTGTGTCAGGGTTATGCAAAAGGGATTGCCGCCAGCCTACCGGTAAAGCCCGCCAAAGCAGCAAAGCCCATGCGTACCGGCACAGCCTATTGGATCGAGCATGATGACCAAGTCTGGCTGGTCAAACGCACGGCCAAGGGCATGCTGGGTGGCATGCGTGCGCTTCCCGATGATGGCTGGCGCGCTGGCCAAAATGGCGACTCGGTGCCGCCCATTGCCGCTGACTGGCAGCTGCTCAATGAACCCGTCGCCCATGTCTTTACACATTTTTCGCTCAGGCTATCGGTTGCCCTTACGTCATCCGCGGTTCAGCCTGGCTGCTTAAGCGAAGGCGAATGGTGGCCGGTAAAATCATTGGACAGCGCCGGTTTACCAACCCTATTTGCCAAGGCAGCACAACTGGCCATAAGCGCCAGACAGAAAATTTCGGGAGAGTGAGCATGGAACAACCCAAGCAAGAGTTATTCGCCGCCAGCCGACGCGGCTTTCTGTCCATGGCCGGATTTGGCGCATTGGCGACACTGCTCCCCACGCCTGCCTGGAGCTTTCTGGCCCGCGAATATCCGACGCTAAAGGGACAGATTGAGGGATTGGTTGCCGCGAAAAAGGCGGCAGGCATTGTCGCCGCCATCGGCCATGGCACCGATGCCGCCGAATATGTCTCGGCCGGCACGCTGGCGATTGGCGACGCGACGCCTGTTGACCCCGATACGCTGTTCCGTGTCTATTCAATGACCAAGCCCGTTGCCGGCATGGCGGCAATGATCCTGATCGACGATGGCAAGATCAAGCTCGATCAGCCAATTGCCGATTTCATCCCCGAATTTGCGACGATGCGCGTTGCCACCAATTCAGAGGCCAGCCTTGATTCGGTTCCGGCCAAAACGCAGATCACCGTCCGCCATTTGCTGACGCATACGGCAGGGCTCGGCTATTCCATCACCAGCAAGGGCGCGCTGCTAAAGGCCTACCGCGACAATGGTATTTTGCCCGGAGTAGTCAGCCGCATGACATTGCCCGGCTTTGAGCCCGGCGCGCCGGTACCTGATCTCAAGACCTTTGCCGAGCGCGTGGCACAGCTGCCGCTGATGGCAGAGCCAGGCACGAAGTGGATTTACTCCATCTCGCTCGACCTGCTCGGCCGCGTGGTGGAAGTCGCCAGCGGCATGTCTTTCGATGCCTTCCTGAAGGCGCGGCTGTTTGATCCGCTAAAGATGACCAGCAGCTATTTCCAGGTACCGCAAAGCGAAGTGAAACGCTTCACCACCAATTATGGCGTTGTTGGCGGCAATCTGTTCCCGATCGATCCGGCAGCGACCAGCATTTATCTGGATAAGCCCGCCTTTGCCTTTGGCGGCGCAGGGCTGGTCTGTTCGGCCCGGGACTATGACCGGTTTCTGGCGATGATATTAAACGGCGGCACGCTCGACGGCGCAACCGTCATGTCGCCTGCTACGGCGGCACTTGCTGTGTCCAACCTGTTGCCGCCCGGCACGGACACCAAAGGCACCTTTGTTGACGGCCAGCATTTTGGCGCTGGCGGCGCAGTTGGCACAGGCGAACTGGAAGGAAGTTTTGGCTGGTCAGGCGCAGCCGGCACACGCGGCTTTGTCAACTTCAAGCGCAAGATACGCGCAACCGGTATGGTCCAATATATGCCGCCTGACTCCATGCCCTTCCACGGTGAATTCCCGAAATGGGTGATCGCGGATTTGGGCGCCTGACCTATGAACCCCGGCTTCACCGGCTCGCCGCTGGACCGCGCTGACCGGCTGCGCAACGACGTTGAAGGATTTAACGCCGCGCTGAATGACTGGCGCGCACGGGTGCTGGGGCTAGATGGGCTGGACCCTGTAGTTGCCAGCGAAGGCGGGCTGAAATGGGTGTCGATTGCCGAGATAGATGTCTCGGTTGAGCTGATCTTGCTGGGTCTGGCCGATGGCAAGCCGCATTTTGTGCCCTTGGTGGAAGGCGCTGGCGGAACCGCCAGATCACCCGCTGTCTGGCGCGCATTGTCCATGCTTCCGGCCGAGGATGCCGCCATCTATGGCACCGCACGCAGCCTGCTCGACTGGCACAACAGCCACCGCTATTGCGGCAAATGCGGCGGATCGACCAAATTGTTCCGCGCTGGCTGGGGCCGCAAATGCAATGCCTGCGAGGCCGAGCATTTCCCACGCACCGATCCAGTCGTTATCATGATTGCCGAATATCAGGGGAAGGCCTTGCTGGGGCGGCAGGCGGCATGGCCAAAGGGCAATTATTCGGCGCTCGCAGGCTTTCTGGAGCCCGGCGAAAGCATCGAGGAAGCTGTGCGGCGCGAGATCCATGAGGAAAGCGGCGTCAGCTGCGGTGCTGTGCGCTATGTCACCAGCCAGCCTTGGCCCTTTGGCGGTTCACAGCTGATGATTGCTTGCGTGGCCGACGCCCAAGGCGCGGAACTGACCATTGATCATAACGAACTGGAAGACGCGCTATGGGCAACAAAAGATGAAGTCCGCGCAGCCCTCAACGGCGATGAGGGACGCCGTTTCAACGCCCCACCGCCTTTCGCCATTGCGCATACATTGATGCGGCGCTGGGCGGAGAGCTGATATGCAGCCGCTGCGCATTGACATCGTCTCTGACGTCGTCTGCCCATGGTGCATCATTGGCTATAAGCAGGTTGAAAAGGCGCTGACGCTATTACCCGAGCCGGTAGAAGCCGAATTCCACTGGCACCCCTTTGAGCTGAACCCCGACATGCCGCCCGAAGGCGAAGATGCGGCGCAGCATATCCAGCGCAAATATGGCCGCTCGCCCGAAGAGGGCAAGGCAGTTCGCGAGCATATCAAGTCGACCGCTGCGGGGCTTGGCTTTCCCTTTGGCGAAGGCGGGGCACGGCGGCTGGTCAACACCTTTGCTGCGCACAAATTATTGACCAGAGCTGGCGATAAGCAAACTGCGCTGAAGCTCGCGCTCTTTTCCGCCTATTTTCAGCAAGGAAAGGATGTGAGCGATGAGGCGACACTGCTCGATATTGCCCAAGCGACAGGCCTTGACCGCCCAACCTGCGCCGACTGGCTGCGCGACGAAGGCCTTGCGCAGCAGGTGCGCGGTGAGCAAGCCTATTGGCGTGACGAGAATATCAGCGGCGTCCCCGCAATCATCTTTGACGGAAAATATATGGTCCCCGGCGCACAAAGCGCAGAGACCTTTGCGCAGGTGATTGGCAAGGTGCTGGCTAGACGGTCAGGTTAACGCCAGCGCGGCTGCATTATTGATCATATGCAGCAATATCGTCACGCGCAACGATCCGGTCAGGTGATAGATCACACCAAAAATCGCTCCCATCATCACCAGCGGCGGCATGGCATAAGGGTCCATATGCATCGCACCAAAGATTAGCGCCGAGATAGCAATCGCGGCCCAGACCGGCATTTTGTGGCTCAGCGATTTCTGCAGCAAGCCGCGAAAGAGCAGCTCCTCAATCAGCGGCGCGATGAGGGCGACGGCGACGAACAGCAAAATCTGGTTGGGCAGTGTCTCAGGGATTGCCGCAAACAGCTTCCGCAAATCTTCCTGCACCTTGATATCAGGCACCACAAATTCGCTATAGCCCCAGTTAAAGGCAAGGCCCGCGCCGATCAGCACCACTGCGATCAGCACCGTCCGCATAAACGACACGTCACTCCAGCGATCCAGCGCAATGGCAGAGAAACGCCCATCCTTGCGCAGATAGAGCCAAAGCAAAAGCAGCAGGATGATTTCGACTATCACCAGCCCCCAGATCATCGGCAGCGCAAAAGATGACAGATCCTGCATGATTGCAGCCGGATCGCGCCCGCTTTTGTCCATCGCAATGGCGGCGACCAAAGCGCCAACGCCTGCAATCAGCTGAAAGACCATGAAAGCCACAACCCAGCCAATGCTGGGCCAGACGCCGGGGAAGGGTTTCCCCACCGCTGGCTTGGATGTCTCGGGCTGCTCAATATTCACGGTCTCGTTCATGAAATCTCCATTGCACCGCAAAGTCTTAGCGCAATGCTAAAATCAGACCAGCCCCATCTTCATCAGCTCGCCGATCAGCTTGGGCGGCATATGGTCGCTTGCGCTTTCACCTTCGCCCAGATCGGGCGGGGTGTCGGCGGCTTCCAGATAGCGCCAGCCCTGATGCGCCCGTTTGGGGATGGAACGGATAAGTATGACTTCGGGTTTGATCCTGATCCATGTCCGTCCCTCGCCATTGTCCATGAAACCAATGAGCGGGCTGCGCGCCACCAGCGCATGTTTGATAATCCAGAACAGCGATCCGCCCGCCATCTCCGCATGCCTTTTGGGCAAATAGCGTGTGGTCAGCCGGACCTCACCGTCGGCAGCATAGGCTGTGATGCGATCGCGCAGATGCGCAAGTGAGTCGGCACCAAAGGCCACACGAGTCATATTCAGGGGCATGCAGACTATTTGGTCGGTGCTGGCTCAGCCGACAAGACCGGCAAACACCGCAAGTCCAAGGAAAATCAGGAAGCCCATGGAATCGGTGATCATCGTCACAAAAATCGAGCTGGAAACCGCCGGGTCCTGATCCAGACGATCAAGGAAAATTGGTATCGCAACGCCCGAAAGCCCGGCGATCAATATATTGAACAGGATTGCGGCAGCAATCACCCCGCCCAGCATCGGATTGGCAAAGACCGCCCAGGCCCCCAGCCCGGCAATCACCGCCACCGTTGCGCCGATCAGCAAGGCAACGCGCACTTCGCGCCAGATGGCCCGCATCGTGTTGGACTGGGTCAGCTGGTTGGTCGCCAGCGCCCGTACCGTGACCGCCAATGTCTGGGTTCCGGCATTGCCGCCGATCGAGGCGACAATCGGCATCAATATGGCGAGCGCCACCATGGTCTCGATCGCCGCACCAAATTGCGCGATGATGAAGCTGGCGACCATCGCCGTGCCCAAATTGGCAACCAGCCAGCGCACGCGTGCCTTGTAACTGTCGGCAATGGGTTCGTTAATATCGCCTTCGCCAGCACCCGACAGGCGAAGGATATCCTCGCCTGCCTCTTCCTGAATGATGTGGACGATATCGTCTGCGGTAATCACCCCGACCAGCCGCCCGGCATCGTCGACAACGGCGGCTGAGATCAGCGCATATTTCTGGAAACGCAGCGCGACCTCTTCCTGATCCATATCAACCGGGATCAACGTCTGGTCACGCTTCATGACATCCGACAGCGCTATGTTGCGCGGCGTGCGCAATATCCAGCTCAGCCGGCAGGTGCCAATCGGCCGGTGCTGCGGATCGACAATGAAGATTTCCCAAAATTCCGTGGTCAAATCATGGTTTTCGCGGAGAAAATCGATCAGCTGCCCCACGCTCATATGCTCAGGCGCCGCCACCAGCTCGCGCTGCATGATGCGCCCGGCAGATTCGTCTGGATAGGATAGCGCATCCTCAATGACGGCGCGGTCTTCGGGATCAAGTTCGGCAAGAACCGCTTGCTGGTCCTCCTCCTCCAGATCCTCGATCATCGCGACCGCGTCATCGGTCTCCATCTGCTCGGCCAGATCAGCGACCTGTGCGGCAGGCAAGGCATCGATCAGGTCTTCGCGCACCCAGTCATTCAGTTCCGCCAGCACATCGGCGTTCATCAGATCGCCCAGCGCAAAGGCCAGCGCGGCGCGATCATCCTGCGGTGTCAGCTCAAACAGGTCGGCAATGTCGGCAGCATGGAGCGGTTGGGCGAGACGGTAGGCCTCTTGCGGCTGCCCTTCCTCAACTGCATCCAGCACCGAACGCACATAGGCCGGGTCCAGCCGGTCATCCTCGTCCAGCGTGATGGGGGTTTCCAGTTCAGGGGCGATTGCGTCGATGTCGCTACTCATCGCTATTCCCCTTTGATATGCGCTCTAACCCCGTTGCCGCCCTCCTAAACCGGCAGGGGCAAAATGCAATTTGCTTTTTGATGCTGTCTGCCTAATGCGAGGCCAAGCCCATATTCAACGAAAAGGATTCCCCGATGGCCGACACCCTGACCATGCACCTGACAACCGGCGATGTTGTGATCAAACTCCGCCCCGACCTTGCCCCGAACCATGTTGCGCGCATTGTGGAGCTGGCCAGCGAAGGCTTTTATGATGGTGTGAAATTCCACCGTGTGATCGATGGCTTTATGGCGCAGGGCGGCTGCCCCAATGGCACAGGCATGGGCGGATCGTCCAAGCCTGATCTGAAACAGGAATTCAATGCAGAGCCGCATGTGCGCGGCGCCTGCTCCATGGCGCGGACCAGCGATCCGAACAGCGCCAACAGCCAGTTCTTCATCGTCTTTGACGACGCGACATTCCTTGACCGCCAATATACCGTTTGGGGCAATGTGATAGAGGGCATGGAAAATGTCGATGCGCTACCCAAGGGCGAACCGCCGCGTGAGCCGGGGTTCATTCAGAGCGTTACGTTGGCTTGAAATTTCACTGAAGCTCAAATGGCAAATATACCGTCACCCCGTGCTTGACACGGGGTCCCGCTTTTTGTCGACGTCGTGTAAAAAGCGGGACCCCGCATCAAGTGCGGGGTGACGGAATTGGGGTGATCTATGGCAATCCTATCAGACAAATGGATCCGGCAACAGGCGCTTGATCATGGCATGATCGAGCCTTTTGTCGAGGCGCAGCGGCGCGATGGCTGCATTAGCTATGGCCTTTCAAGCTATGGTTATGACGCTCGGGTGGCGCCGGAGTTCAAGATTTTCACCAATGTCGATTCAAGCGTGGTTGACCCCAAGGAGTTCGATCCGAAAAGTTTTGTCGACCGCGAAACCGACATCTGCATCATCCCGCCAAATTCGTTCGCATTGGCGCGCACGGTCGAATATTTCCGCGTCCCGCGCGATGTTCTGGTGATCTGCCTGGGCAAGAGCACCTATGCGCGCTGCGGGATCATCGTCAACGTCACCCCGCTGGAACCCGGCTGGGAAGGCCATGTCACGCTGGAATTTTCCAACACCACACCGCTTCCAGCCAAAATCTACGCCAATGAAGGCGCCTGCCAGTTTCTGTTCCTGCAGGGTAACGAACCCTGCGAGACGAGCTATGCCGACCGGGCAGGCAAATATATGGGGCAAAGAGGGGTAACTTTGCCGAAGCTGTAGGGCCGGGCGCTACAGCCCCTTTCGACCAAAGCCACCCATGCGCGGGGCGATGATCCGTTCTGGCACCATCTCCACCGGCGGCGGTGGAGGCGGGGTGGTGGCTGAGGGTGGTGCCATGCTGGTGAAAGGCTGCCCCAATTCGCCCCGGTCATGCGCAGCGCGCAGCTTGGCAAATTCGCGTTCCACACGCGCTTCATAGCCATCGCCTTTGGACTTGAAAAAGGGTGCGGCGACATCGAAGAGTGTCATTGGCCTTTTCACCTTCCAGCCATTCCAGTCGACATTGGGATAGAGCCGTTCGCGGACCCCAGGTATGGCTGTACCAAAAACCATTATCATCATGATGATGATGGTCAAAAGCCCCTGCTTCTTGCGTGCCTCTGCGCTGGCGCCGGGGAAGATGGCAAGGCCGCCCGGTGGTGTGGCATCGCATAGGCCATTGGGCTGACCGGCGATGCAATTGGCCACTGCCCCGTTGCTGCTATTGAATGTGCCGCGGGTGCTGGAGGCTATATCTACCAAAGCTGCCGGATTGAACAACTGCACTGCCCCGCGATAATTGCCATCGCTTGGCCACAGGTAAACCAGCATGAAAGTGATGACTGCCGCGAGAGGCAGGAACATGGTCGGCTTCAGCCCGAAAGCGTTGCGTTTGTCGCTTTCCTTCCATTCCCAATAATCGACACAATGATTGTGCCAGGCCGTCAACCTGCCCGGCTCTGCCAGCATCTGCGCAAGCGACGGTGCCGGAGGCGGCGGGCCCAGCGGTTCACGCCGCACCGGTATAGGAGCAATCACGCCGCGCTGGCCAAATTTGGGCAAAGCGGCATGGGGGCGAGTATCGCGGCGCACGCGGCCCGGATTCATCATCGCACCGCCCAGCGTGCTGATTGCGCTGATCCGGTCCTCTATTGTTGCCCGCATGCCATCATTACCAGAGGCTCCACCGCAGAAGAGCAGTGCCCTGAAATTCTCGCACCCTGCAAAATCGCCCTGTCCCGAAACCTTGCGCAATGCGCTGATCAACGCTTCGGGGAAAAGCGTAACGCGCACGGCATCGCCATCAGCAATCAAGTCCCGCGCCAGCGAAATCCCGCGTCGTGCCTGAAAGGACATTTGCATCGCCAGCATGGTCGCAGCACCACCCGCCAGCAGGATTGGCAGGAAGAAGGGCAAGGCAAGCACCAGCAGCAATTGCCCCGGATTTTCAATGCGGAACGGATTGTTGATCTGAAAATTTACCGCAGTGCGCATCATTGCGTGATTGGCAGCCAGCAGCTTGGTGTCCCCATTGCGGATATGCGCCACTTCATGGGCGATCACAGCCGCCAGCTCTTCATCATCCAGCTTTTCCAGTAGCCCACGGGTGACTGCAATCAGTCCATCATCACGCGTTGCACCGATCGCCAGCGCATTCGGTTCTGCCGCATCGATAATGCCAAATCGCGGCAGGCGCACGCCAAGCGCAAGGCATTGTTCCTCGGCAATGCGCAGAAAGCGGCGGCCATTGGGATCGGTCAAGTTGGAAAAGGCTGTCTCAATCCCCAGCTTGCGCCGGACATGATCGATATGACCATGATAGAATAGCCGGAACATCAATGCGGCCAGCAGCGCCACCGGCAGGCAATAGCGCGCCGCATAGCCCAGCGGATTGGTCAGGATGGTGTTTTGCGGATCAAAAAACAGCAGCAATATCGTCAGTGCAAAGGCCGCCAATATCTGAAAGGCAATTACATAGCTGATGAACAGCCAGCGCACGCGGCGCTGGTTATCCCGCGCATGGGTCAAATAGCCTGCGGCCATAGGGCCAGTTCCCTTGCTCGCGGATCAGGAAGAAAAGCTGACTTGCACCGGCTGGGCAAATTGTTCGCGCTTATCGCCCAGCGAAAATTTGTCATGGCTGCCAATGGTCGCAAAGAAAGCGACAATATTGCCGGGAAAGGCACGGCGGACGCTGTTCAGTTCTTCCACCGCCAGATTATAGAAGCGGCGCGACGCAGTGATGCGATCCTCAACCCGGGTCATTTCCTGCCGCAGCTCGGTAAAGTGGCTGGATGCGGCAATGGCCGGATAATTTTCCGTCAGGGCAAACAGGCTGTTGATGGACTGGCCGATCTGCGCCTCGGCCTCCAGCCGCGATGCACCGACATTGGCCATGGCGCGGGCGCGGGCATCAACCACTTCAGTCAGCACCTTATGCTCATGCAGGCCAAAGCCCTTTACCGTCTCGACCAGATTGGGGATCAGCGCATGCCGCTCTGACAACAGCGCATCAATATCGCCAAAGGCCGCTTCGCAGCGCTCATCCAGACTGCCAAGCAACGCATGCTCATCACGCAATTTGCGGAACGCCCAATAAAGCAATGCGAGAAAGGCAAAGAAATACCAATGATCAAGAACAAAATTGATGGCGCGGGTCGAACGCCCGAACAGATCAATGACTTCGAAAAAGCCAGGTTCTTTTACTGCCTCTACACTCATGATATTGGCTCCCACTCGCCGAATTAAAAGCTCAATTCACAAGAATAGGTTGCAATTATTGCGAAAAACCTAATGATCGGGTTCAGACGAGTTTGCGGCCAAAGCCTTGCGGGCCGCGCAAAATAGGCCGGGCAGAAGGGGTATATTCCATTGTTGGTAGAGGGCCGGGTTCGGCTTCCGAGGGATCAGCCTTGGCAGAGGGCGTCGGTGCCGGTTCGACCGCCTGCGGCGTCAGCTTTGCCAGTTCGCGCTGCAACCGTTCTTCAAAGCTTTCATGCTTGCTGCTGCGTCCGCGCCGTGGCTCCTCATCCTCGGCATCCTCATCCTGAAAATCATCGAGGCCAAGCCAGCCGCCTGATAGCGCATCAATGGCCGAATCCAGCGCCTCGTCCTTCACAAAATCGGTGACCCGGTCGATAAAGGCCGAAGCGGGCGATGGGCTTTCCTCCTCCTCTTCATTATTGCCACCCGGCTGCGATTTCCAGAAATCCATTGTCTCATCCCCCGATTTTGGCGATCAGTTGGCATTGGATTAGCCAGCTTTGGTTGCCAAAGCCCTAATCGGGAGAAAGACCATGACCAGCCCCTTGTTCGACCAATGGCGCGCACGATCACCGCATTATGACGAAAGCCATGAGGCGGTGTGCGATACCGTCCGCCGCTTTGTCGAGCGGGAGATCATGCCCAATGTCGATGCGTGGGAAGCCGCTGGCGCATTGCCGCGTGCGCTTCACAAGAAGGCGGCGGAGGCAGGCATTCTCGCACTTGGCTATCCGGAGGAATATGGCGGTACAGGCCGTGCGCATTTCGATATCTTCCATTCGCTTGTGCAATCGGAGGAACTTTGCCGCCCCGGTGCTGGCGGCATCCCTGCTTCGCTGATGACCCACGGCATCGGCCTGCCGCCGATCCTTGCAATGGGCAGCGAAGCGATGAAGGCGCGCATCGCACCAGAAGTGCTCAGCGGTGAGAAGATCATTGCTCTTGGTATCACCGAACCCTCTGGCGGATCAGACGTCGCCAATCTGCGCACCAAAGCGGAGCGCAAGGGCGCGGCTTACATCGTCAATGGCGAGAAAACCTATATCACCAGCGGCATGCGCGCCGACTACATCACGCTCGCGGTGCGCACCGGTGATACAGGCATGGGCGGCATTTCACTGCTGCTGGTGGAGACCGACCGAAAAGGTGTCAGCCGCACGCCGCTTGCCAAAATGGGCTGGCATGCCTCGGACACCGCGACACTCTATTTTGACAATGTCGAGGTGCCTGCCGAAAACCTGATCGGCCCGGAAAATGGCGGCTTCATAGGGATTATGCGCAATTTCAATGGCGAGCGGCTGGGCATGGCGCAGCAGGCCGCGGCCTATGCAAGGATTTGCTATGAGGATGCACTGGCCTGGGCGCAGCAGCGCGAAGTGTTTGGCAAACCCCTCATCCGCAACCAGTCCATCCGCCACAAGCTGGCCGACATGCTGCGCCAGATCAATGCAACCCAAGCCTGGATCGACCAATGCGCGTGGAGCGTGAAGGCCGACAAGGCCTTCCCCGGCGACTTCGCGCTCTTAAAGGTGCAGGCCACCCGCACGATGGAATACTGCGCGCGCGAGGCCTGCCAGATTTTGGGCGGCGCCAGCTTCATGCGCGGCTGCCGTGTCGAGCGCATCTACCGCGAAGTACGGGTGATGGCGATCGGTGGCGGGAGCGAGGAGATCATGTTTGATCTTGCCGGAAGGCAGATGGGGTTTTGACAAAAACGTCCGCATAGCCAATGGTCTTCTAAAGCAAAGAATCAGGAGAGCCCCCAATGCCCACCGCCCCCCGCGAATTCGACATCATCGTCTATGGCGCCACCGGCTATACCGGTCGTCTGGTTGCCGAATATCTGAAGGACAAAAAGGGCCTGAAATGGGCGATGGCGGGGCGGTCGCTTTCCAAGCTGGAGGAAATCCGCGATCTTATTGGTGCGGCGGCAGATACGGCGTTGATCGTTGCCAATGCCGATGATCCGGCCTCGCTGGAGGCAATGTGCAAACGGACCAAAGTGGTGCTGACCACGGTTGGTCCCTATCAGCTATACGGCAATGAGCTGGTCGCGGCCTGCGTCGCGACGGGCACCGATTATACCGATCTGTGCGGTGAGCCGGGCTGGATGCGTGAGAAGATTGACGAGCATGACGCAGCAGCCAAGGCGTCTGGGGCGCGGATTGTATTCTCGGCGGGCTTCGATTCCATCCCCTTCGATCTTGGCGTGCAATATTTGCAGGAACAGGCTGTGGCAAAGCACGGCAGCCCTGCCCCGCGTGTAAAAGGGCGGATGCGCAAGATGGTAGGGGGCGCATCGGGTGGCACCGTTGCCAGCCTGACCGAAACGTTAAAGGCGGTCGCCAAAAAGCCGTCACTTGCGCTGCTGCTCAAATCCTCCTTTGCGTTGACCCCGGGTTTTGAGGGGCCGTCGCAGCCCAGCGGGCT
>CAYVQO010000038.1:0-17852 GCA_964452835.1 uncultured Sphingorhabdus sp. | reverse complement strand
CCCCCTTTGTGCTGTTGGAAAAGGCGCGGCTGAGAGCCCTCTTGTTCGGAGGCGACGCGGCGCGGAGACGACGGCGCAGCCGCCAATCCCTCCGTCTCCGCCAGCCATTTTCATGATATTTGTGCAACACAGCCCCGGTTGGGGCGCAGCTGGTGTTCCGAATAGCGGGCCGTCAGCGGGTTGGACTGCTACTGCACATTAACCACTCTGGAAGAGTGCTTCTTTACTACTGTCAGATAGGTCCAGCCAACCAAAAGCACATTTCCCGGGATTAGTCCGATATGTTGAGCAGGCGATCACTATTCCAAATGAATCTCGAGCCGAGCGAGAGTGACAAGCCACAGCAAGAGCTGAAACAAGTCGCAGAAGCCGGATCATTTGCGCAGGGCACAGCCTTGTTATCCGACACGTCCGATCGCTCGATCAGTGAAATTACTGCGCGCAACCCCAATATTGCATCCATTGTCGTGCCTGCACTTTCCGTCGGGTTGGCAGCCTGCGGTGGCAGCGAAGGTGGCGGCACACCGCCGCCGCCACCCCCGCCGCCGGCGGCAGCCGTCAGAAAGCCGGGCACTGATGCAGAAGCTGTGCGGTTTCTGACGCGTTCGACATTCTCCACCACCAATGCCGACATCAGCAGATTGAAAGATATTGGCTATGTTGCCTGGCTCGATTCCGAAGTTGCAAAACCGGTCGGCGAACTTGCTGTGGATGCCTATAAGCGAATTGGCGGAGAGGATTTCGCGAACAAGGATTACTTTGGCACCACATTCCACACACAGGTAATGTGGCAACAATTTCTGGACAGCAGCGACCAGCTGCGCAAGCGGATTGCCTTTGCGCTTTCGGAATTTTTCGTGGTGAGCGCCAACGGGGTTGACGCTGTTTGGCACGGCCTTGGCCTGCTCCATTATTGGGACATTCTCAACAAATATGCCTATGGCAATTTCCGTGCGCTTCTTGAGGAAGTGACGTTGAATCCGATCATGGGCCAATTTCTGAGCCTTCGTGGCAGCCAGAAGGAAGACGCCCGGACCGGCCGCCGTCCCGATGAAAATTATGCGCGCGAAGTGATGCAGCTGTTCACCATCGGGCTCGTTGAACTAAACAATGACGGCACGGCGAAAAAGGACGCAAGCGGCAACCCGATTCCAACCTACAGCAATGATGATGTGACCAATATCGCGCGTGCGCTGTCGGGATGGGACTGGCAGGGCACTGCAGCTGAAAGGCTGACGCAGGAACCATGGCTGATGCCCGGCTATATGAAGCGGCAGATGACATCGGACCCGGCGCTGATGCAATATACTTATGCTGGTCGCCAATCTGAGCATTCGATGTTGGAAGCGAAGTTTCTGGGCGTAACCATTCCGGCTAACACCGACGCTGTTTCCGCGCTGAAAACTGTGCTCGATACGCTTTTCAACCATGCCAATACGGGGCCATTTTTTGCGAAACAGATGATCCAGCGACTGGTCACCAGTAACCCCAGTCCGGCCTATGTTGATCGCATTGCCCGGGTATTCGCCAATAATGGGCAGGGCGTTCGCGGCGATCTTGGAGCGGTGTTCAAGGCAATATTGCTGGATGACGAAGCGCTCGCGGCTTCCAATCTGACGAGCCAGACCTTTGGGAAAGTGCGTGAGCCGTTTCTGCGCCTTGTGCAATGGGCGCGGACCTTCAACCTCAAAAAGCCACCTTCAGGCAAATATGATCTGTTTGATACCAGCCAACAATCCAACTCGCTGGGGCAAATGGTGTTCAGGGCGCCTTCGGTGTTTAACTTCTTCCGCCCTGGTTATGTGCCAGCAGGTACAGCAATTGCAGCAAACAAGCTTGTCGCGCCAGAGTTTCAGATCGTCAATGAAATCTCCACCATCGGTTATGCCAACTTCATGCACAATGTGGTGACCAACAAGAACAATCCCAATCTGGAACCCGATTACACCGCCGAGATGGCGATTGCCAATGACAGCGCTGCTCTGGTCGACCGTATCGACCTGCTTTTGTCAGGCGGGCAATTGTCTCAATCGAACAAGGACAGGATCAAACAGGCTGTGGATTCCATCACTTTGCCTGCAACCAATGATGGCGATGCGCGATTCAATCGCGTGGCAGCCGCGATCATCCTGACCATGGTTTCCCCTCAATATCTGATCCAGAAATAAGGAGCGTCAAAGATGCATATCAGCAAGCTGGATGAGCTGCATCGCCGCGCTTTCCTTAAGCGGTCGGCACAAATGGGCGCAATGGGCGTCGCCGCGCCATTTGCCCTGAACATGTCATGCGTAAGTGATGCAGTCGCATTTACCGGTACCGGCGGCTATCAGGCCATTGTATGCTTGTTCCTGCTCGGCGGGAATGATCATGACGATACGCTGATCCCTTATGACAACACCAACTATAACCTCTACAGCGCCATTCGCGGTGGCGGGGCAGGGCAAACGGCAGGCGGGATAGCACGCGCTAGAGCCGATTTGGCCGCGACAGTGCTCAACCCGCTCGCTCCGCAAACATTGACCAACAATATCCAATATGCGCTGCATCCGGCGATGACACGGATGAAGGCACGCTGGGACCAGGGCAAAATGGCGACGTTGCTCAATGTCGGAACGCTGATCCGTCCGACGACTCTGGCGGAATATAGGAGCAGCAACAGGGTACAAAATCCGCTGCCCTTTGGCTTGTTTTCACACAATGACCAGCAAAGTGTTTGGCAATCATCGGCTCCCGAAGGCGCAACTTCGGGCTGGGGCGGGCGGCTTGCCGATATTGCCATGTCCAGCAATACCAACTCGATCTTCACCGCGATATCTGCGGCAGGCAACAGCGTCTTTCTGACCGGGCAATCAGCGCTCGCCTATCAGGTCAGCGGCAGCGGTGCGATCAGGCTGCGCAGTGGCAGCACGCGTGTTGCTGGATCAACGGTTGCCTATGACATGATGCGCCAGATCATGATGCAACCCGATCCCAGTGCCCATATCTTCGAAGGCGAATATAACCGCGTTACCAAACGGTCGATCGACTCCGAAGGCGTATACTCTGCCGGTGTCAATGCAACCGCACTGACCACGAGTTTTGCGCAGAATGGCAATACTTCAGGCATTGCCGCGCAATTGCGCATTGTGGCGCGCTCAATAGCTGCCCGACAGGCGTTGGGTGTCAACCGTCAGGTGTTCTTTGTGACCATGGGCGGCTATGATCATCATGATGCCCTGATCGGCGGACACAATACGCTGCTCGGCCAGCTCGATTTTGCCATGGACGCTTTTTATCAGGCGACGGTGGAAATGGGGATCGCCGACCGGGTCACTTTGTTCACAGCCTCTGATTTCGGGCGCACATTAAGCTCCAATGGCGATGGCAGCGACCATGGCTGGGGCGGGCATCATTTTGTCCTTGGTGGCAGCGTTAAGGGCGGGCGTCATTATGGCATTGCACCTGAAATTTCGACGACAGGCACCGGGCAGGTCGGACAGGGGCGTTTGCTGCCCACAACGTCTGTTGATCAATATGGTGCCACGTTGAGCAGTTGGCTGGGTGCAGCGCCGGGCGAACTTTCTACCTTGTTCCCCAACATCGGCAATTTCTCAGGAAATAATTTGGGCTTTTTCTGATGCGGTGAATTGGCAGCAATGACGGCGAAAATCCGAACCGTTTAAGGCAAAATTAACCAACGCTGTTTAGCCACGGACGCATGGCTGGCTATCATCACTATCCCTTTCTCACGGCTATTGCGCTTGCCGCGACGACTGGACTTGCGACTTACCCATCCGACGCGACAGCGGACGTGTTTGAAGTCGGTAATGACGGGCAGTGGCGGCAGATTAGCGAGGCAGGGCAGGATCCGCTCGATGCGCTGATTTCATCAGAAATAGCTGGTCGCGATAAACTGCCACCGGTTCGGCTGGCGGCAATCACAACCTCTGCTGACATGCCCGAAACTGCGCCGACCATGACTTTGTCCAGTCAAATGGTCGGCGGCCATTATGCACCGCTAATCAATGCCGCTGCACAACAATATGGCATATCGCCTGCGCTGGTCGAAGCGGTGATGTGGCAGGAATCCCGCTATAATCCCAAGGCGGTTTCAAGTGCCGGAGCCATTGGCCTGATGCAATTGATGCCGGGCACTGCACGCAGCCTGGGCGTCAATCCGCATGATCCTTGGCAGAATGTCTTTGGCGGGGCGGCCTATCTGCGCATGCAGCTTGATCGCTTTGGTAACAATGTGCCGCTGGCTCTAGCCGCCTACAATGCCGGGCCAGAGGCTGTCGCCCGATATCGCGGTATCCCGCCTTATGCCGAAACCCGCAATTATGTTCGCGTCATCATGCAACGCTTGATGAACCAAGCCCAATAGAAGGAATGATCATGCGCAAGCCAATTGCCAATATCGGAGCCGCAATCGTCACACTTTGGGCGTCGCCTGCCTTTGCCCAAAATGCCGGTGTTAACCCGCCGGGGTCAGGGCCGATCAACAATGCGCTTGGCTGGATTCAGGGCACGCTTCTTGGCAATCTGGCAACAACCGCTGCGGTGATTGCTGTTGCTGCCTGTGGTTTCATGATGCTCACAGGGCGCATGAACTGGAAATTCGGCGCGACGGTGATCATGGGCTGCTTCGTTCTCTTTGGTGCAACGGCAATCGTTGCAGGCATCCAATCCGCCGCTGCGGTTGGCTGAACCCGTATGAGCACGCTCAACCGCACACCCTTGTTCCGGGCATTGGCACAGCCACAGATGTTTGCTGGCGTTACCTACAGCTATTTCATCATCAACGCGGTTGTGACGACGGAGATATTCCTGATCACGCGCAGCTTTTGGGCCGTGCCCGCGGCGCTGCTGATTCACGCCATTGGCTATATGGCCAGCCTAAAGGAGCCGCGCATATTTGACCTTTGGATCATGAAGGCCAGCCGCTGTGGACGCACCAAGACCCATGGCCTTTGGAAGTGCAACAGTTACCGGCCATGAAAAAAGCGGCGCAACAGGATGTAGCCAAACTCGCCGCTGCCGATCCGGCTGCAGGGGACCGCTTGCCCTTTGCCCGGCACCTGAACGAACAGACCATTGAAACCCGCGATGGCGATCTGGTGCAGATGATCGCACTGGAAGGCTATCCGTTCGAGACAGCCGATACGGATATGCTTAACCAGATCGCGGCAACGCGGGACATTATTTTCCGCGGCATCGCTTCGTCGCAGCTGATCCTCTATTGCCATGTCCTGCGACGCCGTGTGGTCGCTGATCTGGCGCTGCAACAGCCGGACGGCCTCGCACGCCAGATTGACGAACAATGGCGGGATCAGCTCGCAAAACGCAACCTGTTTGTGAACGACATCGTGCTGACACTTGTTCGCCGTCCGGCCAAGGGTAAGGTCGGCTGGCTTGAACGCATGTCGCGGAAAGTTCGCGGATTGAACAAACATTCGGCCGAAGATGATGCGGCCATAATCCGTGACCTGCGCGAACTGGATGCAGCAAGGGTCAACCTGATGGCCGCGCTTGGGCGCTATGGTCCGCGTCAGATGGGTCAGTATCAAAGCGTCAATGGTGAGCTGCGTTGCACCATGCTGGAGCATCTGTCAGCCATCTACAATGGCGAAAGCCAGCCCGTTCTCGTGCCGCAAGGCGATCTCGGCCATTATCTGCCCTATAAGCGCGTTAGTTTTGGCATCGATACGCTTGAGCTGCGCGGCGTAGTCCATGGTGGCAACCGGTTGGGAGCAATCATTTCGATAAAGGATTATCCGGCGGCAACGGTACCTGGGATGCTCGATAATTTGCTGCGTCTGCCGCACGAACTGACGCTGTCAGAAAGTTTCGCCTTCGTCGATCGGCAAATTGCGGATGAACGCATGGCGCTGTCGCTGCGCCGTCTGCGAGCAGCGTCCGATGATACGATTACGCTGAAGCAAGGGCTGATGGCAGCACGCGACGATCTGGTTTCGGGCAACGCTGCTTATGGCGAACATCATTTGACTGTCCATGTCCGCGCAAAGACACTGGATGAGCTGGATCGTGCAGTCGCCGATGTCCAGTCAGCGCTTGCCGATACTGGCGCGATTGCCGTGCGCGAAGATCTGAATCTGGAAGCCGCCTTTTGGGCGCAGTTCCCCGGCAATGCCAATTTCATTGCACGCAAGGCGATGATTTCAACAGGCAACCTTGCCAGCCTAATGTCGCTGCACAGCTTCCCGGCTGGCAATGTCGCAGGTGGCCCATGGGGCGAGCCCTTGACCGTGCTGGAGACGACATCGAGCACACCCTATTTCTTTAACCTGCACAATGGCGATCTTGGCAATTTCACGCTGATCGGCCCGTCGGGATCGGGCAAGACGGTCGTGCTCAACTTCCTTGTCGCCCAGGCACAGAAATTTGCGCCACGCACCTTCTTTTTCGATAAAGATCGTGGAGCGGAGATTTTCATCCGCGCAATTGGCGGCCATTATGATGTGTTGCGCCCCGGCACACAAAGCGGCTTCAACCCGCTTGCCTTGCCAGATACACCGGAAAACAGGGCCTTTTTGCGCGGCTGGTTGGGGTTGCTTGGCGCGCCTGCAACGGGCCCATTGAGCAATGAAGATGCAGCCCTTATCGCTGACGCCATTGATGCCAGTTATGATCAGCCTCCGGAGCACCGCCGGCTGCGTTACTTGGTGGAGCTTCTGTCCGGCGCGATCCGCCCGACACGTGGTGACTTGGCATCGCGGCTGGCCCCATGGCACAGTGCTGGCGAACATGCCTGGCTGTTCGATAATGCGCAGGATAGGCTCGACATAAATGAAGCCACCATTGGCTTTGACATGACCGCGTTGCTGGATAACCCCATTCTGCGCACGCCTGCTATGTTCTACCTTTTCCACCGCGCTGACGAGCGGCTTGACGGTCGTCCTTCGATGATTGTGATCGACGAAGGGTGGAAAGCGCTGGACGATGATATCTTTGTCCGCCGCCTGAAAGACTGGATGAAAACCGTGCGCAAACGTGGCGGTGTGGTCGGCTTTGCGACGCAAAGCGCGGCTGATGCGTTGGATAGCAAAATTGCCAGCACGATCATCGAACAAGCCGCAACACAGCTGTTCATGCCCAACCCCAAGGCGCAGGCCCGCGACTATATTGATGGTTTTGGCCTGACCGAGCATGAGTTTGAACTGGTACGCGGCCTGCCGGATCATTTGCGCTGCGTGCTGATCAAACAGGCCAATATGAGCGTGATTGCCCGGCTCGACATGAGCGGGATGCCGGAGATACTGACGATCCTGTCGGGCCGTGAAAAAAGCGTCCGTCATATGGATACGCTGCGCGCCGAGCATGGCGAAGATCCTGCCGCTTGGCTGCCGCAACTGGTTGAAGCAGCGCAGAAAGGCCCGCGGTCGCTGTGGGAACGGGATGCAGCCTGATGGCGAATTGCCCGACCATTGATCCCGCCATTGGCACTGCACAGACGCTGATTGCGTCAGTCAACTGCTATGTCGAAACCAGCGTGGTGCAAAGCTATGGCGCGCTGATGGGGCCAGGTGGCGGCATGCGAGGTGCATTGACTGCAGCCTTGATCATCTATGTCGCTATCCTGGGCTATCGCTTCATGCTCGGCCGATCCTCGCTTTCGATGGGCAATCTGGTTCCGCGCATGCTTTTGATTGGTGCCATTTTGGCGCTCACCACAAGCTGGGCCACATATCAGACACTGGTTCATGACGTTTTGACGGACGGCCCGGAAGAAGTGACGCAAATGGTATTGCGTGGGCAGTCACCGAACCGCAGCGTGGCAGAGCGTGTCGACCGCGTGAACAAGCAATTGACCGATGTTGCCAATGACTGGGGCAAGGGGCCATTGGGAATTGTTGCACCGGTAGGTTCACAGTCCAGCATTGCCGATGCAGCCAATGCCGCGCGTGCCAAGGCAGAGGCTGGTGGCATGAACCCGCTTCCTGCAACGCTGCCTGCGGCTACTGCGGTGAGCAGCAATCCATTTTCTTCGGCGCCCAATTATCTCAGCTGGTCGGCAATGCTTTTGACTCTGACGGCCGCAGGCAGCATTGCCATTACCAAAGCGTTGCTTGGATTGCTTTTGGCGCTGGGGCCAATGTTCGCCCTTTTTGCACTGTTCGACAATACACGCGGCCTTGCTGTCGGCTGGGCGCGTGCAGCGCTTTTTCTGGCGCTTGTCCCCATGCTTGCAACTCTAACCTCGGTTGCGATGCTGGCGTTGTTGGAACCCATGGCCTTGCGCCTTTCGCTGGATGCTGCTCGCGGGATTTTCTCTTTGAACAGCGCGCTCGCCATTTTCATTGCAGTATTGGTGATGACGGGGATTGCCTTGCTTGCTGTCCGCGTTGCTGGAATGATGGTCTCGGCCTGGGTTGTCAGTCTGAAAGAGCATTTGTCGGCCGGGCGGAGTGGCGCTGCGCAAGGACAGGCTGAAGGATATGGCTATGCTGCACATGGCGCAGCGGCAGCCAGTGGCCATGCGAGCATCACCCAGCCGCGGGTCGACCAGATCGTGCAGTCGGTAGAGCGTACCAACGCGTTCAATACAGTCCAGGCAATGCAAAGTGCCAGTACACGTCTTATTGGGACGACGTCACTTCCGCAGCGACCAACAAACGAACCCACTGTGTCACGTGTTGGTGGTCTGCTTCCCGGCAGAGCCATTGTGGCGCTCGCCTCACCACTTCGTTCTGCAAGGTCATGGTCATGATCCGTAACGCTTTCCTTCTCGCCATTGGTCTTTTTGCCGCTGTGCCCGCGGCCCTTGCGCAGCAGCCTGACACCGACATCGCTGTTGCTGATGCAGTTGAAAACACTGCCAAGCCGCGCGATCCGCGCATTCGTGTGATCGATTATGATCCCGATCAGATTTTTTCGGTCACCGGCCATACCGGCTATCAGATGACCATAGAATTCGAACCCGATGAAAAAATCGAAACCGTCGGCATTGGCGATTCCAGCGGTTGGCAGGTTACACCCAATGGCAATGCAACATTGCTGTTTCTGAAGCCAATGGCGCTTGTACCCAATACCAACATGGCGCTGGTAACCAACAAGCGTCGTTACAATCTGGAACTGTCCAGCCGCAATGGTGCCAAGGTTAGTCGCGACGCCATAACCTATGTTCTCCGCTTCCGTTTGCCGGCTCCGCCACCGGTGGCGATCAGCATCGCACCGGAGGAAAATCTAATCAGCGCCGTCGCGCCCGAGGCATGGAATCGCAACTACCGCTTTGACGGCAGCAAAGAGCTGGTCCCCGAAGAAATTTTCGATGATGGCCGCTACACTTTCATCCGTTTTGCCGAAAATCTGGAAACGCCAGCAATTTTTGCAGTTACCGGCGCTGAGGACGAAAATCTGGTCAACAGCAATCTACGCGGCCAATATGTGATGATTGATCGGGTGGCGGGGCAAATTGTGCTGCGCCATGGGAAGCTGGTCACGCGGCTTTATAATGAAAGCTATACGCCGCCCGTCCCCGGACCAGACGCACCAAAGCCGCGCCCGCGCAAGAAACGCGGCTTCCTGGGAATGGGCGGATGATGGGAGCTGAGACGATGACGGAAGCAAAAGCCGATACAGACCCTCGCGGCGCCATGGATCAGGACGCCCTGGCCGAAGCCAATCGCCGTGCGTCACCGCAATTGACAGTCGCCAGCGGGTTTACACCCGGCGTCGCTGCGGGCGTTTGCGGCATCGCATTACTCGGCATCATGACTTTCAGCTCGCTTGCAGCACAAAGGGACCGGGCGACGCCGCAGCAGGCTGCCGTCGCCAGTGGCGCGGGGGCACAAGCTGCTGCCAATGGGCAAAATATCATCCCGGTGCGCCCACCGGATCAGCCACCCGTGCTGTTAAAGGCGGAGAATATGACGCCGCAAAGCATGCCAGCCATGGTCATGGGTATCGCTGGCGCAACTGCGGTTGACCCAAAATTGCTTGCCCGATTGCAATCGCCGGTGCTTGCAGTGGACCTTTCACGCAATTCCCCGCCTTCAGCCGCCGGTAACGGCAGCGCGATGGCGAAGGTAAATGCGCAGGGGCTTGGTCAGGCTATAGCGGGCGAACAGCGCGATGCGGCACGTGCGGGGCGGCTGGGCAACGCGGCCTTCACAGTGCCGGAGGGCACTGTACTTGCAGGCACGCTCGAAACCGCAATCAACTCAGACCTGCCCGGCCATGTCCGCGCTGTCGTCAGCCGCAATGTCACCAGCTTCGACGGCAGCCAGATATTGATTCCAAAGGGAAGTCGGCTGGTCGGGCAATATCAATCCAATCTCGCCGTTGGCCAGAAGCGCACTTTTATCATCTGGGAACGGCTGATCCGCCCCGACGGCGTTACCATTGCGCTAGCGTCCCCCGGCACGGACTCCCTCGGCCGCGCAGGCGTGACGGGTAAAGTCGACAGCCACTTCATGCGCCGTTTTGGCGCTGCTCTTTTGCTGTCGGTGATTGATGCCGGTGGCCGCGCTGTGACGGCGGGTAGCGGCAATGTGGTTATTGCTGGCAGCGCCAATGGTGCAACCAGTGCTGCTGGTGCGGGCTTGCAGAATGACGTGAATATTCCGCCAACAATCAAGGTGGCGCAGGGAACCGCGATCCGAATTTTTCTGAACCGCGACCTCGACTTCGCTGATGTTGGTGCAGTGCCCCGATAATGAGCGCCGAGCCGGAATATCGGGAATTTGGATCCGTCTATCTGCACAGCTATCTGGAGCCATTGCGGCCCTGGCTTGATGCGGATGATGTGACTGAGATACTCGTCAATCGGCCGGGCGAAATCTGGGTCGAACGAACGGGTCAGCCTGCGATGGAGCGCTGTGATCTTCCCGCGCTTGATACCAGCCTACTTACCCGGCTTTCGCACCAGATCGCCCGCAGCAGCTTTCAGGGTATAAGCCGTGAAACGCCTCTGCTTTCGGCCACACTACCTGGTGGCGTGCGGGTGCAGATCATTGCGCCACCGGCAACGCGCAATGGCCATATGGTTGCTTTTCGCAAACATGTGCTGAATGACATTGATGTGCAGCAATTCCTGGCACAAACAGGAACTTCAGCATTTGGCTCGCCAAGTGATGACAAGCAGCAGATGGAGCAAATGGCCGCCTGCGGCGATATGAAGGCTCTGTTCGATTTTATCGTCGCGCGGCGCAAGACGGTGCTGATTTCCGGCGGAACCTCATCGGGAAAGACAACGCTGTTGAATGCGCTGATCAAGGAAATTCCGCGCCAAGAACGTATTGTCGTTATTGAAGACGCGCCCGAGTTGAAACTTACGCATCCCAATTCGATTGGGCTTGTGGCTGTCGCGGGCCATCAAGGCGAGGCGATGGTGACCACGGACGATTTGATGCGGGCCAGCCTTCGCATGCGCCCGGATCGGCTTATTATTGGCGAATTGCGTGGACCGGAAGTCGTCACTTTCCTGCGGGCGATCAATACAGGTCACCCCGGCTCTTTCGCATCGATCCATGCCAGTAGTACAGATGGGGCGCTGGAACAGGTTGCGCTGATGTGTTTGCAGGCAGGTATTGGCCTGTCGCGGGACGATACGCTTAGCTATGCCCGTTCAATGATCGACGTGGTGATACAATTGCGCAGGGAATCTGGTCAGCGCTTTTTTGAGGAAATCAAAATCCTCTAGGTCCCGACCCTAGGCTAAAGGCCTAAAAGTTGCTTTCACGCTCCGCTGCTTTTTGAAGCTTTTCTTCCTCGGTTGCGGGTGGCGGAGTCAGCTGTTCCCGTGTCAGCTTTTTTGGCTGTTGCTGTGGTTGCGGAGCTGGAGCTGGCGACCCGGCTACTGCTGCCGTTCCTGGCTGGGCACCATCCTCGGCGGCACTTGACCCGGCGGTCGGTTGCGGTGTTCCCTGGCTGTCTGGCTGTGCTGCGACTGCCGGTCCATCGGAAACTTGGGTGCCATTGGCTTGGTCAGGTCCACTGCCCGGCATAACGGCATAAATGCCGCCGCCTACTGCAAGCAGGACGCCAACGGAAAGCGCGACAACCTTAGCCTTTGATGACATCGCATAGCTCACTTTTAGACGCAAAAAACCAGCGTGAAACGATAGCAGGCCAATAGTTAACGGGTCCTTTCCAGCATATCCTAATTGCTGGAAGGGCATAATGTGGTGCGGTCTGAACAAAATCCCGACTTTTGCGGCCGCTTTGTCTTTTTGCCACCCAACCATATGCTTTTTGCCGACACAGTTTGCACTCGCGCCTTGCGCCACCCGGTTAGTCTGATAGCTATGCCCCATGGGCGGGTTTCCTTTCAGTGCCATAGTTGGCCAGGACGAGATGAAGCAGGCATTGCTGATAGCAGCAGTGGATGCACGCATTGGCGGGGTGATGATCTTTGGGGATCGCGGGACGGGAAAGTCGACTGCGGCCCGGGCGCTGGCATCGGCTTTGCCAAAAATAGATGCTGTGGTTGGTTGCCGCTTCGGCACGGGTCCCGATGATTATCCGGCAAGCCCCGATTATGATCCGTCGCGCAAGGTGAAGAAGATAAAGGCCGCTGTGCCGTTCGTTGATCTGCCGCTTGGTTCAACTGAAGACCGGGTGCTTGGTTCGCTTGATCTGGAACGGGCACTGGCCGGTGGAGAAAAGCAATTTGAACCGGGCCTGCTGGCAAAGGCGCATCGCGGTTTCCTGTATATTGATGAGATTAATCTGCTCGAAGACCATATCGTCGATCTGTTGCTTGATGTTGCCGCTTCGGGCGAAAATCTCGTGGAACGGGACGGGCTCAGCATCCGCCATCCGTCACGCTTTGTGCTGATAGGAAGTGGCAATCCAGAGGAAGGCGAGCTTAGGCCACAATTGCTTGATCGGTTTGGCCTGTCGGTTGAAGTGAAGACACCAACCGCGATTGAGACTCGCATCGAGATCATGAAGCGCTGCGACGCGCAGGAACGTGACCCGGCAGCCTTTGCCGAAATTTGGCAGGAAGAGGACGCCAAAATCGTGCGCCAAATTGCGCGGGCGAAATCGGCGTTGGCCAAAATCAAGACGCCTGATAAAATTCTGCAGGACATTGCCGCCTTGTGCAAAGCCGTAGGCGCAGATGGGCTGCGGGGAGAGTTGACTGTCATGCGTGGCAGCCGGGCCCTTGCGGCGCTGGATGGTGCCAAATCCGTTACGCGCCAGCATCTGAAAGCGATTGCACCGCTTGCCCTGCGGCACCGGCTACGGCGCAATGTGCTTGATGAAACCGGGTCCACAACCCGCATCGAACGCGCTCTGGACGAGCTATTCGGGTGACCAAATCCGCAGCCAGCGACGCGCCGACTGACGACGCATGGCTGGCTCTTCAGCTTTTCATTAGCGATCCAGCGGCCTTTGGTGGCATCATATTGCGTGGCGATGGCCCGGTGCGTGATGCGGCGGTGGATTGGCTTTCAACCAAGTTGGGCAAGCTGACGAAAATTCCGGTAAATGTTGATCAAGAGCGTCTGCTGGGCGGGCTAGACTTGGCCGCTACCTTAGCCAGTGGTCACAATGTCCAAATGGCGGGCTTACTGGAGTGCGCGCATGGCGGCGTCATAGTGGTGCCTATGGCAGAGCGCCTGGCCGCCAATGTTGCGGCGCATATTGCGCAGGCGATGGATAGTGGAACCATATCGACAATCCTGCTGGATGACGGCTGCGAGCCAGAGGAACAATCCCCAGCTGCACTGATCGAACGCATGGCCTTTTGCTGTGACTTGTCGGCGCTGCGCAATTTTGAGGCTGGGAACTGGCCTGACGCAACCGCGGTTCGGCAGGTAGAGCCATTGTCTGATGCGCAATTGGCGACGCTTGCCGCGACGGCGTTGGCATTGGGGGTGCATTCAGCCCGTGCGCTGATATTTGCGGGCCGTGCCGCCCACGCACATGCTGCGCTGCATGGGCGCAAGACGGTGGATGACGATGACTTGCTCGCCGCGATCCGGCTGGTGCTTTCCCCGCGAGCGACGCAGCGGCCGCAAATGGATCAGGCCGAACAGTCGGCAGAAGAGCAACCGCATAATCAGTCCGCAGAAGACGCTGAGCATCGGAATTTGGATGATATTGATCTGGAGGATATCATCCTTGAAGCGGCGGCATCCGCCATTCCGCCGCACATATTGGATGGCATTGACGCAAAGGCACGCGGCAGTGGCAAGGGGCAAGCAGGCAAAGCAGGGCAGAAGCAGAAATCGTTGCAGCGGGGCCGCCCGCTTGGCGCTCGTCCCGGCGTTCCGGGACAGGGGAAAAGGCTGGCGCTGATCGATACGCTGCGCGCCGCTGCACCGTGGCAGCGTATCCGGCGGCAGGCGGCAACCGCCGACGACACACGCCTGGTCCATATCCGCAAATCAGATTTGCGGGTTCGCGCCTTTGAACAGCGCAGCGAAAGCCTGACGATTTTTGCTGTCGATGCTTCCGGCTCATCGGCGCTGTCGCGGTTGGCAGAGGCCAAGGGTGCCGTGGAGCAGATGCTGGCGCAAGCCTATGTGAAGCGGGCGCAAGTCGCGCTGATCGCGTTTCGCCAGACTGGTGCAGAGATTTTGTTGCCGCCAACACGTTCATTGACGCGAGCACGCCGGGCGCTGAGTGCCTTGCCTGGCGGTGGCGGCACGCCGCTGGCTGCGGGGTTGATTGCTGCACAACAACTGGCCGAGGCAGGCGCCAAACGCGGCCAGACACCGACCATTGCCGTGCTGACCGATGGCAAAGCCAATGTGCAGCTGGATGGCAGCGCAGGTCGCGAACAGGCCACGCAGCAGGCGCAAGAAACCGCGAAGAGGCTGGCAATGGCCGGGCTACAGAGCATTGTGATTGACATTGCGCCCCGGCCCAGTGCGGAAGCAGCGAAGCTGGCAGAGGCCATGAACGGTCGCTATCTGCCGCTGCCGCCTGCGCAGAGTGCAGCGATGGTGCAGGCGATAGAATCGCTGATCCCGCAATGAGCAGCCGATATCCTGATTGGGAAATTCAGGGCAAAGACTGGCCCAACCGCGCCGCCAGCCGCTTTGTAGAAGCCGCAGGCTATAAATGGCATGTCCAGCAAATGGGCGCAGGTCCAGTCTGCCTTTTGCTGCATGGTACTGGCGCTGCAACGCATAGCTGGCGGGATATGCTGCCTTTGCTGGCGCACGATTTCACCGTGATTGCGCCTGACCTTCCGGGCCATGGCTTTACCCGGCCCAATTTGGGGCAGAAGCCTTCACTGGACGCCATAGCAGCGTCGGTCGGAAAATTGCTTGATACCATGCAGTTGAAGCCCGATTTGATCGTCGGTCACTCGGCCGGAGTCGCAATTGCCGCGCAACTGCTGCTGGACACGAAATGGCGTATTCCACTTATCGGCTTCGCCCCTGCACTGATGCCCTTTCCCGGACTTGCCGCGCGCCTGTTTCCGCAGCTGGCGCGGATGCTGTTCACCAATCCGCTTGTATCCATCATCTTTTCGCGGATGGCGGCCTATCCAGGCGAAACTGCGCGCTTTCTGAAACGGTCAACCGGGTCCAAAATTGATGCTGCAGGTGCGGATTATTACACGCGGCTGTTCAGCAAATCGGGGCATTGCGACGGTGCAATCCGGATGATGGCCAATTGGCGGCTTGAGGGTTTACGGGATCGTCTGGGAGAATTTGCATCGCCAACATTGCTGGTTCACCCGTCGCTCGACAGCGCCATTCCGAAATCGGCGGTCGTCGACGCGGCCGCCCTGATACCAAATTGCGAAATGCTGGATATGGCGGGCCTAGGCCATTTGGCACATGAAGAAGATCCCGCGCAGGCAGCAGCAATCGTCACCGAATTTGCCAAGCAGTACATCAAGGCTTAGCTTGGAGCAAAGAGGAGCGCTTCCCATGGAACAAGGTCCGTTTGATAATCTTGGCTTTATCGAAATCATTTTCAGTGGTGCGGTGGCGTTGGGCATTGGCTTTTGGCAGCTTTGGTCCGTGAACCGGGAGATTGCCAAAGATAAGCAAAAGGCTGCCGAGAAGGAGGCTGCCAAAAATACGGACTAGTCTGGCACCCGCTAAGCCTCGCGAGGCATTTTGTAGGGCAGCATGAACTGGACCACCGGATTGACCAGCCGGTTTAGCGAGATGCTTTCTTGCACCGCGACAACGGGTTCTCCAAATATCCGTGCGGCCAATGTGGTTCGCGCATAAAATGGCGAGTCCTCCCATGTCTTGATCACTGACGCATGGCCGCGATCAGCGCGGGTCTGGCGCTTCATGCCCCACCATGTTGGCGGCATGGGTGCAACCAGTGGCAATTCTTCCTCATGCGGGGTTCCGCTGGCGTCAAAACGCAGCGCACTGCCAAAATGGCTGCCGTCGCGGCGGGTCCCTTCATAAATGACCGCCACCTCGCGGCCCATATGCGCACGCGACCAATGCCAGCTGTGAAAGCCTGCCTCTATCGGCTCATTACCATAATTGCTGTCCAGATAACCGCTGCCTGTCCACGCAACATCGGGTGCTTCCATGTTGACCTCGATCCGGGCGCGGGGGGCAATGGCATGCCAATGATGGTGGCCGCCTATATCCAGTTTGAAGCCTCTACCATTCAGCACCTCTGGGTGCAGGACGATCTGTCCCTTCACCCTGCGCCGCCATGGTATCCCCAGCCGGATATCGCGCTCCTCAATATCGATGATCAGCCGGTCCTTATCCCAGCGCATGGCGCTTGGCCCGATAGTAAGCGTATCACGCTCCTGTCGAGTATCTGCGGTACCCCGTTCGGTCATCACCCAGCGGGCGCCTTTGCCATAGAGAGCGATGTTAAGGCAGCTATGATCCAATGGAATATTGCGGCCTGATTTTCTGTAATAAGGCGAAAAGACGCTGCCGATGAAACCGATGATGGTCAGCCCGTAGCTTCCGTCATCGCTGAGCGCGTCAATATACCACCAGTGATAGCCTTGCGGTGGAACCACCGCGTCGAAGCGAGGTCTGATAGCACGGCTTGCGATGCCAGCCTCCCCGACAAGGCGGCCATCGGCACGCCCGCGCCAGGATGCGTCGCCCCGCCCGCGCAATAAAGCCCATGGATCGCTGTCCGGCTGCCGGGCCGGAGGAAGCTTGCCGCCCAGCCGTGCGAGGCCCGTCCATAAAGGGCTCCACCCGTCGCTGGAAACAGGTCCGCGAAATCCGATGGGGTCACCAGCCGGTGCGGTAGCGGTTCCTCCAACTCCAGCCCGCAGGCCTTCAGCCGGTTCAGCATGGTTGAGGTGCATTGCTCTCTCTCCTCATTCGGATAACGATGGTGATCGCCGTGGGCGGGGGCATTGACGATGATTTGCAATCGCTCCGCATTGGTCACAGCGGTACCCATTCCGCGATCAAGCGCGCAGACATAGGCAGTGGGACTGGCAGGCGATTTGCCAGCATTGATATCGCGAAATTCGGCTGGATAATCGCCTGAGAAAAACACATTATGGTGGGCAAGATCAAAGCCCCTAGTTTTGCACTTCGCCAGCCAGACCAGCGCTGACAATGATCGGGCCTTTGCCGGC
Organism: uncultured Sphingorhabdus sp.; assembly: GCA_964452835.1. Taxonomy (GTDB): domain Bacteria; phylum Pseudomonadota; class Alphaproteobacteria; order Sphingomonadales; family Sphingomonadaceae; genus Sphingorhabdus_B. The sequence continues at coordinate 358 of CAYVQO010000038.1, read as the reverse complement.
ACCTTGCGGGCAGCGCGCGATATGTGTGGTCCCAGCAATCCGGTCGATAGTGCGGCTGGGTCACCGTTGAAAATGACATGGTCGGTGGCCAGCCATTCGCCGCTTGACAGGGTGACGCCCTCAACACGGCCAGCGCTGGCGCTGATGTGTTGAGCTGCCTGGCCATAATGAAAGGTCACCCCCTTGGTGCGGGCCAGCTTTTCCAGCGCCTTTGCCAGCGCACTGATGCCACCATCAATCGCCCAGACGCCTTGCGCTTCCACATGCGCGATCAGCATCAATGTTGCGGGGGTCAGAAATGGCGAAGAGCCGCAATAAGTTGTGTAGCGCCCGAACAGCTGGAGCAAGCGGGGATCAT
>CAYVQO010000037.1:9945-18425 GCA_964452835.1 uncultured Sphingorhabdus sp. | reverse complement strand
GGCGTATACCATTTCTTGTATAGCGCCTTCAGCCGCTCGGCCGGGGCCGTTTCCAGCACCGCCTGCTTGCCGATAGGATAGCGTGTCGAAAAATAGCTGTTCGGATAGAATAGCTCCTGCTGCGCACGGGTGCGCTGAAACTGATAATTTTCCCGCTGCCGCATTTCGGCAATAACCACGCCGCGTTCGCGGTCTACCGCAGCGGGATCAAAGGTCACTTCGCTTGCCGTTTCGCGCATCAGGAACAGCGCCCGTTCGATTAGCGCGGGGTCTGCCTTGGGCAGGTCCAGCCGGTAATCGGTCATGGTATAGCCGGTCGAAGCGTTGGTGTCCGCGCCAAAGGCCAGCCCCAGCCGCTCGAGCATCTTCACCATTTCGCCTTCGGGAACATTAGTGCTGCCATTAAACGCCATATGCTCAATAAAATGCGCCAACCCTTGCTCATCCTCCGCCTCGGCAGCTGAGCCAAAGTCAAAGGCCATGCGCACCAGAACCTGATTCTGCGGGCGGTTATTGGGTCGGATGGCGTAGCGCAGGCCATTGGGCAGACGACCATAGATGATGCTTTGATCCGCCGGCAGGTCGGTCTTGTCGCTGTTCCACGGTGCGGTGCGCGCAACGCCCGGTGGCGGCGCTGCCTTTTGCGATGCAGCTGAAATCGGCGTCGCGACGGCCAGCAAAGGCAGCACGACGATTGCTATTCTCACAAGCTTCCCCATCGGGGCTTTATGCCTGATTTCGCGGCGCTTTCAATCGCCGCTGGTCGAAATCATTTGCCCTTTCGCAAACGGTGGCTGACCATATCGACAACGGCGCCCTCGCCCTCATTTTCCTCTGGCATCAAGCCCAGGCGACGGGCGACTTCCTGATAGGCTTCTGCCTCACCGCCCAGATCGCGGCGGAAACGGTCCTTGTCCAGCTTCTCGCCGGTTTCAATATCCCACAGGCGGCAGCCATCGGGGCTGATTTCGTCGGCCAAAATGATCCGGCTGAAATCGCCATCATAAAGCCGCCCAAATTCCAGTTTGAAATCGATCAGGCGGATACCGATGGCGGCGAACATGCCGCACATGAAATCATTGATGCGGATCGCCATAGAGCTGATGTCCTGCATCTCCTCCTGGCTGGCCCAGCCAAAACAAGCGATATGTTCTTCCGCCACCAGCGGATCGCCCAGACTGTCATCCTTGTAGCAATATTCCAGCAGCGTGTGCGGCAGCGGTGTGCCTTCCTCCAGCCCCAGCCGCTTTGACAGCGTGCCAGCGGCGACATTGCGCACAATCACCTCAATCGGGACAATTTCCACCTGCCGGATCAACTGTTCGCGCATGTTCAGACGGCGGATGAAGTGGGTGGGGATGCCGATATGCGAAAGCCGGGTAAAGACATGCTCTGATACGCGGTTGTTGATCACGCCCTTGCCAGAAATCGTGCCTTTTTTCTGCGCGTTAAACGCCGTCGCATCATCCTTGAAATATTGGATCAGCGTGCCGGGTTCGGGACCTTCGTACAGGATTTTGGCCTTGCCTTCATAGATTTTGCGGCGGCGGGTCATTGGCTTGGTCCAGTCTTTGTGCGGCAGAAACAATTGACCCCGGCGTCATTGTGCCGGGGTGCAAATGCGGTATAGCCCAATGCGTCGTATCGTGCAATTAATGTTACTCTGCGGCATCAATGGCAACTATCGGCCGCGAATGAAGGGACGGAATTGCCCATCAATATCGATCTGTTGCTGCGCGCCTATGCCAATGGCATTTTCCCGATGGCCGATGCACGCGATGATCCCCATGCCTATTGGGTGGAGCCGAAACGCCGGGCAATAATCCCGCTGGGCGGCCTGCATGTTTCAGCCTCTCTGGCAAAGGCCATTCGCCAGGACCGCTTTCAAGTGACCGCAGACACTGCCTTCACTGCGGTGATTGAAAAATGTGCGGAAGCAACTGGCGACCGGCACGAAACCTGGATCAACCCGGATATAGAGCATGCCTTTTACGCGCTGCACCAGCGGGGTATGGCGCATAGCGTGGAATGCTGGCGGGATGGGGAACTGGTCGGTGGGCTCTATGGATTGGCAATGGGCCGCGCCTTTTTTGGCGAAAGCATGTTCAGCCGGGCGACTGACGCGTCAAAGGTAGCGCTTGCCTGGCTGGTGGCGCGTATGCGGCTTGGGGGTTATCAGCTGCTCGATTGTCAATTCATGACCGAGCATCTGGCCTCATTGGGGGCAGTCGAAATCAGCCAGGCCGAATATCTTAATATGCTTGAGGGCGCACTGGATCCAACGGATCACGTCTCAACCGTGGCTTCGCCATCGCCAGCTGGGGCTTCTTCTGCGTCAGGCTCCGGTGCCGGTTCGGGCCGTGCTTCGGGTGCCGGACGCGTAGGGGATTGGGGCGCATTGGATGATGCCTTGTCCTCATCAGTAGGCGCTGTCAGCTCGCCGGGGGCGGGCTCCTCTCCTGGGAAGCTCATCTTGCAGGCCTTAACCCACACATCATAGACCGGATGTTCCAGAACATTGGCCGCCGGATTTTCTTTGAACAACCAGCCCGAAAACACCCAGCGCCAGCGTTCGCTGTCATTGGTCCCTGGCGGACGCTCCATTACCGCCATGCGGACAAAGGCACCCTGATCAGCATAGGTTTCCCACGGCGCAGTGCGCTCACAAGCACGCACGAAAAGGGCAACCTTGCCGAAGCGGACCGACTCCCCTGGCTTCAATTCAAAGTCTCGGGTCTGCCCATTGCGTTTGTTGAGCAGACTAATCACAGCCACCCGCTCTGCCATGGGCGTGCCGGGCTGATTGCCTTCGGCAACTGGCAGATTGGCAGCACTGGCATCCTTGCCTTTGCCGGTCTGGCTGCCCTTACCAGCGGAGCCAGCATCCTGCTGCCCGCAGGCGGCAAGCGTCAGCGATGTCCCAACAAGGAAGACAAGCAGCGGCAGCCTCATGCGGCGTCGGGGCTCCACGCTTCATAGTCACCAGTGGCGCGTGCACGTTTTCCACCCTGCTCCAGCGCGCCTTTGGGACGATAGGCTTCAGCGGAGCCGGTGGGGTTTCCGGGCCGATCCAATTCCCAGCCACGCACTGGTGGCAAGTAACTTTCCGGCTCCCCATCAAAGGTACCGTGCAGCCAGCCATGCCATTCGGGTGCGACGCGTGCGGCATCATTGGGGCCATTATAGATCACCCAGCGACGCTTGCCGTCTTTCGATTGAAAGTAGCGATTGCCTTGCTCATCCTCTCCCACGGCCACGCCCTTGCGGCGGCTGTACAGCGCGGTGCCGATGGTTGCACCATCCCACCAGGTGAAGATTTTCGCCAAGATTCCCATGGCGCAGCGATTAGGGCGAAGTGGAGCCCCGTGCAATGGAAAAAGGGGCTATTTCCAGCGCACACTATCACCCGCGGCAATGCCCAGCTCGCTAGTTAATCCGCCGCGCAGTTCGAGCACCGCGGCAACTGGCGCCGTCGATTCCACCGGATCGGTTGAATAGGGAATGGTGTTCTCAGCGATATTTTCGATCCGTCCATCAGGCCGGATGAAAATGATGTCGAGCGGGATGACAGTGTTTTTCATCCAGAAGCTGGCCATGCGGGTTTCGACAAAGGGAAAGATCATGCCGCGATTATCCGCAAGTTCGGTGCGGAACATCATGCCCTTCGCCTGCTGCTGTGAAGTCCGCGCAATCTCCACGACAAAGCTGCGCGTCTTACTGCCAGATTCGATGCAAAGCACAACTTGCTCCAGCCCCGCGGCACTTGCCTCACGCGCTTCGCCGGGGGTGCAGCCACTGGCCTTTGCCACGCTGCCGCCATTCGCAGCCGTGCAGGCGGAGGCCAGTAGCGCCAGACCAACAATGAATGCGCGTGCCATATTCACCCCGTTTTCTTGCAGTTGATCGTGGCGCTGCCCGCCTGCCGGATAAAGCAGGTGCCTTTGCCGTCGATAGTGATATTGCCCGAACCACTATTGGTAATTTCGGCGCTGTCGCTCACCTGAAAATGCGTTTTGGCCGGGCCATTTTGCTGCAAGCGCAACTTTTGCGTTTCCATGGTCGCTGCTGCAATCACTGGTGAGCCGTCAATCACCACTTCAGTGTCCTTGACCGCCCCCGTTCCCAGCGACAGTTTTCCACTGCCCACCAGCAAGGCAACCAGCCGGTCGCTCTTCACCCTGGCGATGTCAATTTCTCCCGAGCCCCTGATTTCCAGCCGCAGCTGCGGCATATCCAGCCCGCTCACGGATATGCGGCCATTGCCTTGCAGGATCAGCTTACGAATATTGCGCCCGGTAAGCGCGACTTTCACTGGCTCACCACCCACACGATTCGCAACCAGACCTTGCATGCGGATGCGGACGACTTTGCCCTGCCGGTCAATCTTTAGCGCGCTGAGCCGCTCCCGATCGCCGCTGGCCTTTGCCGTTGGCGACAGGCCGGTTTCCAACGTAACCTGAATATCGCCTTCAACAATGACATCCTCAAAGCCGCCAATCAAAAAGCTGCGTTCAACAGCATGCGCAGGCGTGAAAGCCAGCAGCGCCAGCAAGACAGCACATAGGCGGATAAGCATTGACCAGCTTCCCTTCCGGACCCCGAAGACAGAGATGCTTTATGGCCGCTGGAGACCCGTCGGTCAAATAACAAGCGTGGTTAGCCGCAGTTAAGCTTGCCCGAACCTGCAACCGACGAGGTGCATTTGGCGCCTCCGCTGACCGTCACATTGCCGCTACCCGCAATATCGGCCTTTACGGCACCGCTTGCTGTCAACCGCACATCGCCTGAACCGGCGATTTCGACATCTGCATCGACGCTGGTCAGATTGGCAGCGTCGATATTGCCTGACCCAGCTATTTCGAATTCTGCGCGTTCAACCTTGCCGGCAACGCTGACATTGCCAGAGCCGGCAATATCCCCCGTAAAGCTTTTGCCGCTGACATCGCCTATCTTTGCATTGCCCGATCCCGCCAGCTCGACCTCAACCTTATCGCCTGCCATCTTATCGGCCGTAAAATTACCTGAACCTGCAAGCGATGCGGCCATCAGCGCTGGCGCTGTGACAGTGATGGTCACGGCCTTATTGTCCTTGCCCCACCATTTGCCCTTTTCACGGCCGATGATGATCGTCCCATTATCCATGGCGTAGCGCAGTTTTTTGATCATATCGGCATCACCCTCTGCCTTGATCGAAAAGGCATCGCCGGTCACAAACACAATATTGTCAGGGCCAATGCCCTCAATCTTGGTAAAGCTGCCGGTGGTAGTGACGGCGGTGGTGATAGGCTTGCCATCCGATGTCAGCCTCTTGTCTTCGGCGTCCATGTCGAAGTTGCAGGCCGAAAGCGTAAGCGCGGCAAACGGCAGAAGAAAATATGGGGACTTGAGCATGGGGTTGCCTCCTATGTGTATTGCTCGACTAATACAGCTAAGCAATCGGCTCCGCAAGCACAAAAAAGGGCGCCGTAAAGGCGCCCTTCTTGTTGTGCCGTGACATTGCGGCTTATTCAGCCGTCACATAATATTGCGGAGCGGCGATCTTGAGCACGTCCAGGATCTTACCCAGTGCAGCCTTTTCATCGGTCTTTTCCATTGCGGCCAGTTCGCGGGCAAGGCGGCTGGAAGCCGCTTCAAAAATCTGCCGCTCTGAATAGCTTTGCTCCGGCTGATCATCGGGGCGGAACAGGTCGCGTGTCACTTCGGCAATGGACACCAGGTCACCCGAATTGATCTTGGCTTCATATTCCTGGGCGCGGCGCGACCACATGGTGCGTTTCACCTTTGGCTTGCCCTTCAGCGTTTCCATCGCTTCCTTCAGCGTCTTGTCTGAAGACAGCTTGCGCATGCCGACACCTTCGGCCTTGTTAAAGGGCACGCGCAGCGTCATTTTTTCCTTTTCGAAACGCAGCACATAGAGCTCCAGCTGCATGCCCGCGATTTCTGAATTTTGCAGTTCTATGACACGGCCGACCCCGTGTTTGGGATAAACAACATAGTCGCCGACTTCGAACGACACCGCAGTGGACGTCATAAAATGTGACCCTTTCTGATTATTCAAAAGCGCAGCTTTTGTGCCATTTTCCTTGCCAATTTTTGGCTATTGCCCCTTATTGCAAATGGCCTTTGCGCCTAGTCCCGCCGTAAATCCTTGCACGCTCTATTGGGCGTTGAAAGTGAGGGCACCTGCCCTTCAACGATGGTTTATAACAGATTCGCAACAAAATTACAATGTTGCGTTGCACCACGATGCAAAAGCCGAAATGCCAGCGTCAGGCTGAGCCGATTTTCCGGACATTGGTGCCTTCGTCGGCATCGCTTCGGCTGGCCGCCGCCTCTGATTCATCGATCCAGCACAGGTCCATATGCGTCAATATCCGATCATCATGGCCGCGCAGTGTAACGGGCAGGATCGGCTTACGGTCACGCTCATCAGCCAGCACAGGATTGGACGGCACGCCAGTTTCCCACCGCTCCCCCCATTGCCGCATAGCAATCATTGCTGGCAGGAAATCCAGACCCTTGGCAGTTAACCTGTATTCCACTTTCCGCCGATCATCGGCACAGGGCGCCCGGTGCAAAATCCCGCTTTCGGTAAGGCGGGTCAGACGATTGGCAAGGATATTACGGGCAATACCAATTTCGGTCAGAAACTCCTCAAAATGGCGGACGCCGTTGAAGGCAGCACGAATGATCATGAACGACCAGCGTTCGCCGATCACTTCCAGCGCACCAGGCAAACCGCACTGGGCGATTTCTGCCAAAGGTTCCCTCAATTTCCCCATCTCGGATACAATCCTATCGTGCCTTCGAAAAAAAACTACCGCGAAAATCAGTTTTTAGTTGCAACTTAAAACCTAATCCAATAGGTAGTGATTCGCAACTGAAATTTTCGGTTGCCGGATCGGCTCTGCAAACAAGCCAAAATGGCAATGCAGGATCGCCCGTCAAGCAAGGTTTAGATCGAAGGAATTAGAAATGACCCTCTCCCAGTCTTTCTCGCGCGCCTCTTCACGCATGGCCGCTTTTGTTGGTGCAGCTGTTGTCACAGCCGGCATTCTTGCAATCCCTGCAACGCCAGTGCAGGCGAACAGCGGTGCGCGCTATTATACCGTTGAGCTGGCTCAGCCTGCTGCCAACAACACTGCAATCATCCGCGGTGTAATGTTCAAGTGCGATGGCACCAGCTGCCGTGCGCCGATCACCGGTTCGGCCCCGCGCAATGTCTGTGCCAGCGTCGCCAAGGAATTTGGCGAAGTCGTAACCTTCAAGGCAGGCGACCGCGTGTTGGAAGAATCAGACATCGCCAATTGCAACGCGAAGAAGAAAGTCATCATCGCGAAGGATTGATTTTCAAGGAAAATTGTCTTCGGCTCTCCTCTCCAACCCCCACCCGCCGTCGCCAAGGCTATGGCGGGCTGAGCCGAAACCCTTTAACGCCGGATGCCCTATGGCTTCCGGCGTTTTTGTTGCTGCGGCGTCTGCCTTTGTACCATAATGCTTTGATTGACACCCCTGACCTTAACCGATAACGCGCAAATCGTTCCGATCGCTGATCGGTTCTGGGTCGCACCAGACAAAATTGACCTTGGGGAGGGTGCGACCATGCCTAACTGGATTGCGATCGGAAACGGAACCTGGACTGACCCGGCCAACTGGTCTGGCGGGGTGCCCGCCGCAGCGGGATCAACAGCGGATTTTTCGTTCGCGACCAACTCGGGCGGTACGGTGATTATCGGTATCCCCGACTTTTCCGACATCCGCGTTGGCTTCATGAACATTAATATGACTGGCACAACCGGCATCACAATTCGGGGGTCGCTTACGGACTCAGGCACCGACATTGGCGATCTGATCTTTGACAATGGCGCATCGAGCGCGCAACTTAACATTACCACTTTGGCCACGACTTCGCCGACCACCTTCAGCAGTGCAGCCGGCCTCAGGATGACGCTAGCGTCAAACCTGCTGGTCAATGTGGTCACATCCGGATCAACTGCCCGGTTCGACCTTCCCGTGTCCGGAGCTGGAAATCTGACCAAGTCGGGGGCCGGGCTGCTGGAATTGAATGCCACCAATTCCTTTGCTGGCGGGATAAATATTACTGGCGGCACGCTAGAGGCGTCCAGCGATGCGGCGCTGGGCAGCGGCGCGGTGACGATCTCCAACTCTGCGACATTCCGGTCGTCGGGTACAGTTGACAACGTGATCGGAACTCTTTCCAACATCACCGGAACAGCTGGCTCAGCGCAAATAGTCGCTGCTGCCGCGACAACCATGACCCTGACCGGAACCCTCAGCCATATCTCGCAAGGCGCCGTCAATTTTGGTAGCGCTGTTGATACCGGGACGATTGTCGCCAGCTTTGGGGCGATTCTGGAAAATGGGACCAATTCATCCTTCCGCATTGCCGGCGGGACGCTGCAGATGGGCAATGCTTTCAATGCCCTGAACCTGCTCAATCATCCAGGCCAGGGACTCAC
>CAYVQO010000037.1:0-9845 GCA_964452835.1 uncultured Sphingorhabdus sp. | reverse complement strand
GATACGATCACGATCAACGGCAGCGCCAACACCAACACACTGACGGGCTCAGTACAGCGTGAGACAATTAATGGTTTTGATGGTGCCGACACCATCAATGGTGGAGGCGGGATCGATACGCTTAATGGCGGAGCCGGAAATGATACCATCATCCTGTCCGGGAGCGGCGCAATCATTGATGGCGGAGCAGATACCGATACGCTCCAACTCAATAGCGGCTCTTTTTCGGTTGGCAGCGTCAGTTCGATGGAGGCGATCGCTCTGTTTGGCGGCGCCACTTTGAATTTAACGGATACACAGTTTGCCACAGGTTTTAACCTGTTTTCCAACCTTAGCGGCACAGGAACAATTGCGGTCAATCTCCAAGCGGGTGGTAGCACGCTTAATGCGCGCGGCATGGCGGTCAGCCTTGGCTCAGCGATCAATTTCCTCGTCAATGGCAATATCGGCACTGATGTAATCAAGATCGCGCTGGGAGCTGCAGGCAATCTGAGCGGCGGCGCTGGCTCTGACATCATTGTGGGCGGTGACCAGGTGGACACCATCAACGCCGGTTCCGAAATTGACAAGATCCGCGGCGGCGGCGGAGCTGATATATTGACCGGGGGCAGCGGTGCCGATGTGTTCAAATATCGCAACGTCAGCGACAGCGGTATTGGTGCTGCTGCCGACATCATCACCGATTTTGTGGCAGGTACAGACCGGATCAATCTGACGCGGATCGACACCAACCCATTTGTTTCAGGGGATCAGAATTTCGTTTTCGTTGATACCGTCGCCTTCACAAATAATGGCATAGCGCAGGTCCGCTGGGTTGATTTGGGCGCAGACCTGCGTGTGGAAGCAGATATCAATGGCGATGGCATTGCCGACATGCACATACTTCTGCAAGGCGCCGGTGCGCAGGCGCTGACGGTGGCCGATTTTGTGCTTTAGGGTTTACTGCCCATCCTTCAGCTTTTGTAGCAAATAGGTATATTGCAGCGCCAGCCGCCGGGCGGTTTCTTTCAGATTTGCCGCGGCACTGTGGCCGCCGTCGATATTCTCATAATAAAGGAAGTTATAGCCCATATCCTCCAGCCGCTTTGCCATTTTGCGGGCATGGCCGGGGTGGACGCGGTCATCCTTTGTCGAAGTCAGGAGGAAGATTTCGGGGTATTTCACGCCCGCCTTGACATTATGATATGGCGAAATGCTTTTCAGGAACGCGCCTTCAACCGGATCGGCGGGGCTGCCATATTCGCCCACCCAGCTGGCCCCCGCCAGCAATTTGTCATAGCGCAGCATATCAAGCAGCGGCACCGAACTGATCACGGCGCCAAACAGATCAGGCCGCTGCGTGAACATCACGCCAGTCAGCAACCCGCCATTGGAGCCGCCTTCAATCCCCAGATGCTTGGGTGAAGTCACCTTGTCGGCAATCAGCTTCTCAGCAATCGCAATGAAATCATCATAAATGACTTGCCGGTTGGTCTTCAGTCCTGCCTGGTGCCATTTCGGCCCATATTCGCCACCACCGCGAATGTTGGACAGCACATAGACACCGCCCTGTTCCAGCCAAAGCTTGCCCATGGATGCCGAATAGCTGGGTGTCATGGACACTTCAAAGCCGCCATAGCCGTAAAGCAAGGTCGGGTTTTTGCCGTCCAGCTTGGTCTTTTTTGAGCGCACGATGAAATAGGGCACTTTGGTGCCGTCTTTGGACGTGGCAAATTGCTGTTCGGCGATCATCTGACTGGCATCAAACCAGTCAGGCAGCGCCTTTGCCTTGGTCTTCATTCCTGTCTTCGTATCATAGGCCCATAGGGTGCTGGGTGACAGGAAAGAGGTGCTGTTGATGAAAGCCAATGTCTCCTTGTCATCGCTGTTGGTTACACCAACGCTGCCATTGGCCGGGAAATCGAGCGGCTTTGATGTCCATTTTTTGCCGTCCCAATCATAGGCAAAGATCGTGCTGGTCACATCGCGCATCACGCTCATCAGGATCTTGTCCCGGGTGACGCCATAACCACCCAGTGAGGAACGCGCATCGGGCCGAATGACCAGATGCACGGTTCCAATCTCGCCGGTCTTCATAAAATCATCAAAGGAGAAGCTGAGCAAATCGCCGCTTTTAAAATCTCGCCAATCCTCATTCAGGCTGAGCAGCATTTGCCCCTTAAACTCAGCGCCAAGGCTGGCCTTGGTCGGGATGGGAAATTTCACTGGCGTTCCAAAGACGCCGTCCTTGCGCGGGACCCAGTAGGTTTCGCTATCGTAAAAGGTCAACCCGCGATAGGCGAAGATTTCCTTGCTGCCATCGGCACGTTCAAAGGCGCCGGCCCCCGCCGAAACATCGCTTTTCTCCCCGCGAAAAAATTCAACCGCTTCGTCGAGCGGTTGGCCGCGCTTCCACAGGCGGGCAGTCATTGGGTAGCCCGATTCCGTCATAGTGCCTTCGCCAAAATCGATGCCGACGATCTGATTATCCCTATCGAGCCAGCTTGAGCCGCCCTTGCTCTCCCGCGTGACAAAGCCGCCTTCGACAAAGCTTTTGGTCTGGCTGTTAAACTCACGCTGCAGCGCTGCATCCTTGCCGCCATCAGACAGCGTGACCATGCACAGCTCGCGCTCCGGCTCCAGGCAGCTGTTGCCCTTATAGACCCAGTTCTTCCCCTCTGCTTTGGCAAGCGCATCAATATCGAGCACAGTCTCCCATTCCGGGGCCGCGCTCATATAGCTGTCAAGCGTCGTCCGCCGCCAGATGCCCCGCACATGGCGTTCATCCTGCCAAAAATTCTGCACCTTGCCATTGCGGTAGTAGCCATAGGGGATCTTGTCCTTGGAATTGACGATGGCCAGCACATCGGCCTCCATCTTCGCAAAGCGTGGATCGCTGGTCAGGCGCTGCAATGTGCGGTCATTCCATGCGCGGACTTCTGCCAGCGCCTTTTCGCCCAGCACGTCCTCCAGATACAGATGGGCTTCGTCGCTCTTGTCCTTGGTCATCGGGGCTTCTGTGCTTTCATTTGTATCGGCGGTTGCGTTGGCGGGCATGGCGAATGCCAGTGCGCCCAAAGCCGCAAAGAGGGAAAGATTGGTCCTGTAATTGTTGCACAACCCCATCATCATCTCCTGATTGGCGCGTTCGCGACTAGCGCCGCTTCCTGTTCGGTGGATATCGATAAACCGGGCGAGGTCAACGGCTTAGAAAGCGAACAGAGAAAAACGGCTTCGAGTCCATTTTCCTGTTGCATCGCAGCGCAAATCGACCACTTTGTAAATCAGCATGATGCGGCAATATGAACTGGTTGAGCGGGTTCGCGCCTACGCCCCGGAGGTCGATGAAGATCGGCTTAACAAGGCCTATGTCTTTACCGTGCAAATGCACGGCGCACAAAAGCGTGCTTCGGGTGATCCCTATTTCAGCCATCCGGTCGAGGTTGCCGGCCTGATGACTGATCTGAAAATGGACGAAGACACGATCATCACTGCGCTGCTGCATGATACGGTTGAAGATACGCTGACCAGCATCGAGGATGTTGAGGCGAAGTTCGGACCCGAAGTCGCACGGCTGGTGGACGGCGTGACCAAGCTGTCGAAGATCGAGGCACAGACCGAGGATGAACGGGCAGCAGAAAATCTGCGCAAATTCCTGCTCGCCATTTCCGATGATATCCGCGTGCTGCTGGTCAAACTGGCGGACCGGCTGCACAATATGCGCACGCTGCATTATATCAAAAGCCCCGAAAAGCGCCGGCGCATAGCCAAAGAGACGATGGACATTTACGCGCCGCTGGCAGAGCGCATTGGCATGTATGAATATATGCACGAAATGCAGCTGCTGGCCTTCCAGCAGCTGGAGCCGGAGGCCTATGAGACGATAACCGGGCGACTGGCGCAGATCCGCAAGGACAGCGATGTCAAGATTGAGGAAATCAACCAGTCGATTGCCAGCGTAATGGAACGCGCAGGGATAAAGGCCAAGGTGTCGGGCCGTGAAAAACATCCCTACTCCATCTGGAAAAAGATGCAGGAACGCCATGTCGCCTTTGAACAGGTGACGGATATCAATGCCTTTCGCGTGATCGTGGAGGATAGCGAAGCCTGCTACCGGGCGCTGGGTGCGCTCCACCGGCGCTGGCAAATGGTGCCGGGCCGGTTCAAGGACTTTATCTCGACGCCCAAGCGCAATGGCTATCGTTCGATCCATACCACAATCATGTTCGCGCAGAACATGCGCGTAGAGGTGCAGATCAGAAGCGCCGACATGCACCGTTCGGCCGAGCATGGGCTGGCCGCGCACTGGGCCTATAAACAGGATGACGCGCCCGACGGTCAGGCAGGATGGCTGCGCGATCTGATCGAGATATTGGAAACCAGCCACGATCCCGAAGAGCTTTTGGAAAACACGCGGATGGCGATGTATCAGGATCGCATCTTCGCCTTCACGCCCAAAGGCGCGCTGCACCAGCTGCCAAAGGGGTCTACTCCTGTTGATTTCGCCTATGCCGTCCACACCAATTTGGGCGACCGTGCGGTGGGGGCAAAGGTCAATGGCCGCCATGTGCCGCTGCGCACTGTGCTGAACAATGGCGATATGGTCGAAATCCTACAGTCAAAGGCCCATGAGCCGCAGGCGAACTGGCTGAACTTTGTGGCAACGGGGAAGGCCCGCGCCGCCATCCGCCGCCATGTTAGACACCGCGAGCGTGATGAGCTGATCCTGATCGGCAAGAAGCTCTATGATGAAGTGATTGAGCGCATGCCCGGCAAGCTGGGACAAAAGGCCCTGAATGCGGCCGTGACGCGCCTGAATCTCAAATCATCGGATGATCTGATGCACGCCATCGGCCTTGGCAAGATCAGCCACCGGGCGCTGATGGAGGCATTGATCCCCGGCTTTGATGCCGATGAAAGCGATATTGAGTGGCTGTCACAGGAACGGGCGATTTCGATCCGCGGGCTCACGCCGGGCGTGTCCTTTGAGCTGGGCGAATGCTGCCATCCTGTTCCTGGCGACAGGATCATTGGTATTCGCCGCGTGGACCAGCCGGTAGAAGTGCACACCATTCACTGCCAGCGGCTGGACGGCATATCCGATGCCGACTGGATTGATCTGAGCTGGGGCCAGGAAAGTGATGGCGGCGCTGCGCGGCTGCGCGTGATCGTCCACAATCGTCCCGGAACGCTGGCGGAAATGGCGGGGATTTTTGGCTTTCACAAAGCCAACATCATCAATCTGCGCATGACAACGCGCGACGCCGCCTTCCACACATTTGAGGCAGACATTGAGGTGCATGATTTGCACCACCTTATGCGCATCCTTTCCGCCTTGCGCGCGTCCGAAGCCGTCGCGCAGGCGGATCGGGTCTTTAGCTAAGGGCGACAGTGTCAGTCGCCGACAATCACTTCGCCGCGCGGACGGGTGATATAGCCTTTCTCGACCATCTCCTTGGTATAGTCAGACCGTGCGTCGCGTAGTTCCCGATTATATTCGCGCCAAGCCTCTCGCCGGTCCTGCGCAGATTTGGCGCGGCGCAAATCCTTGCGCAGCTCATTTTCGGCTTCCTCAATATCAGACCGATAATCATACCAGTAATTGTTGCGCACCCCCGCCAGGGGGAATTCAAGAACATGGACATGCGATGCTTGGCCGGGATGCGCATAGGCCTTCACCGCCCAGCCGGCTGCCAGCACAACAGCGATCGCCGCCGCCGTTGCAATGATCGGCGCTCGCCTGCGCCACGGCCGCACCTGATCTTCAATAATCAATCGCCCGCGATTGCGCGGTGGGCGCTTGTTGTGACCCTCACGAAAAACTCCTGCCATGTTTGATCTCCATGGCCCCCTTTATGTTGCGACTCGTTCCGCCCCTGTGACCCATATCAAGGCGGCAGCCGCCTGTCGGCCAGATGAACGGCACCCCATGGGGCACGACGGGATGAGCGGTGAACAGGACAAGACGTTGATCGAGCAACAATTGACTTCGCGGATTTCCGCCGGAATACGCTCCCACAGGGAGACATAATTATGACCAGACTGGCCTTTTCGACATCCATCATCGCTATCGCGCTCTCGGCCGCACCGGCCTTTGCACAGGATGCCGAGAAAAAGGACCCGCCCAAATGGGACGTGTCTGCGCCGCCCGGAATGACCACACGGGAAGTGCCGATTTCGGTCGATGAAGGCAGCTGGATGAATGTCGATGTCAGCCCCGATGGAAAGAGCATCGCATTCGACATGCTGGGCGATATCTATACTATGCCCATCGGCGGCGGCACACCCACCCGCATCGCCGAAGGGCTGGCCTATGAAGTGCAACCCCGCTTTTCGCCCGACGGACGACGCATCTCCTTTACCTCGGACCGGGGCGGCGGCGACAATATCTGGATCATGAATGCCGATGGCAGCGACAAACGCCAGTTGACCAAGGAGGATTTCCGCCTTGCCAATCAGTCGACATGGAGCCCCGATGGTCGCTTCATTGCGGCAAAGAAGCACTTCACGACACAACGCTCAGCCGGAACCGGTGAAGTCTGGCTCTACCATGTCTCTGGCGGCTCTGGCGTGCAGTTGGTCAAGCGGCCTAGCGAAGCGCACCAAAAGGAGCTGGGCGAGCCGACCTTCGCACCCGATGGCAAAAGCGTCTATTTTACGAAAAACACAACACCGGGTCCGATCTTCGAATATGCGCAGGATAGCAACACTCAGCTATTCGCGATTGAACGCTATAATCTAGAGACTGCAGAGACCGAGCAGATTATCGGCGGCGAAGGCGGCGCTGTACGCCCAACGCCATCACCCGACGGCAAGAAGCTGGCCTATGTCCGGCGCGAGCGGACCAAGTCCAAACTCTATGTGCGCGATCTGGCGAGCGGAGAGGATCGCAAGCTTTACGACGATCTGGATCAGGATTTGCAGGAAACCTGGGCCGTCTATGGCCTCTATCCCAATATGGACTGGACGCCTGACAGTGCAGCGATTGTATTCTGGGCAGGCGGCAAGCTGCGCAAGCTGGATGTTGCCAGCAGCAAGGCGGAGATTATCCCCTTCCGGATCGAAGACAGCCGGACTGTGATAGATCCGCCGCGTCCTCCGGTTGCGGTTGCGCCTGACAGTTTTGAGACGAAAATGCCACGCGGCGCTGCAGTGTCGCCCGATGGCAGCAAAGTGGTATTTGAAACACTGGGCAAGCTGTGGGTGAAGCCTGCGGCAGGGGGTGCCGCAAAGCGACTGACGGCGGAAACGGAAGCAATGGAAGGCTATCCATCATGGTCAGCCGACAGCAAGCGCATTGCCTTTGTCCGCTGGACCGATGCTGGTCTGGGCGAAATCCGCACCATCGCAGCAACCGGCGGCGCGGTAACCATAGTCACAAAAGCGGCGGGGCATTATGCGCGGCCGAAATTATCGCCCGATGGAAAGACCATTGTCTTTGAAAAACGGCAGGGCGGCTATCTGGTCAGCCCGCGTGCCTCGGCAGAGCCTGGCCTTTACCGCATACCTGCCGCTGGCGGCGAAGCAACGCGCATCACCCGCGATGGCGAACATCCGCAATTTGGCAGCGACAATGATCGCATTTTCTTCGTCGCCGGAACCAAATTGGTCAGCACCGATCTGAACGGCGAAGCACGGCGCACCCATGCCGAAGGCGATATGGTCGGCGATTACAGCGTATCCCCCGATGGCCGTTACTTCGCCTTTCGCCAGAATTACCAGGCCTTTGTCATGCCATTGCTGCCCGGCACGCAATCCGTTTCAGTTTCGCCATCAGGCGGCCCTCTGCCCGTAACACGGGCAAGCAGTGACGGTGCAGACTGGATACACTGGTCGGGTGGCGGCGCAAGACTGCACTGGTCATTGGGCCCGACACTGTTCAGCGCCGACAGAGCCGCAATGTTCAACGATGCGCCAGCAGCCAAGGATGCCAAACCTGCGAAATTTGAGCCGCCCAAGACAGGCCTTTCGCTTTCCATGCCCGTAACAGCCGACAAACCCAAAGGCCGGATCGCGCTGGTCGGTGGGCGCATAATAACCATGAGCCAGGCCGATGGCGGCGTGATCGACAATGGCATCATCCTGATCGAAGACAACCGGATTGCCATGGTCGGCGATGCGGCGACGATGACGATTCCAGCAGGCACAACCACTGTGAACGTCAGCGGCAAGACGATCATCCCTGGCCTGATCGATGCGCATTCGCATGGCCCTTACGGCGTTGATCAGATGAATCTGCAGGCCAACTGGACCGAAATGACCGAGCTGGCACTGGGCGTGACCACAAGGCACGATCCATCGAGCGGCTCTGCTTTGGTCTATCCATCGCTCGAAATGCGGCGGGCAGGACTTACCATTGGCCCGCGCAGCTTTTCGACTGGGGAGATCATCTACGGCGCAAAGGCCCCCGGCTTTTTCGCCGAGATCAACAGCATCGATGATGCCCGCGCCCATGTCCGTCGCCTAAAGGCGCAAGGCGCGCATAGCGTGAAAAACTATAACCAGCCCCGCCGCGAGCAGCGCCAGCAGGTTGTTGCCGCGTCGTTGGAGGAAGGCATGCGTTCGGTTGCCGAAGGCGGATCGCAATATGGCATGGACATCACGCTGATCGCCGATGGCAACACCACCGTTGAACACAACATCCCGCTGGATGTTTTCTATGACGATCTGCTGCAATTCTACTCACGGTCAAAGGTCGCCTACACGCCAACTTTGGTGGTCACCTATGGCGGCCTCGCTGGCGATCCCTATTGGCGGGCGCATACCGATGTGTGGAAGCATCCGCTGCTGCAAAAGCATGCGCCTGCCTCGGTTCTGGCAGCAGGCAATGTGCGGCGTACCATTGCAGCGGAAGAGGATTATGTCGACGACAACAGCGCCCGCGAAGCCCACAAGCTCGCCAAACTAGGTGTGCCGGTGGCCATTGGCGCGCATGGGCAGGAACCCGGAATTGCGGCGCATTGGGAGCTATGGTCCTTTGTCCGTGGGGGAATGACGCCCGTGGAGGCCCTGCGCGCAGGCACGATCGAAAGCGCCCGGTCGCTGGGCTATGACAAGGATGTTGGTTCGCTTGAGGCCGGAAAGCTTGCCGACCTGGTTGTCCTCGATGCCGATCCGACACAGGACATTCGCAATTCGGACAAGATCAGCAAAGTGATGATCAACGGGCGGCTTTACGATGCCGCGACGCTGAATGAGGAAGTCACAGGCTCCCGCAAACGGCCGGCCTATTGGTGGGAAAGCGGCCCCGCTGGTGCCGGCAAAGGCGAGTCAGGCGCGGCCTATGCTGACAGCCACGGCGATGGGGATAGCGGTTAAGCCTTCCCCACCACGCTCTCTGGCAAATCCTTGCCAAAGACTCGCTGATAATATTCGGCGACCAGCATCCGTTCGGCCTCATCACATTTGTTGAGGAAGCTGAGACGGAAGGCGAAGCCTACATCCTTGAAGATCGCCGTGTTCTGCGCCCAGGTGATGACTGTGCGTGGGCTCATCACGGTGGAAATGTCGCCATTGATAAAGCCCTGCCGAGTCAATTCGGCAACCTTTACCATGTTGCTGACATCGGCGGGATCGGCACCGGCCGCCTTTGCCAGAACAATCTCGCTTTCAACCTGCGCGGGCAAATAGTTGAGGCCGACAACGATGTTCCAGCGGTCCATCTGCCCCTGGTTGATTTGCTGCGTGCCATGATAGAGCCCGCTGGTATCACCAAGGCCAACCGTATTGGCCGTCGCAAACAAGCGGAACCACGGATTGGGCCGGATCACGCGGTTCTGATCAAGCAGAGTCAGCTTACCCTCTGTTTCCAGCACGCGCTGGATCACGAACATCACATCGGGACGGCCAGCATCATATTCGTCAAA
>CAYVQO010000036.1:18130-19486 GCA_964452835.1 uncultured Sphingorhabdus sp. | reverse complement strand
TGGCGGATGTCGCGGGCTTGTCCAGGACGCGTCCTATGCTGGCCGCGGCCTTTGCAATCTTCATGTTCAGCCTGGCCGGCATTCCCCCGCTTTTTGGCTTTTGGGGCAAGCTAGTGGTGTTTCAGGCCGCTGTTGCCGCAAACCTTTTGCCGCTCGCCGTGATCGGGATCGTCGCTTCGGTCATTGGTGCCTTTTATTATTTGAAGGTTATCAAGGTGATGTACTTCGACGCTCCTACCGGCGAGATAGTTGAGGCTGATGACAAGGCTTTGCCATGGGCGGGTGGCGCATTGGCACTGGCAGTTTCACCGCTTGGCTATCTCGCCATTCCGATGTTGTCGCTTGTAACGGCGCAGGCAGCAAAGGCGCTATTCTGAGCCTGATTTTCGAACAGGTAACGGTCACCGGCTCCACCAATGCAGACCTGATTGCGCGGGCCGCAGTTGGCGCACCAGAGGGGCTGTGGCTGCGCGCAGACCGACAGGACGCCGGACGTGGGCGCATGGGCCGCAATTGGGAGAGTGCCGACGGCAATCTTTTTGCCAGCACAATAATACGGATTGCACCTGGCGATCCGTCGCCTGCATCACTGACCTTTGTTATCTCACTGGCAGCTATTGAAACCGCACGGCAGATCGCGCCTGAAGTGCCGTTGATGATCAAATGGCCCAATGACCTGTTGACCACAGACGGCGCAAAACTATGTGGCATGTTGCTTGAGCGCAGCGGCGATGCGGTGATCATTGGGATCGGCATGAACCTGTTTGCTCACCCCGTTGGGCTAGAGCGCGCCGTCAGCGATTTGCGCAGTTGCGGAGCCAATCCGCCGCATGCGCAGGCCGTGGTTGAGATATTGGCTGAAGCGATGGAAAACTGGTTGCAACGCTGGCGCATGGGCGGATTGACCCCGATCCTGAAAAGCTGGCAGCTTTATGCGCACCCGCTTGGCACAAATTTGTCCATCAATCTGCCCACCGGCGAAGTGCAAAAGGGCATCTATGATGGTTTGAATGAAGATGGATCGCTTAGGCTGCGCTTGGCGGATGGTGAAATTCATGCCATTCACGCCGGCGATATATTCCTGATCTGATTAGGGTAAGACAATGCTTCTCGCCATTGATAACGGCAATACCAATGTGAAATTCGCGCTTGTTGATGCAAGTGGGGCCATTTTGCAGCGTTGGCGGATTGCAACGGATGTCCGGCGGACGGCGGATGAATATGCCGTTTGGCTGGATCAGTTGTTGCGGATCAACGGCTATCAGCGGAGCGATGTCAGTGCGGTTGTTATTGCTACTGTGGTTCCGCGTGCGCTGCATAATCTGCAAATGCTGGCTGAGAAATATTTCGGCAAGA
>CAYVQO010000036.1:0-18030 GCA_964452835.1 uncultured Sphingorhabdus sp. | reverse complement strand
GATGCGCTTTATTCCGCGGCTGCGATGTTACCCCGTATTGCCATCGAGCCACCGCCCAACGACAGCGTCATTGGCAAGGACACTGTCGGCCAGATGCAGATCGGCATTTACTGGGGCTATGTCGCAATGATCGAAGGTTTGCTGGCGCGAATGAAGGCAGAGATTGGCGGGTCGCCGACTGTCATTGCCACAGGCGGTCTTGCCGCCTTGTTTCAGAAACACAGTCATTTATTTGATATGGTCGAGCCCGACCTGACACTACGCGGAATAGCACAACTTTATTTGAATCGAGATTCATCAGAATGACAAAGCCCGGCAATGAATTGCTGTTCCTCGCGCTCGGCGGGTCGGACGAGATTGGCATGAACGTCAATCTTTACGGCTGCCAGGGCAAATGGGTGATGGTCGATCTGGGGATCACATTCAGTTCGTCCGAATATCCGGGGACTGAGCTGATTCTGCCTGACCTGGAATTTATAGAGGAACGCGCAGACGATCTGTTGGGCATCGTACTGACGCATGGGCATGAAGATCATATCGGCGCGGTGCCTTATCTGGCAGCAGATCTTGGTGTGCCGCTTTACGCCACCCCCTTCACCGCAGCACTCATCCGGGGCAAGCTGGAGGAGCAAGGCGTCTTGGACGAGGTTGAACTCAACATCATCCCGATGGGCGGTTCGTTCCAGTTGGGTCCATTTGGCTTTCAGCTAATGCCGCTGGCGCATTCGATCTTGGAAATGAGTGCGTGCCTGATCGATACCCCCTATGGCCGGATTTTCCACACGGGTGACTGGAAGCTTGATGAGCAGCCGGTGATTGGTCAGCCTTCTACAGAGGAGCAGTTGACCAAGATTGGCGATGAAGGCGTGCTTGCGTTGGTGTGCGATTCAACCAATGCCTTCAATAATGAGGACAGTGGCAGCGAAGGCAGCGTTTATGCTGACCTGTTGAAGTCAGTTAGCGAGGCACGGGGCAGGGTGGTGGTTACAACCTTTGCCTCCAATGCTGCGCGACTGCATACATTGGGGCAGGTTGCGAAAAAGGCTGGCCGAAAACTATGCTTCGCCGGTCGGTCGCTGAACCGCATTATTGAGGCATCACAGGCGACCGGCTATTTGAAGGATATGCCGGAAACCATTGACATGGAACTGGTCGATACGTTGCCGCGCAATCAGGTGATGGTGGTGGCCACCGGCGGGCAGGGCGAAAGCCGCGCCGCCCTTGCCCGTATCGCTGACGGCAACCATCCGGTTAAGCTGGAGGAAGGCGACACGGTTATCTTCTCGTCCAAGCAGATTCCCGGCAATGAAATCGCCATTGGCCGAATCATGAATCTGCTGGCGCGGCGCAACATCCTGACGGTTACGGAAAAGCAGGCGCATGTGCATGTGTCGGGGCATCCTGGCCGCCCGGAGCTGGCAGCGCTTTATGATTGGGTTCGTCCGCAAATATTGGTGCCGGTACATGGCGAACGGCGCCATATGGCCGAACAGGCGCGCTTTGGCCTTGCCGAAGGCATCCCACAGGCAATTGTCCAGTCCAATGGCGATGTCATCCGCCTTGCACCCAACGGCCCCGAAAAGCTTGGTGAAGAGCGCACGGGTCGGCTCATCCTTGACGGTGATGTAATTATTGCGGCCGATGGGGAAACGATGAACCAGCGCCGCCGCCTGTCATGGTATGGCCTGATCAGCGTGGCTATTGCGCTAGACGGCAATGACAGCCTGTTGGGCGATCCCGTTTTCCGCATGCACGGCATTCCTGTGGAGGATGAGCGCGAAGATTTTCTTGATGAAGTCAGTGACGCTGCTGTCAAAGCCGTGGGCGCATGGAAAGGCGACATGGACAGGCTACGTGAGGATGTCCGCCTTGCCGTTCGACGCGTCGCCACCAGCTGGACGGGCAAGAAACCCATCGTTGATGTCATGATTGTGGAGACGGCATGAACTGGACGTCCATCATTGCGATTTACATTTTGTTTTGGGTGCTGTCGGCGTTCTTAGTGCTGCCTTTTGGCGTCAAGACGCATGATGAGCTGGGGCTGGAAAAGACGCCCGGGCAGGCGGACAGCGCGCCGGCCAACTTCCGTCCGCTCAGGGTGATTTTGTATACGACACTTTTGTCGGCTGTGCTCTTTGGGCTATATTATGCCAATTATGTCTATGGCTGGATCGACCGCCACAGTTTTGAATTTCTGATCAAGGGGCCTGATGCCGCTTAACCCGCTTTAGTTGCGAAGACGGTCAATCGCCTGGGCAAGCGCGACGTAAAGCTTGCCTACATCCGATGAAAGCAGGGTAACGCCTATCGCATTACCGTCGCGGGTCGAGAGCAGCACGCGCATCATCGCCTCGAAATCATGGATATAGCGATTTACATGGTCGCGGAATTCCGCGTCATCATCATAATGGCTGGCAATAATCCTTGCCTCTCCACTATCCAGCAAACGCACGGCTCGCCGCGTAAATACACCGCGGTCGCCCTTCAAATAGGCTGCCCATGCGGTATCCGTCACTTCGTTCGATAGGATCTTGGCAACATCAATTGCGGCAGAATTCAAGGACTCTGTGAGCAAAGCAATACGACGCGCAAAGGCTTCATCATCGATACCGTCAAATTGTTCACGAGCCGCCGCGGCGCGCTGTTCCAAATTGCTTGTTAATTCCTGAATGGAATGCAGCTGTGCCGAAACACGCCGTGCAGCCTCTTCGGATAGCGAGATATTACGCGCAATAGCTTCATTGACGGCTGTGCCGAGACTTGCCAGCTGGGCATCGATCGCACCCGCCAGAAGTGCCTTATTCTGCTCGGTCAGCCGTTCGCCAATATCCGCCAATTCGGTTTCAACGATTGCCTTGCTGCTTTGCGCTGCTTCCTGCGTCGCAACAGCAACGCGCTGAAGCGAACCTGACAACTGCTCCTCCGCCGTGGCTGCAACATCGGCAATCAGTGCGTGTGTAGCATTCAAAGAGGTTGACAGCGCGTCTATCTCGGCCTGCCTTTCTGACAGGCTGGCGGCGCTGCTCGCCATCAGCGCATCAACAGATGCGCGTTGCGATTTCAGCAGGCTATCAACATCGGACAATAGCTTGGTCAGCGACGTTGCTTGCACATTCAGCGCGCTGCTCTCCTCGTGCAAGGTTGCAACTGCGCTTTCATGTTCGGCAAATCGCGAACGCAATTGATCAAACGCTGCTGGAATATCATCACCCAGTTCGCGCGAAACATTATTCAGTGCCGTCAACAGCTTTTCGGCATCATTTCGCATTATTCCGGCGCGTTCTTCATTTGCCGAGAGGTTCAGCGCCAATTCGCTGCTGCTTTCAGAGAGAGCATTGATGGCAAAGGCCAGTTTGGCAATGCGGTCAGTGGCACTTGCATCAATTGCACCAAGCCGCTCACCACAATCATCGATCGAAGAGCCGATGCGGGTGACGAGTGCACTGAATTTCTGTTCCGCCTGGCTATTGATCGCCGCAAGCTTTTCAGCCGATCTGTCAAGCGAAGCACCCATCCGCCCCACAATATCGTTAACTTGGCTGTCCTGTTCATTCGCAGCAGCGGCAACGCTCAAAACTGCAGAACGGAGCTGTTCGATTTGTCCGGCAAGCTGCTGCGCGTTCTGATCACCCAATGCTTCGATGTTCTCGGCTGCTTGGCCAAGGCGTTGTTCGACATTGGTAACGTCGGTCTGCAAACGCGTGAGCAACAGGTTGACACGCTGTTCGCTTTCCGTGGTTGCAGCCTTAAGCGCGTTGCTGGCCTCTTCGGTTGCGCCACTGATCGTCTGGCTTGCCTCCTTCGCCCGCTGTTCCAACGCATCAAGGCTGCCAGAGGTGGCAAGAACCGCATCATTCATTGTCGAAAATGACGCTTTCAGTGCCTGTATTTGCTCATTGGCCACATTGCCCGCATTGCCGATCTGGTTCGTGGTATCTTTGGCCGCACTGGTCACCACCGGCAAATGGTTGCGTAGCAGCTCCAAATTGCTGACGGCCGCATGGCTAACCTTCTCGAGCAGCTGTGCCTTTTGGTCAGAGTCGTTGAGCGCGACCACAAGCTGTTCGGCTGCTTCATTCAGGTTGCGAGCGGACGCACGCCCGACAGATTCCAGTTCACGCGCATTTTCTGCCAGGAATGACCGGGCCAATGCTATTTCGCCATTTACCGTCTTAATCCGTGCTTCAAGCGCTTCGCTCTCAATGCGCAACAGAGCAGCAACATCGCCAAAGCGCCGCGCCTCGCTGGAACTAAGCCGCATGGCAAGCAGCCATGAAAGGGCAAGCAAGCTGGTTGGGATTGCCCACAAACCAATCAGTTCAGCAATACGTTGCGGCGATTCAATTTTCAGCAGTTCGGGGTGAAAGGCCCAGGCCCAAAATCCGGTCCAGCCACAGAACAGGGCAAACAGCATGGCACCCGCCAAAATCGGCTTCCAGCGCCGTGGTGCCGCTTCAACCTCGTCGTCCCAGATTTCCTGCGTTTCGGGCTGCCATGGTTCTGCGGCTGGTTGCTCTGCTTCAATATTAGGATCGACATCCTCCAATTTTACCGCTGTTATCATCGCTTCGCCTTCAGGAATATCGGCAGAAACCGCCTCTGCGGACGGCACATTACGGCTGATCTCCAAGATTTTCGAACGCCCCACCATGCTCTCCGTTTACCATATTTTTGCAAAAGCGAAACGCAAAGTTAATCACAATCGTCTAAGCCGTGCCATTATGTCGATGGATCATGGTGCTCTCAATACTGCATTGCATGCAGCCGCTGGCGATGATGCCGCCTTGATTCGCGAACTGCGTCAGGCTTTTCTGGAAAGCGCGCACCGGCAGATTGATCTGATGGCGCGGTCCAGGTGCGATGCCAATTGGCATTATAGCTGCCTTCGATTGAAGGGGCTTGCCGCAAGTTTTGATGCTGTGGAACTGATGGCGCTGGCTGATGAGGCTGCGGACGGCGCTCCTGGTGATCCTGTGGTGTTGCGAAAATTAACGGCAGCATTGGAGCAAATTCGAAACGCCAGGTTGAGCTGACCTCCAACAAGCGATTTCTTCTGGTATATCCACTGCCAAGATTCTAGGCCATCGCCCATGATGGTCCGGCCCGAACCAATGTCTGCTGACAATGGCGAACATGTTGCTCTGCTTTGCGTGGCCGACAACGGGCAGGATGTTCCATTCGCGCTTTCGTCAGCATTTGGGCAGCCTTTGCTGCATCATATTATCAAGGGCCTGGAAACTATTGGCATAACCAGGTTTTTCGTTGCTGTTAATGCGGTTCCCGGGGCGTTGCTCAGTTACTGCGATAACGCTCGTCAAAAGGGTTTGGACATTGCTTGCGTAAGAAATCCCGCAGAAGTTGCACTTAAACTTTCGGACGGTGCGCGAATTTTGGCGCTTACCGCTGATAGCGTCTGGGATCCCGAACTTTTGGAAAAGGCGCTTGGCCAGAAGCGCCCAATTATTGCGACTATAGAAGAACATAGCGAAAATCGGCATTTTGAAAGGATCGATCTCAACAGCCGATGGGCCGGTTTGGTCGTTCTGGAACGAAAGAGTCTCGCAAAGCTGGCAGAGCTGCCAGATGACTGGGACGTGGGATCAGCATTGCTGCGGCAGGCGCAACAGGATGGCATCGCGCATTGGCAAATCATGCAATCGCAAGTCCAAGCTGGCAAGCTGCATAAGCTCGCCGTCGGCGATGACCTTGCGGAAAAACTTAGCCACGCGATGGTTGTCAAAGACGCTTGGTCAAAAAGCCTCGAAGCTGTGCTTTTCACTCCTCTTTTCAGACCGCTGGAGCACCATGTCTGGTCGGCCAACTGGTCGCGATTAACAGTGGAATGGCTGTTTCCCGGCCTTTTCCTTTTGTCGGCTTTGTTTGCTCTGACCAATCTTGCCGTTCCTGCGCTTGTCGCCGCCATTTTGGGCATTTCGGCTTCCGCGCTGCGAACGAGGGCCCGTTTGCTGGAATATCGTTGCGGTGAACGGGATTGGATTGGCGCGACCGGTTGGGCTTTTGCTGCTGTCGCCCTTGGTTCCTTGTTGTTTCATCATAATCGTTCTGTCGTGGATGCGGCCTATGCAAGCTCATCTATTATTTTACTTTCGCTATTTGCCGCAAAGTACTCGGGTAAAAGACATTTTTGGGTTTTATCGCCGCTAACGATTGTGCTTTCCGCGCTCATCGGATCGGCCGTTGGAGCCATTGGCTGGGCGTTGCAGGCTATCGTCTTGGCACAACTGGTATCTCTTTTGGTTTCGCAATTGCGGCAAAAAACTGATGACCAAGATGCGATTGAGCGCGCTTAAAGGCAAATTAACCCCAAAAGCCTATATATTCCGCTGACTGCAACCTTATGGCGGGAACCGAAATTGGGTATCGCGAGCCCCGAAGATATTCTGGAAATTGCGGATAGCGATGCTCGTGCAGCTAATGCTTTGCGCGATGACCTGCTGGCTGCGCTTTTTCCATATGGTACAGTGCCGCCTTCGGAACTCTTGCAAACACAGGTCAAAATCAAGCTGCAGGCGCTTGTCGCTGGGTTGCAATTGGCCTTGGGAATTGACCAAGCATCGACGGGAGGCTGGGACATACTCGCACGGTCCGGCCTTTTGCGGGAGGGGTCACTTATTGAATTCGCCTTAGCGCGGCTCGCCGAGGAAAAGCTCCAGCGGCAGCTTGCACTATCAGGTTACGGCTCAGCGCTGGCCCAGCTTCCGGTCAGTTTATTGGGGCATGAAAATTCCCGCATTGCCGAAATGGCAAAAACGCTATTGCAAGCAGAACAGTTGGCAACAGACAGCCGCTACCTTTTTGAGCGATTGGCCCCGGAGCAGCTTCATCCGCTTTGCTGGCGCGTGGTTGCGGCGGCGCATCATGAAGGGGACACGGCCATTGCGCAAAACGCGCAGAAATTGCTGGACATGCATAGTGCGGATCGTGACCCAGCCATGGTAGCCCGGAAACTGGTGTTTTTCGTTGGTAGTGATGATCATGTGCCATTTGCCGATCTGCGAAAAAGCGGGCTGCGGCTGTTCATTGCCTATCTGGCCCAACAGTTGTTGCTGCCGTCCGACCAGCTGCTTCGGCTATTTGGGGAGGGTAGCGTTGCACCTTCTATGCTGTTGCTAAAAGCTCTTGCCATCCCGGACGAAGATGCCGCGGAAATATTGATGGCTTTGCGTGGAGCCGAAGATCATTCAATGCACCGTTCATTGGCTGAATATTATTCCCAGCTCGACATGATAGATGTGCGGGCACAGATTGCCAATTGGACCCAATCGGCAGGTGCTTCGGCGCGATGAAGCGTGCGCCTTTCCTGGCTGTACCCATAAAGGCGCGAATTGCGGCCAATGGGGCATTTGAATCTGCCGATCCGCCGATTTGGCGCCTCCACTTTCTGGCGGGTGGGCAAGCCGATGGGATAGTCGCCATTCCGGGATTGGCCGATTTGGCGCGCCAGGTTGCGCAGACGAAGATGCGTATTGAACGCGCCATTCGTGCAGTTGATGCGGATGAGGATTTGGAGCTTTGGGCTATTGCTCAACCAGTTAATGGTGCTGTGGAGGTTACCATAACGGGTTGGCGCGATATTGCCTTGCCAGACCCATTTTCACGCAATGTTTCTGCAAGTGCTGACGATGCGGATAAGGATGGTGACGAAAATAGCCTGCTGATTGACGCCGATCTCCGCATTGTTCAATTTCCAACCGGGCTGTTGGGTGATGGCAATAGCTCGATGATCGGCGAACATTTTGGAAATATATTCAGCCTTGATCGTGATTTGAACGGCGCGATTCCAATTATCAATAAGCTGGTCGAACGACAGGTCATTGTCGATGAACCGATATTGCTTGTGGCAAACGGCACATCTATATTGGTCAGTCTAGCGCCTCAGTTTGCACCCGATGGCCAGTTTCTGGGGCATGGTGGAACCGTTCGCCTGTCAAAACCGGCGGTAAATCGGCCAGATCTGCCTGACGACAGCGTTGGGCTACCAATGGGAAAGCAATTCGCCTCGGTTCTGAAGCAGCCGCTAAGCCGCATTTTTGCCAATGCCGAAACTATTGGCAGCAGGCTGCATGGCGATTTGCAGGACAATTATGCCGAATATGCGCAAGACATCGCCAATGCAGCGCGGCATCTGTCAGAGTTGGTTAGTGACCTCGAGGATCTTGAGGCAATCGATCGTCCCGATTTCGAAACGGCACGAGACCGCATTGAGTTGGGAGACATTGCGCGCCGCGTTGCGGGGCTGCTCGCATTGAAAGCGGCCGATCATGGCATCCGCCTTATTGTGCCGGATGATGGGCAAAACATAGAGTCGATTGGCGAATTTCGCCGCGTACTGCAGATCATGCTCAACCTCTGCAACAACGCAATCCGCTATGCGCCAGACGGAAGCACCGTAACGATAAGCATGGAAAAGCGTGGGCAGAACGCCGCCATTAGCGTAGCGGACCAAGGAGCGGGCATCCCAGTGGATGACCGCAGCAAAGTTTTTGAAAAATTTGAGAGGCTGGGACGAAGCGGCGATGGCGGTAGCGGCCTTGGCCTTTATATTTCCCGCAGATTGGCACGCGCCATGGGTGGCGAACTCGAAGTGGAAGATGCGCCGGGCGGGGGAGCCTTGTTCAGGCTCACCCTTCCGGCGCGTTGATCAGCGTTTGCCAACCGGCACATAATCCCGCTGTGCCGGGCCTGTGTAAAGCTGCCGCGGCCGGCCGATCTTCTGGCCTGGGTCAGAAATCATTTCATTCCACTGAGCGACCCAGCCCACTGTTCGCGCCAGCGCAAACAGCACAGTAAACATTGTGGTCGGGAAGCCGATGGCCGACAGAATAATGCCAGAATAGAAATCGACGTTGGGAAACAGCTTCTTTTCAATGAAATACGGGTCGTTAAGCGCCATTTCCTCAAGTTGCAGCGCGACGTCGAAAATGGGGTCTTTCACCTTCAGCGCAGCCAGGACTTCCCGCACGGTCTTTTGCATTACCGTCGCACGCGGATCGTAATTTTTGTAAACGCGGTGGCCAAAACCCATGAGGCGGAACGGATCATTTTTGTCCTTTGCACGCGCAATATAGTGCGGAATCTTGTCCGGCGTTCCGATTTCACGGAGCATATTGAGCGCTGCTTCATTAGCCCCGCCATGGGCTGGGCCCCATAGGCAGGCAATGCCGGCAGCAATGCACGCAAACGGGTTGGCCCCTGATGATCCAGCCAGCCTTACCGTCGAGGTCGACGCATTTTGTTCATGATCAGCATGCAGGATGAAGATGCGGTCCAGCGCCCGTTCCACAACCGGGTTCACTTCATAGGGTTCAGCCGGGACGCCGAATGTCATCCGCAGGAAATTGCCGGTGTAGGAAAGGCTATTGTCGGGATAGATGAAGGGCTGACCAACCGAATATTTATACGCCATTGCCGCAATTGTTGGCATTTTGGCAATCAACCGGTGGCTGGCGATTTTGCGCTGTTCCGGATCAGCGATGTCGGTTGAATCATGATAGAAAGCTGAGAGGGCACCGACAACGCCGCACATAATTGCCATCGGGTGCGCATCGCGCCGGAAACCACGATAAAAAGTTGCCAATTGTTCGTGCAACATGGTGTGACGCGAAATGGTGTAGGTGAAATCATCCAGATCGGCCTTTGACGGCAGCTCGCCATTCAACAGCAGATAGGACACTTCCATGAAGCTGCTGTCTTCGGAAAGCTGCTCGATCGAATAACCGCGATGCAACAATATGCCTTCGTCACCATCAATATAGGTCAGCTGTGACTCACAGCTCGCTGTCGAGGTGAAACCAGGATCGAAGGTAAAACGATCTGACTGAGCGTATAATTTTCGTATATCAATGACGTCAGGGCCTACTGTCCCCGAAATGATCGGCAATTCAATTGCCTGATTATCGATCGTCAGCGTTGCAGCTTTATCTGCCATCTTCTTATTCCACTCGTTACTGGGCCGGGGAAGCCGGAAAAAATTGTCCGAAACGCCGAGGCCTGCCATTGTTTCTTTGCGGCAATTGTCTTTCGGGTTATCGGTCGGGAGACCTTTGCAGCAACAGGATAGGGAGCGCGCATAAACGATGCCCCAAAGCGCCATTGCCGGCAGCTTCCTTGCGCAGTTTTCGCTTGCGCGTCAAGCAACGGATAGTGGCGCATTGGCTGCAATTGAAAGGGCGCTGGACGTTCAGCGTGACCGACTGCCGCTGCTGGCGCCAGTTGGTCTTGGACTAGGCATTTCCATCTGGCAATTCAAAGGGGATGGGGCTTGGCTCTCTGTTCTTTTGGCTGCGCTGGCTTTACTGATATTTGCTCAGCAAATTGGCTATCAGCGACGTTTGGCAAAACTATTTGCGGTTGGGGCGTTACTTGTTTGCGCAGGCTTTGCCACAATCATGGTGAAATCGACGCTGTTGGCTGCCCCTGCATTGGAACGGCCATGGACTGGCACGTTTAACGGGCGCGTCGAATCCGTCGAGGATGTGTCGGCCAGGAATATTGTACGATATGTTATCGACACCGGCGGCTACAATGAATTGCCAGAAAAAATCCGGATAAATGTGCCCGTGGAGAATCATATTGAGGGCGCAAAGCCGGGCGCTATTGTGCAGTTGAAGGCCCGGTTGGTGCCGCCCCCCGGGCCAGCCCTGCCGCGCAGCTATGATTTCGCCAGACAAGCCTGGTTCTGGGGTATCGGAGCCACGGGCAGTGCACTGACGCCTCCCAAGCTGATTTCGCCGCCAACCGGGCAAGGGGCATTCTGGCAGGTTCAGCGGGAAAAACTTGCCAAACATATTCGTGAGGCAATGCCCAAAGGAACGGGCGGTATTGGTGCGGCATTGCTCGTCGGATCACGCGGAGCAATTAGCGAGGAAGATGCTGAAGCTTTGCGGAATAGCGGCATGGCCCATTTGCTGTCCGTGAGTGGACTTCATGTGACAGCTGTAGTTGGGGGGGCATTTTTGCTGGTCAGCAAGCTGTTGGCTCTTAATCCATTCATTGCTCTTCGTATTCGCGTGCCAGTCGCAGCTGCCGGATGCTCAGCGGTGGTTGCAGTGGGTTACACATTGCTCACAGGGGCAGAGGTGCCGACCGTTCGCGCATGCGTTGCCGCACTGCTTATTCTGGCCGCTCTGGCAATGGGCCGGGAGGCCCTGTCATTGCGATTGCTGGCAGCCGGCGCTTGCATTGTCTTGCTCTTTTGGCCCGAAGCACTGGCAGGCCCCAGCTTCCAGTTAAGTTTTGCGGCAGTTGCAACGATTATATTGGTCCACGATTCGCCGCTGATCCAAGGGCTGACTGGGAGAAGGGACGAGCCGCTATTTTTCAAAGGCTGGCGATTTGTCGCTTCGCTGTTGGTAACTGGACTTGCGATAGAAATTGCATTGGCCCCCATTGCCTTGTTTCATTTTCACAAAAGCGGGCTTTACGGCGCGCTTGCCAATATCATTGCCATCCCGCTCACCACCTTTGTTGTCATGCCTTTGCAGATCATAGCACTTCTGTTTGGCAGTATCGGGGCCGATGGTCCGTTCTGGTGGCTGGCTGGGCAAGGCGTAGCTGCTATAGCTGGACTGGCGCATTGGGTTAGTAATGCCCCTGGGGCCGTTTTGCTTTTGCCATCAATGCCACGCTGGTCCTTTGGGCTCACGATTGCTGGCGGATTGTGGCTGGCTATTATCCTGGGCCGATGGCGATTGCTGGGGCTCGTTCCAGTCGCTGTGGGGATGTTCGCCATGGCCACTGCACCACGACCCGATTTGCTTGTAACAGGCGATGGACAGCATGTTGCCGTCATTGATGCGGATGGACAAATAATCATGTTACGCCCGCGGGCTGGTGATTATGCCATTTCCATGTTGTCTGAAAACGCGGCCGTGAATGCGGAACCCATATCCATGGATGGCTGGCCCAACGCGCAATGCAGTTTGGATATATGCTCTTTTCAAATCAGCACACCCACACGCAACTGGGCCGTTGTGGCAACACGGTCAGACTATCTTGTACCAACCATGGAGCTGGCAGCAGCGTGCAAGCGGGCTGATATTGTCATCAGTGCGCGATATTTGCCGTGGAGCTGCAAACCCCGATGGTTAAAGGCCGACCGGGATTTTCTTGAACGCCATGGCGGCTTGAGTTTCTATCTGGACAAAGGCCGCGTCGAAACCGTAGCCGCAACAACGGCGCATCAACCATGGTCGCAACTTGGACCAAAAAGGGCGCCGAAGCGCCCTTCCGGTCCGGCTGAAGCTGCCAACTCTCAATGATAGCGACGAAGCAGACCAGCCAGTCGACCCTGCACCACTACCTCATTTGCGTCATAATATTGCGGATCGTAGCTGCTATTCGCGGGATCCAGACGAATCTTCTGACCTTCCCGACGAAGATATTTGAGTGTTGCTTCTTCACCGCGAACCAGTGCGACGACAATCTCGCCATCACGCGCAGTCTGGGTCTTACGGATCAGCGCATAATCGCCGTCCAAAATGCCTGCTTCGCACATAGAATCGCCAGACACTTCCAAAGCATAATGCTCGCCGGCGCCAAGCAAAGCCATCGGTACCGACAGCGAATTTTGCCCTTCCAGCGCTTCAATCGGAACACCAGCGGCGATTTTGCCATGCAATGGGATTTCGATGACGTCATTCGCGGCAACTGGCAAAGTGCGATGCGGTTGTGCCGCAGCCTTGCGATCGGACAAGCTGACAATCTTGCTGTTGACGGCTTCATCCTTTGCAAGACCCCGCGCCGAACCACCATCAGGCATTTTCACAACCTCCAACGCCCGTGCGCGGTTGGGCAGGCGGCGCAGAAAACCTCGTTCCTCCAATGCACCGATCAGTCTGTGGACACCCGATTTGCTCTTCAGATCCAGCGCCTCCTTCATCTCCTCAAAAGAGGGGGAAACGCCTGACGCTTCCAACCGGTCATGAATGAACATCAGAAGCGCGTGCTGTTTGGCCGTCAACATGATTTGTTCCTTATTATCGAACAGAGTGCGAACAGTTAGGAAACAAAGCCTGTATTTGTCAAGCTCAACTTTCTGAATTTCGCGCGGTTCACCAAAGGCGATAACATTCTGTCATGTCACCGGCATTTGCCTCGGGCGCGTTTATGTTTCGTATAATCAATATGTTGGATCTAGAAAGGGCGCTCAGCATGCTGCTATCATTGATCCCGGTGGGAACCGCAACCGATCCCGTCAAAACCCCTCTTACATGGTCAAGGCGATTGCCATTGGCAGGCAAAGCCACACCCAGCTTCGCCTCGATTCGCTCCGGCAAGGGGTCGTTTGCGCCGCTCAAATGGGCGATCAGAGGCTTGAGCAGCAGAAACGCCGTCACGAAGGCCGAAACAGGATTTCCGGGCAAGCCCAGCACCACAGCTCCGCCCAGCGTACCAGCCATAACCGGCTTGCCCGGACGCATCGCTATTTTCCAGAAATCAATGCTTGCCCCAGCGGCATCCAGTGCGGGCCGAACCAGATCATGATCGCCAACCGATGCCCCGCCGATGGTAACGATAATGTCAGCGCCGGCACAGGCGGCAAAACCAGCTGTCAGTGCTGACTGATCATCGCGAAAGATACCGCGATCATCCACATCCGCCGGCAATTCCGCCAGCATGGCCGCCAGCATCGACCCATTGCTCGAGGGAATCTGATCCTCGGCGCAAGGCTCCCCGGGCGTCACAAGCTCATCACCCGTGGAAATGATTGCCACGCGCACCCGCCGCCGCACAGAAAGCGTGGCATATCCCGCCATCGCCGCAAGCCCAACACGCGCTGCGGTCACCGGCTCGCCAGCCTTGATTAATACTGCACCTGCAATAAAATCCGCGCCAGCATGCCGGATATGCTGGCCTGATTTGACAATTCCGCCCGTTAGCCGCACGAAATCCCCATCGCGTGTGGCATTTTCCTGAATAAGCACCGCTTCGGCGCCATCAGGCACCAAGGCACCGGTAAAGATCCGCACCGCTTCACCCGGCTGCAAAGTGCCGGAAAAGCCGCGCCCTGCCGCACTCTCACCAATTACGCGCCATTCAGACGCGTTAGCAGGGCAAATCGCATAGCCGTCCATGGCGGACAAATCGTGCGCAGGCTGCGTCCGCTGCGCTACAATATCCTCCGCCGCCCAGCGGCCTACCGCGTCCAGAAGCGCGATGTCTTCCACCGCAACGGGTTCACGCAAAGCAAAAAGCCGCGCTTGTGCTTCGGCCAATTCTATCACGGAGCCTGCCAATCGCCCGATTTGCCTCCGCTTTTGGAAAGTAGCCGCACCCCCGAAATCACCATGGCCTTATCCAATGCCTTGGCCATATCGTAAATTGCAAGCAATGCGACAGAGGCGGCTGTTAATGCCTCCATTTCTACGCCAGTCGGGCCGGTTAACCGGGCGAGCGCAGTCACTCGGATTGCATTCTCTTCAAAGGCAAAATCCACCGCCACTTTGGACAGCGCCAGCGGATGACAGAGCGGGATCAACTCGCTGGTCTTCTTCGCAGCCATAATGCCGGCAATGCGCGCCGTGGCAAGGACGTCCCCCTTGTTAACGGCGCCTTCCTTTATCGCCGCTAATGCTTCGGCAGACATGCTAATATAGCCTTCGGCAACAGCCTCACGCGCAGTGGCAGCCTTGGCAGAGATATCAACCATCGCAGCATTGCCAGCTTCGTCTAGATGGGTGAGTTTTCTCATGTTCCCGTCAATAACATATGCGTTGCAGCCTCAACATCATCTTGCCGCATCAGGCTCTCGCCGACAAGGAAAGTCCGTACGCCATGCCCCGCCATTGCTACACAATCGGCATGCGTGGAAATCCCGCTTTCGCATACCAGTAGCACATCATCTGGCACCATCCCGGCCAAACGCAACGTTGTTCCAAGATCGACCTCAAAGGTCTTCAAATTGCGGTTATTCACGCCAATCAACCGCGATTGCAGTCGAGTCAGCGCTCGTTCCATCTCGACCTCGTCATGCACCTCGACCAGCACATCCAGCTGCTCGGCACGAGCGGCATCTTCAATCTCCACCATCGCTCCATCCTCAAGGGCTGCAACAATGATCAGAATGGCATCCGCACCCATGGCCCGCGCCTCCGCACATTGCCATGGATCAACCATGAAATCCTTGCGAATAACGGGCAGGGTACAGGCGGCACGCGCCGCAATCAGATAATCCTCATGCCCCTGAAAATAGGGCGCGTCGGTAAGCACCGATAGGCATGCTGCTCCACCCGCCTGATAAGCGCGGGCATGGGCTGGCGGGTCGAAATCGGCGCGGATCAGGCCCTTGCTGGGGGAGGCTTTCTTGATTTCGGCGATCAGGGCGAAGCCACTTTGCGCCTTGGCCCGCAGCGCAGTCTCAAAACCGCGTACGGGGGAGGGAGCAGGCCAATGCAACAGACCTTGGGGCTTGCGCTGGCCAACTTCATTGCGCTTTGTCGCGCAAATTTCGTTTAGCTTGTCAGTCATTCCGTTTCAGCCGCCCCCAGGATGATGCCGCGTACCACAAGTGCAAGCCCACCGAAAAAGGTCGCCCATGTCAGCCAGTTCAATGAGTTCCCCTGCGGCATATTGATACTAACAACACCGGCAATGTCGGAAATGGTGAAGATGATTGCTCCAACGGCCAAGGGCCAGAGCGGGTATCTGCTCAGCACCGCAAGCGCCGCAACTATCAGCGAAAAAAGCGGAAATAGCAGCTCAAGAGCAGACACATCCAATCCGCGTGTCGCATAAACATGTATAGCCATGCCGCCCAGCGGAATGGCCAAGGCACCTAAAAGCATTGTCAGTCTGCGCTTTTCGACGGACTGGCACTTCATATAGCCAATAGCCGCGATGCAATGCGCAGCGGCGAAGATAAAGCCTGAGAGGAACGCATATCCCATGGCCAATATTATGTCCGCGAGCCAAATGACCGCAAGGGAGAGCGTCAACAGCTGAACCGCCCCAGATCGCGCGACGACCCATGCGCTGATTACCAATAGGCCAGTTGCGATTGCCTTCAATCCCACGATTATCGGCTTCGACCAGTTTGCAAATTCGTGAAATGCAACACCAGACCGTCCCAATGCTCCGGCCCAATAGATCAGGCCGAAGACGATGGCGGCAAACCAAAGATACTGAGCGACGCGGTTGGCCCGACGCAATGGGAAAGCGGTGCTGGTCATGCTTCGCCGTAGAACAGCGGATGAAAACGGACAATCGTCGCGGGCTCAACTACGCCAAGCGGCAATATCTGGTAAAATTCGGGAGGCTCTCCCTCCGGCGCGAGTGCGGGAAAGCCGCGCCAGCCAAAGCGTGAATAATAAGCCGGATTGCCCACCAGCACGCAGCCAGCGGCACTCTGTTCGCGCATCCAGGCGATTGCTGCCGCGATCAACTGCCCGCCAATGCCATTGGACTGGTGCGGCGGATCAACAGAGATTGGCCCAAGCGCATACCATCCGGGAGACCCATCTGCGGCAAAGGCCGGGGTAAGCGTCAACTGGCCAATTACAACCCCATCCACTTCGGCCACCAGCGACAAGGCAAGCGCGCCACCACGACGGAAGCGATCCGGCAGCAACTGCTCATCCCCGTCCGCATAGGGCATGGGTTTGAAAGCGCGTTTGGTAACATCGTGGATAGCGCTGTAGTCGCTGGCGCGTTCGGGACGGATCAGCATGTCGCTCAAAACTTCACCCAGCAATCGAGCAGCGCCTTCGCCAGCCCCTTGTCGATAGCCTCGGCGGATTCTTCGACGCCGTCTTTCCAGTCTCTTGCTTCGCCCGCCACCATCAACGCTGCCGCAGAATTGAGGAGCACAGCATCCCGATAGGCACCCGGCTCGCCCTCAAGCAAGCGGCGCAGGGCAGCAGCGTTATACTGCACATCCCCGCCTTTCAGCGCTTCTGCGGGATGGCGGGTGAGGCCAGCGGTTTCCGGGGTGATGCGTTCCGGCGCTGCCCCGATCCGCCTTACAGTGCTTGCGCCGGAAACCGAAAGCTCATCCAGCGGTTCATCGCCAGCAACCACCATGGCGTCCTCTGCGCCAAGCATGTGCAATGCCTCGGCATAGGTTTCGATCAGCGCGGGATTGGCAATCCCTACCAATTGCCGCGTCACCCCTGCCGGATTGCACAGCGGCCCCAGAAGGTTGAAAATCGTCCGTCGCCCGATTGCCCGCCTGATCGGCATGATGGGGCCCAGTGCTGGATGATGCTTTTGCGCGAACAGGAAGCAGATGCCCAAATCGGCAAGCGTCGCCTCTGCCGTTTCCATCGCGCGGTCCAGGTTGAGGCCCAATGCTTCCAGTGTGTCGGCGGCACCGGCTTTGGAGGAGGCAGCACGGTTGCCATGTTTGGCCACAGGCACGTCGCAGGCCGCGACCACCAAAGCCACTGCCGTCGAAACATTCAGGCTATGGCTGCCATCGCCGCCGGTGCCGCAGACATCGATAGCACCTTCAGGAGCAGCAATGCCGATCATCCGGGCGCGCATGGCGCTTGCAGCTCCCGCAATTTCCTCAGCCGTTTCGCCTCGGTCGGCCAGTTCGATCAGCAGCTTATGGATTTCATCGTCAGGCATTTGCCCATCGAGAATCTTTCCGAAAAGCGCATCGGCTTCATCGAATAACATCATCGCCTCAAACCCGATCTTTCGGCGTCATCCCCGCCGCGCGCATGAAATTGGCCAGCATTGCATGGCCATGTTCGGTGGCGATGCTTTCGGGGTGGAATTGCACGCCGTGGATCGGCAGCGTTGCGTGGCGGAAGCCCATCACGTGACCGTCGTCCGACGTTGCATTGACGATCAGGTCCGCCGGGATATCGTCGACAATCAGCGAGTGATAGCGTGTCGCGGTGAAGGGGGAGGGCAGGCCCGCAAACAATCCGCTGCCATCATGGCTGACCGGAGAGGTCTTGCCATGCATCAACCCGCCGCGCACCACCTTGCCACCGAAATGCTGGCCAATGCTCTGGTGGCCCAGGCAGACTCCTAGCAAGGGCTTCCCCGCATCCGCGCAGG
>CAYVQO010000035.1:16465-19799 GCA_964452835.1 uncultured Sphingorhabdus sp. | reverse complement strand
GGCTGGATGCAGCTGGGCAGCATAACCATCTGGCCCCCATTGTCGGGCAGTTGCTGGATGCGGGCATCCGCGTCAGCCTGTTTATCGAACCCGAGCCCCGCCAGATTGAGGCGTCAATGCGGCTGCGGGCACCCGTCGTGGAATTGCACACCGGTCGCTATGCCCACCTCTGGCTGGATCAGGACGTGGCCGGAATAGAGGCCGAGCTGAAACGCATTGCCGACGCTGCTGCCCTGTGCGCCAAAAATGGCGTTGAACCGCATGCCGGGCACGGCCTGACCTTTGACAATGTCCAGCCAATCGCCGCCATCCCCCAGCTCGCTGAACTGAATATCGGCCATTATCTTGTCGGTGAGGCAATCTTTATCGGGCTCGACGAAAGCATCCGCAAAATGCGGACATTGATGGATACGGCGCGGTGACGACAAATTCTCAAGTGGTTCGGAAGCTGTGGAGCTGGACAGTTTGGTCGCTGATTTTTGTGTTGGTGATGATTTTTGTCGTAACCGGCCTAAACATTTGGGACGATGCAAACCGCGGAAAACCATTTGATTGGAGGCACGTCATGTACGCCTTGGGTTTTCTGGGATTCTCCGGCGTAATGTATGTTTTCATGCGATTGATTCACAAATTTGTCCTCGCCAAAGCGCAGCATGACGAGCGTCGGCAATGATCATCGGGCTGGGCTCCGACCTGTGCAATATCGAGCGGATCCAGAATTCGCTCGACCGTTTTGGCGAGCGGTTTGAAAAGCGCGTTTTCACTGACGTTGAACGCGCCAAGGCAGCCAGGCGCCCTTTCACCCGCGCTGGCACCTATGCGAAACGCTTTGCCGCGAAGGAGGCGTTCAGCAAGGCGGTTGGCACTGGCTTCAAGCGCGGCGTGTTCATGAAGGACATAGGCGTCGTCAACGCAGCCTCGGGCGCACCGACACTGGCGCTGACGGGGGGCGCAAAAGCACGGCTCGACGCGATGGTGCCAAATGGCTATGAAGCGCATATTCACCTTACGCTCACCGATGATCATCCATGGGCGCAGGCCTTTGTGATCATCGAAGCCTTACCGATTAGAGACTAAGCCGAAAGCATGACTGTTTTGACCACTGACGCTGATAATGAAACGCCGACACAGGCAGCGCCTCTTGCGGCGGCTGAGCAGCCTGCAGAAAAGCAAAGCTGGGGTGCCAGTCTTTGGGCGGAGATAAAGGGCCTTTTCTGGCTGTTGCTTGCTGTGCTGGGCTTTCACAGCTTTATCGCCAAGCCCTTTTATATCCCGTCAATCTCGATGATGCCGACATTACTGGTCGGGGACCGGCTGTTCGTTTCCAAATATGCCTATGGCTGGAGCCATGTTTCGCCAACCATTCCGAACCCTGTGGCGATGTTCAAAGGGCTGGTGCTGGGCGAAGACGTTGAATCCTACGCCTTTCTGCTGCCTGAGAGCAAAGGCCGCATCTGGGGCAAAATGCCTGAACGCGGGGATATTGTCATTCTGACGCCCAAGGGCAAAAGCCAGGATTATATCAAGCGCGTGATTGGCCTGCCGGGGGACCTGTTTGAAATGCGCGACGGGCAGGTTTGGCTGAATGGCAAGCCGGTGAAGCAGGAATCGCAGCCGGCGCTTGAGTTGCCCATTGATGCCAACAATCCCTGTTCCGAAGGCGATTTTCCCGGCGCGCGGACAACCGATGCCAGTGGGCGGGAGCGCTGTTTCCTGACCATTGTGCGTGAAACCCTGCCCAATGGCGTTAGCTATGATGTCATCGATGCCTATCGCAGCGCCGTGGACACTGTGGCGCCAGTGCGCATTCCGGCGGGCCATGTCTATCTGCTCGGCGATAACCGCGACAATAGTTCGGACAGCCGCGTGCCTGCCGACCGTGAAGGGCTGGACGGCGCTGTGTCATGGGACCGTATCGGCGGGCGGGCAGAAATCATCACATTCTCTGTGGACGGCAGCACTGGCTGGAACCCGGCAACATGGTTCAGCTCGCTACGCGGTGACCGGGCCGGCAACAGCCTGCGTCCCGAACGCATTCCGGCGGCAAAGGCCAAATGAGCCGCCTCGCCGGTCCTGACAGGAGGCGCTGACGATGTTTCTCATCGCTTGCTTCCTGATGGGAATTGGCAATTTCGCGATGCACAAGGCCGTGGTCGAATCGGGCCATCCCTTTATCGAAGACACAACACTATACTTCGGCCGCTATTTCGGCCGAGGCGGCTATGCGGTCGAGTTCATTATCCTGGTCGGCGCGATGCTGATGGCCCATGGTGGCTCGCTTTGGATCGTGCTTGGTTATAGCGCCTACACGCTGTTCAATGGCCTTGCCGCCTGGCTTTTTCTGTCGGGCAAGCTCTAAAACAGCGTGCGTCATTTATCCAAGCAATCGCGCTGCTTGTCGAAAGCCACTGTCAACTAGACATTTGTAAACATAGCCCGCCCGCAAGACCAATGATCGGGAGGGTTTTGTGTTTCACCAACCGGCTTCGCGCCACTTTGCGCGCATTTTCCTATTTGCCTCAATGGCGTTGCTGGCGACTGATCCGGCTATGGCGCAAGAGGCCACCAACCTGGCCCCACGCGTGGAAAATGGACGGCAAATTTACGAAGCGCCGCAATTTGCACGCTTCGCGCCGCAAACCGCGTTGGACATGGTAAGCCAGATTCCCGGCTTCCAGATCAGCCAGGTGAGTGGGGATCGCGGGCTGGGTGAAGGCACGCAAAATGTGTTGATCAATGGGCAGCGCATTACTGGCAAAGGCAATGATGCAACGACAGTGCTGGCGCGCACGCCTGTGTCCTCCGTTGTGCGCCTGGAGGTGGGTGAGGCTGCCACCTTCAATATCAGCGGCATTAATGGCCAAGTGCTCAACGTGATTGTGAAGGAGGGCGGGTTAAAGGGCAATTTCACCTGGCGGTCCGAATTGCGGGAGCGAATTGGCTTCAATCCGCGAGCGGGCGAGATCAACCTTTCGGGGAAGCTAGGCAATGGCAATTTCACGCTGGGCATCAACAATAATGGTGCCTTTAAGGGCGGCGGATGGGGCGAAGAATTGAATGTCACGCCAAACGACCAGTTGCTCTACACGCGCATTATTGACGCTCGAAACCGCGGTGATCGGCCCCGCATTGCGGGCAGTTACAATCTGAAGGCGGCGAACGGCAATATTTTGAACCTCAACGGCGCATTGGAATATTTCCGCTTTCGCCGCCGGAACGAGCTGGAGCGTATCACGCCAAACCAACCGGATATTTTCGAACTCTCGCGCAGTGGCGAGGATGAATATAATTATGAGCTGGGCGGCGATTATGAAGTGGGACTGGGCAAGGGCCG
>CAYVQO010000035.1:10948-16365 GCA_964452835.1 uncultured Sphingorhabdus sp. | reverse complement strand
ATGAATATAATTATGAGCTGGGCGGCGATTATGAAGTGGGACTGGGCAAGGGCCGTCTAAAACTTATCGGCTTTTACCGCTTTGAGAATAGCGACTTCGGCAATGAATTCCGTAGCGACTTTACCAACGGTAACCCGTCGCAAGGGCAGCGTTTTGATCAATTGATCAACGAAGGGGAAAGCGTGCTGCGCGGTGAATATCGCTGGAAAGCTGGAAAAAGTGACTGGCAGGTTTCCCTGGAAGGCGCACTCAATTTTCTGGATGCGAAATCCGAATTGTTCGATCTGCAAAATGGGCAATATGTGCAGCAACCGCTGAACGGCGCGACTGCGCGGGTGGAGGAGAAACGCGCCCAATCCATCCTCAGCTATGGGCGGCCGCTGTCAGAGGCGCTTTCGTTGCAATTGACGCTAGGCGGTGAATATAGCCAGTTGAGCCAGACGGGAGCCAATGGCCTGACGCGGACATTTATACGCCCAAAGGGATCGGTCGGCCTGAACTGGAAGGCTTCACCTACATTCACCCTATCCAGCAAATTTCAGCGCAAAGTTGGGCAGCTGAGCTTTTTTTCTTTCCTTGCTTCGGTCGATGTACAGAACAACAATAACAACGGAGAAAATCCGCAGCTGGTTCCTCCGCAAAGCTGGCTTTGGGAAAATGAGGCCAACCTATCACTCGGCAAGGCCGGATCGATCAAATTCAAACTGGATGGAGAATTGATCAGCGACCTGGTCGACCAAATTCCGATAAGCGCAACCGAAGAGGCCGTCGGCAATCTTTCAGGCACAGCCAAAAGGCTGCGCGGCGAAATCAATGGCAGTTTTGTGCTGGATAGCATTGGCTTCAAGGGCGCCAAGCTCGACGCCGTTCTGGCGCTTCAGGCGACGAGTGTCAGGGATCCACTGCTTCTTGCTAACCGCCCGCTCAGCAATCGTGGCCGCAGCTATTGGAGCCTTGATCTGCGTCACGACGTTCCCGGCACACAATGGGCCTGGGGTCTTTATGCAGAGGATAGCAAAGATAATGGCTTCTACCGCCTCGACTATTTCGGGCGCGATTTTCGGACAGGACCGTTCACACTTGCCTTTATCGAACATAAGGATGTGATGGGCCTTAAAGTCCGTGCCACGATACTCAATCTGATCGGCCAACGCGAAGATGCCCGCGAAGAATTTTATGTCGCCCGGCGGAATGGCCCCATTGATTTCATCCGCACAACGGACTTTCAATATGGAACATTCTACCGCCTGACAGTCAGCGGCACCTTCTGACGATGGATAGATATTGAGTCCTTTCGCCGCTGGCCTATAGCCCAGCTATGCCGCCGTTAGACCAGACCCCGAATAGCAAAGCCGACTTCGCTGTGATGGGCCGGTTCCTGCCTTATTTGTGGCCCAAGGACAATTTTGGCCT
Source organism: uncultured Sphingorhabdus sp. (assembly GCA_964452835.1). Lineage (GTDB taxonomy): Bacteria > Pseudomonadota > Alphaproteobacteria > Sphingomonadales > Sphingomonadaceae > Sphingorhabdus_B. Next base: position 14,952 of record CAYVQO010000035.1, on the reverse strand, counting down.
GCGAATGCGGATCATCATCGCGCTGTTGCTTGTCATCGCGTCAAAGCTGATCCTGTTCTGGATGGCGTTGCTATACGGTCAGGTAATCGATCGGATGGTTCCCGGAATGGAAAGCGGCGTTACGATCGCAATCGCGCTGGTCGGGGCCTATGCCGGGGCACGTTTCAGCGGCGTGTTGTTCGACAATCTGCGCAATGTCGTTTTTGAACGTGTCGGACAGGATGCAACGCGGCGGCTGGCTGAAAATGTCTTTGGCCATTTGCACAATCTTTCGATGCGGTTCCACATGAACCGCCGCACCGGCGCCGTGACTAAGGTGATTGAGCGCGGGACAAAAAGCATCGACGTGATGCTCTATTTTCTGCTGTTCAATATTGCACCGACTGTGCTCGATCTGATCCTCTATTCTACCTATTTCCAGATCGAATTTGGCTGGGGGATGGTCACTGCAACCTGGGTGATGGTTTTGAGCTATATCACCTTCACCACTTTGGTGACAAACTGGCGCAATAAGCTGCGCGAGGAAATGAACGAGCTCGATACGCAAACTGTCGCCAAATCGGTCGACAGCCTGCTGAATTATGAGACGGTAAAATATTTCAACGCAGAGAAACGGGAATCAGCGCGATACAATCAGGTGGTTAGCCAATGGGCGGACGCGGCGGTTAAATCGGAAAATTCGCTCGCAGTGCTCAATATTGGGCAATCGTTGATCACCAATCTGATGATGGCAGGTGCCATGGGCTATGTTGTCTGGGGCTGGTCAAAGGGGCTTTTCACAACCGGGGACGTCGCCACGGTAAACACCATGCTGATGCAACTGTTCCGCCCACTAGATATGCTGGGGATGGTCTACCGTACCATCCGGCAAGGCATCACCGATATGTCTGCCATGTTCGATCTGATCGATGCTGCGCCCGAAATAGTGGACAAAGCTGGCGCTAAGCCGCTGATCGTTCAGGGCGGTGCGTTGGCCTTTGAAGATGTCCATTTCGGCTATGATCCCAATCGAAAAATTTTGACTGGCATCAGCTTTGAAATTCCACCGGGAAAAACACTGGCAGTTGTCGGACCATCGGGCGCAGGAAAATCAACGATCGCCCGACTGCTTTACCGTTTTTATGATGTAACTGGCGGTCGGATTACGGTTGATGGTCAGGATTTGCGCGATGTGACCCAAAGCTCGCTTCGCGCCTCCATCGGAATCGTACCGCAGGATACCGTGCTGTTCAACGACAGCATCGGCTACAATATCGGCTATGGCCGCGAAGGGGCGGGACAAGAGGAGATTGAATTTGCCGCCCGCGGGGCGCAAATTCATAGTTTCATTGCGGCCCAGCCGCAGCAATATGACACCCCGGTTGGTGAGCGCGGATTGAAGCTGTCTGGCGGCGAAAAACAGCGCGTTGCCATTGCCCGGACGCTGCTGAAAAACCCGCCCATTTTGATCCTGGACGAAGCGACCAGCGCGTTGGACAGCCGGACCGAAGCCGATATCCTGGAAACATTGCGTGCTGTTGCCGAAAGGCGCACTACCATTGTTATTGCGCACAGGCTTTCGACCATAGTCGATGCAGACGAAATCGTTGTGCTCGATGCGGGCCGCGTCGCTGAGCGCGGCAGCCACAGCGAACTGCTGGATAAACGCGGTCTTTATGCCGAAATGTGGGCACGCCAGCAGGCCGAAAAAGAAGGCGAGGCGGTTGCTGCAGAGTGAAGCATAGCGGATTTGCGCACAGCGCTGGCAAATATGCTGCGCTCGCCGGTTGAAGCTAGTCACCAGAGCCTAGGCCGCGATTACCTTTCGCGCAGCATCTTTCAGATCGGCAATGCGGGCGCGGGGCACGACCGCATCAGGAACCGCAAATAGTGTTGCAGCAGCAGCCGCTTCCTGCCGCTGCGTTGCGCTGGCAAAGCTTAAGCGAGGAAGTGCCGCCGATACGCTCCGCAGCACATAGCCATAGCCAAGTCCGACGGTTGCCCGTTCGGAAGTTTTGCCGGTGCCAGCCACGTCTGCCTGATTTTCAAGCCATTCGACACATGCACGAGCGCGCCGGTTTACCTGCTGGATATCGCCCGCCTGCTCTTCGACAAGCAGAACTGCCCATCCGCTCGCGGCGAGATTATGCGCCACCTTTGCTGCAGCAGGGCCATTCCCCCACATGACCAAGCCGCGGTGGCGGCCGCTCTCGGGCGCAATGAAGGTCGCGCCGATTGCGCCATAGGGTGAAGGTATCGATGCCGACTTTGCGACGGTTTTGCCGACGCCGATGGCTGCGGTGGCGGGCGTAGCCAATCCTGCGACTGCTGCAACTGCCCCCATAATTCCAAATTGACGCCGTGACGTGTGCATGATTTCTCCATTATTCTCACGCTGATCGGTCATGTCGCTTCTCCCTGCTTGGCCCTTATGTAAAATGATAGCGCAGTGTCCGCATTCCGCAAGGAAAAAGCAGCACGGCAATCTGCCCTGGCGATCCTGTTGCAAAGCGCGTTTGTTCGCTATATGTTTTCAAAATCGTCGACTATCCACAATGGAGTCGCAACATGCTGCATGAGCGGTCTATTCTTGAACATATTTCCCGCCTAGCGCCAGAGAGTATGGCCAGCGCTCCCAATCTGATCGACGATCCTGCCGAAGTGCTGCACCGCGTTTTTGGCTTTACCGAATTTCGAGGCGTGCAGGCGGATGTTATTCGGCGCACCCTTGACGGTGAAAACACCCTAGCAGTGATGCCGACCGGAGCAGGCAAGTCGCTCTGTTACCAATTGCCCGCCTTGATGATGGATGGCACCTGCATTGTGGTGTCGCCTTTGATTGCGCTGATGCACGATCAGCTGCGTGCCGCCAGTGCCGTCGGCATCAGGGCAGCGACGCTTACCTCTGCCGACAATAATCGGGTGGAGACGATGGAGCGGTTTCGCAGTGGCAACCTCGACCTGCTTTATGTCGCGCCCGAACGGGCGAGCACCTCCAATTTCCGCGGCCTGCTGCGCGAAGCACGGATTTCACTTTTTGCCATAGATGAAGCGCATTGTGTTTCCGAATGGGGGCATGATTTTCGTCCCGATTACCGCCTGCTGCGTCCATTAATGGATGATTTTGCAACCGTCCCCCGGCTGGCGCTCACCGCTACCGCTGATGCGCATACACGGGAAGACATCGCCCAACAGCTGGGCATCCATGCCAGCGATACAATCGTCTCCGGCTTCGATCGTCCCAATATCCGCTATGCTGTGACAAATGTGACCAACAAAGGCGCAGCCATTACTGCCGCAGTACGCGGCTGGGATGGTGCCGGCATAGTCTATGCGACAACCCGTGACCGGGCAGAAAAGCTTGCCGCCCTGATCGCACGCACCGGTCGGCGCACACGCTATTATCATGCCGGGATGGAACCGCAGGCCCGTGCCGCAGCCCAAGCGGAATTTGTCGCCAGCGAGGATATGGTGATGGTTGCGACTGTCGCCTTTGGCATGGGGATCGACAAGCCCGATGTGCGCTTTGTCGCGCACGCAGGCATCCCCAAATCGATCGAGGCCTATTATCAGGAAAGCGGGCGGGCGGGCCGCGATGGCGATCCGGCAGTAGCGCATCTGTTCTGGTCGCCGGGGGATTTCATCATCGCAAGGGAGCGGTTGAAGGAACAGCCTGATGCGCGGCAGCTGGCTGAGAAAAACCGGATTGATGCACTGTCGACTCTGACTGAAACTGCGGGATGCCGTCGTGCGGTATTGCTCAAACATTTCGGCGAAGATCCCCCCGCCATTTGCGGCAACTGCGACAATTGCCTTGATGCACCGGGCGTGGTCGATGCCACGGAGATTGCCCGCAAGCTTCTTTCGGCCGCATATCGCACTGGTCAGACTTTTGGCGTGGGGCATCTGGAAAAGGTGCTGACAGGGGCCAGCGATGATCGCGTTCTGCAACGCGGACATGAGAGGCTGAGCGTGTTCGGCATTGTTGGTGCGGATGAGGCACGGTTGATCAGGCCAGTTGCCCG
>CAYVQO010000035.1:8973-10848 GCA_964452835.1 uncultured Sphingorhabdus sp. | reverse complement strand
GAATTGGCCGAACGGCGGCCGCAAGATCTCTCCAACTTTGCGCTGATCAGCGGTGTGGGGGCACGCAAACTCGAAGCCTATGGCGAAGCTTTCCTGGATGTCATAAGGGAGGCGGCAGAAGGATAAGTGTCCATGTTTCGCAAGATCAATGCCGATATATACGTCGCATCGCAGATTTGTACCAATGACATTGCCGCAGCGGCGGACTTGGGCGTCAGATGTGTCATCAATAACCGGCCCGAAGACGAAAGCGATGATCAAACGCCAGGGGCCGAGATTGCAGCAGCAGCGCGTGCGGCGGGACTGGACTATGTCGCAATTCCCGTCACCCATGCAGGCTTCAGCGAGCCGCAAATCAAAGCCATGGCTGAAGCGTTGGACAGTGCCGAGGGACCAGTTCTCGCCTATTGCCGGTCAGGCACGCGTTCCACGCTGCTTTGGGCTCTGGCCGAATCAGGCAAGGGTGGCGATCCTGACGCCCTGGCCAACATGGCCGCTAAGGCGGGTTATGATCTTTCACCAATCCGCCCATTGATGGACATGTTGAAAGCAAGGGCCTGAGCCAATGCAGGACATCGCGTTCGAACTTGCCAAGCTGGGCGGATCGATAGCCGCGATCCTTTTCCTTGCTTGGCTTGCCAAAAACATGGGTCTGGGCGGTGATGTCCGCATCCGTGATGAGGCGCATGCACGCCAGCTTGCCGATGAAGCTGTTTGCGGGTTCGATCCGATAGGCATCGCGATCGACAAGGCTGGTATCGGCGCCCTGATGCGCGACGCAAGCGGCCGACATTTGCTGATCCGGCGGCACGGCGCGCAATGGGCCGGACGGCTGCTTGATGACCATGCCAAATCGCGGCTGGACCAGAATTTTCTGACCATCGGGACAAGTGACAGAAACTTTGGCAAAATCACCCTAAATCTGGGTGACGAGGCACAATATTGGGCAGCGGGCCTGCGCCATATGACGGTTTGAACAATGCCAGCGCTCTTCAATCCCGTCGAATATGCGATTCCGGCTTTCATCTTGCTGGTCATCCTGGAGATGGTGTGGGCGCGGAAAAATGCGCCAGAAAAATATGAGCCGCGCGATACTTTGACGTCGCTGGCGCTCGGCACGGGCAGTCAGGTTGCGGGCTTGCTTACCGGCGGGCTGGTGACTGTTGCGGCCTTATGGCTATACGAAAATCGGCTGTTTGATATTGGCTGGGCATGGTGGGCGTTTGTGCTCTGCTTCATGCTCGATGACTTCACCTATTACTGGTTCCACCGCAGTGCGCACCGGGTCCGCTGGTTCTGGGCAAGCCATGTCAATCACCACAGCAGCCAACATTATAATCTCTCAACCGCGTTGCGGCAGACATGGACGGGCTTTTTCGCGCTTAGCTTTATCTTCCGTATTCCGCTTGCCCTTCTGGGCTTTCACCCGGCGATGATATTGTTCTGCGGCGCTATCAATTTGATCTACCAGTTCTGGATCCATACCGAAGCCATTGGAAAACTGCCGCGCTGGTTTGAATATGTCATGAACACGCCCAGCCACCACCGCGTCCATCACGCCACCAACCCGCGATATCTCGACGCCAATTATGCCGGCACCTTCATCATCTGGGACCGTCTGTTCGGGACCTTTACCGAAGAGGTTGAAGGCGAGCGCATCCGTTATGGCATTGTCAAACAGCTCGGCACGTTCAATCTTCTCTACAGCGTCTTCCATGAATGGATCGGCATTGCCCGCGACCTTTGGTCCGCGCCCTGGGGTTCGAAGCTTGGCTATATCTGGCGGCCACCGGGCTGGAGTCATGATGGCAGCCGGGATACGAGCGAGAGCATAAAGGCGCGCTGGGCGACGACCCGCGAAAAAGCAGCAATGCC
>CAYVQO010000035.1:0-8873 GCA_964452835.1 uncultured Sphingorhabdus sp. | reverse complement strand
GCCGCCTATGATTATGACCAATGGGCAGCTCTTGGCTGTGCGGGCTGGAGCTATGATGATGTATTGCCCTATTTCAAACGCAGCGAGGGTAACGAGCGGGGCGCCGATGGCTATCATGGCGCGGATGGTCCGCTGAATGTCATGGACCAGCGCTGGCCGCAGCCCGGCAGCGCCGCTTTTGTTGACGCCGCCGCCGAGTTACAGCTGCCGCGCAACCCCGATTTCAACGGCGCAGTGCAGGATGGCTTTGGCCTTTATCAAGTAACGCAAAAGGCGGGCGAGCGTTGGTCGGCCGCCCGCGCCTATGTCGAACCAGCCGTGGCGGCGGGCAGGCTGCACGTCGAAACGGGCGCGCTGACGGAAAAGATCATATTTGAAAATGGCCGCGCCACCGGCGTTGTAATCCGGCAGGGCTGGGGGCGGCGGCGTACGATCAAGGCGCGTGGTGCCGTTGTGCTTTCAGCAGGGGCTTTCAACTCTCCGCAAATATTGATGCTCTCTGGCATTGGTCCAGCGACGCATCTGCGCGAACATGGCATAACAGTGGTGCAGGATAAAGCGGCGGTCGGTGCCGATTTGCAGGATCATATAGACTATGTGTCGAGCTTTGACGCTGCAGGATCAATGGATTTCTTCGGCGATTCGCTTGCCGGCAGCTGGAAAATGCTAAACGCGATTATTGAACATCGCCGCAAACGAACCGGAGTGATGACGACCTGTTTCGCCGAAAGCGGAGGGTTCTGGAAAACTGATCCCTCCTTGCCCGCTGCCGACATCCAATATCATTTTGTCCCCGCAATGCTCGAAGATCATGGGCGGGAAAAAGTAAAGGGTCACGGTTTTAGCTGCCATGCCTGTGTGCTGCGCCCCTATAGCCGGGGAAGTGTGCAATTGGCCTCAGCTGATGCAAAGGCCGCACCGCTGATCGATCCCGGCTTTCTGACCGACGATCGCGATATCGAAACGCTGAAAGCTGGCGTGCGCCTTATGCACCGGATTATGCAGGCGCCGGCGCTTGCCAAATATGCCGGAAAGGATCGCCATGCGACCCCGCTGGATGATGACGCGGCGCTGGAACAGTTGATCCGCAATCGCGCTGACACGGTTTACCATCCAGTCGGCACTTGCCGCATGGGGCCAAATGCGCTGGATGTGGTTGATGCGCGCCTGAAATATCGCGGGCTGGATGGGTTGTATATCGCCGACGCGAGCATCATGCCGCGGCTGGTTTCTGGCAATACCAATGCGCCATCGATCATGATCGGTGAGCGCGCTGCTGATTTTGTCGCGGCCGATTTGGCAGCATAGGATAGGCACAGCCCTGGCCACACCCGAACGCTTCATCGTGCGCTTGTCTCTGATTGCCTTCTAATCGCGGCTGGATTGCGATGACGTTCATCTGGCAGCAAGGTTGCACCAACAATCTTGCACCACCAGATAATTTTATCCGGCCTGCGAGGCGCTTATCAGCGGTTCACATCAATAGGGGAGCTATGGCTGCGCGCACGACCAGTTTCGATGTGGGCCATAAAATCAACGCAATAATGGGGGCAGCCATATTACTCGAAGGAGTAGATTGATGACTGTTATATCCACTCGACCGCACTTGTCCCTGCTGATCGCGACTGGAGCGCTAATGGCCGCAACTATCGCCCCGGCTCAGCAAGACGACGCGGCGAACCCTAATATCATTGTTGAGGGGCAGCAGCAGCCGCTTGATCCGGGTACTATGGCTCCCGTTAAGGGGCCAGAGATTAAAGGGATAATTTCTGCCCGCAGTGGCGACCGCATTCAGGTGCTGGCGGCAGACGGTAGCCGGACAATCATTGGCTTTAACGAAACCACCAAGATCCGATCAAGCAAAGGGCTGTTCAGCAAGGCAAAGCTTGATGACGCTTCGCTGCTCAATGGGTTGCCTGTCACCATCAAGACGCTGCAATATGGCGACCAGTTGATGGCAAGCCAAATCAACCTGAAAAATTCTGACCTGAAGACCGCCAATATGATCAAGACAGGGACGGCGCAGGGCTTTGCCGAACAAACCGCTGCCACAGAGGCGCTGCGCAGCCGGGTTGGCGATATTGACCAATATAATGTCAAGGGCACGACCAATGTGAATTTTGACGTCGGCAAATGGAATCTGAGCGAACAGGGCAAGGCTGACCTGTGTGCAACCACTGCAGCCGCAGATAGCATGAAAAACGCATTCCTGCTGGTGGTTGGCTATACTGATTCTACGGGGAGCGACGAGTATAATCAGGTGCTGAGCGAAAAACGCGCCAGCCGCGTGGTCAACCATCTGCAACAGGCTTGTGGCTGGAAACCTTACCGGATGCTGACGCCCACGGGCATGTCCGAATCCGACCCGCTCGCCGACAACAGCACGCCAGAAGGCAAAGCGCAAAACCGGCGTGTCGCAGTGAATATTCTGGTGAGTAAGGGCCTGGACGGCATGTAGGCATACCGGAAGGGCCAAATGGCCGGAACCCGAGCCCGGAATGCTGGGAAGCAACCATCCGGGCTCGGGCCGCACCGGCCAGTGGGCATTAAAATTGATCAGGCATCGTCAGCCCAGCGGAATACCTCTTCCAACGGCTTGCCGAACACCCGCGCAATGCGGAAGGCGACTTCCAAGCTGGGAGAATATTTGCCCTGCTCGATTGCGGCGATGGTCTGGCGCGTGACCCCAACGGCATCGCCCAAATCACCCTGAGTCATCTCTCCGGAGAGGAAACGCAGCGTTTTTATGTCATTGTCAAAGGGGAGGCGGGCCATTGGTCAATAACCCCGGCGATAATAATAAAGCTGCGATCCCACGCGGATTAGTTCGGCAACCACAAGTGTCGCCATCAGTATGTTGACGGACCAGCCATAGCTCAAGCCATTGATCAACGCGAAGACATTGGCCCAGATACCGAGCACGAGCGGGTAATAGGCCGCATGCGTTCCCTTCAAATGGATAAGCTTTTCCCGCTCATCCTCCTTCAAATGGGCTTCCTTTGGCGTGCGGATTGCAAACCAGGCCGTGCCCGCAATCATTGGCACGAGAAATATGATTGTGGTGGGAAGCAGCATCCAGACTGAGGTTAGCATGCCCATTCGCGTATTGGCGACTTCCCAGGGATAAAACAGAAAATACCAGCCAAAGCCAAGGATCAGCCCGAACAACGCTACCCAGTGGATTTTCTCCCGAAACGACATGCTTGCACTCCATGTTAGATGATTCGGACTTTATGTTATATATTATTAACATTGAGTCAAGTGTGATTAACTCGTAGCGCGCTTCTGGTCTTTTGTGCTGTGCGATAAACCGCTAAGCGCAACTCCCATGTCTACCACACCCAAAACGCTCACTCTTCCGGTCTCCACCAGCCGCGCAAACCCGACGCCACAGCCCATGAAGCGGCTTACTGTGCCACGCATTCGTCAGCGAAAGGGTGGGGAGCCACTGGTGATGTTGACTGCCTATACTGTGCGTATGGCGCAGCTGATGGACCCGCATTGCGACATGCTGCTGGTGGGCGATTCGCTGGCGCAGGTTATTTACGGCCTGCCCCATACGGTCGCGGTAACGATGGAAATGATGGCCGCGCATGGCGCTGCTGTCGTGCGCGGCAGTTACCATGCAGCTGTTATCGTTGACATGCCCTTTGGCTCTTATGAGGCCTCTCCCGAGCAGGCCTTTGCCAATGCAGCGCGATTGTTAAAGGAAACCGGCGCGGCCGGCGTCAAGATGGAAGGCGGAAAGGTAATCGCGCCGACAATCGAATTTGTTACGGCGCGCGGCATTCCGGTGATGGGCCATGTGGGCCTGACCCCACAGGCAGTCAATATTTTGGGTGGTTACGGGGTGCGCGGCAAAAGCGAGGCGGAGGCGAAAGCAATTGTCGAAGACGCCGAAGCAGTGGCCAAAGCAGGTGCCTTTGCCATGGTAATTGAAGGCGTGATGGAACCCATTGCCATAGAAATCACCCAGAAAGTCGCCTGTCCCACCATCGGCATTGGGGCGTCGGCGCAATGTGACGGCCAGGTGCTGGTCACCGAAGACATGTTGGGCCTGTTTGATCGTGTGCCCAAATTCGTCAAACGCTTTGGTGCCATGCAAGGCCATGTCGAAGATGCCGTCAAACGTTATGCCGATGATGTTCGCGCCCGCACCTTCCCGGGTCCGGACCAACTCTACCGCCCCGAATAATCTTATACTGGCAAGTCTTGCGCCGCATGGCTAAGGACGCCGCTAACTATTGTTAACAGGAGGCCAGTTTGGCTTTGACACCGACCGACAAGCGCGCCGCGACCGATGAGGCATTTCTGCGCGAAGTCGATGATGCCGTCCGTGCAGGCGATCTTGAGAATTTCTGGAAACGCTATGGCCGCTGGCTATTGGCGGCAATCGTCGCTGGATTAATTGCCTTTGGCGGGTGGATATACTGGTCCAATCAGAAAGCCGAAGCGGCGAGCGCCAATGGCGAAAAATTCATCGCTGCAACCGAAAAGCTGGATGGCGGTGACCGCAAGGGCGCACTGGCAGCATTTGAGCAACTCGCCAAGGCAGACCAGCCCGGATATCGGGCGATGGCAAAGCTGATGATTGCCACCATGGCGGCCGGCGATGGCGACACGAAAAAGGCAGTTGCGGAATATGCAAAGGTTGCAGCGGACGAGAGCCTGCCGCAACCATTTCGCGACATGGCACTGATCCGCCAAACGGCGGCAGAGTTTGACACATTGCCGCCACAACGGGTTGTCGATCGGCTGAAGCCGCTAACCAAGCCCGGCAATCCGTGGTTCGGCAGCGCCGGTGAAATGACTGCAATTGCCTATATGAAAATGGGTAAAGAAGATTTGGCTGGCCCCATTTTCGCCCAGATTGCGAAGCAGGAGGGGCTACCGGAGAGTTTACGCAGCCGGGCCCAGCAAATGGCCGGCAGCTTGGGGGTGGATGCGGTTCAGCTTGGCGAAAAGCGGACCGGTGCATCGGCTGAGGCAGATGCAGGCAAAGGAAATGACAAGTGAAGCATAGCAGAAAATTCCTGATTATTGCAGGAGCATTGGCGCTCAGCGGCTGCGGGGCACTGGGTGGTGGTAGCAAGAAGGACACGCCCACCATTGGCAACCGCATCGACATATTGGGCACAGAGGCGGACACCAAGGTTGATCCCAATCTGGCGGGAATTTCGGTTATCCTGCCGCCGCCAGTGACCAATGCAAATTGGGCACAGCCAGGAGGAAATGCTGCAAAGGCACCAGGCCATCTAACCTTGGCAGACACGCCCGCCCGGGTGTGGAGCGCCCAGATTGCAGGCGCCAGCAACCGTGTCCGGCTTGCTGCCACGCCCGTCGTGCATGGCGGCAAATTGTTCGCCATTGATACTGAGGCGCGGGTTACGGCCTATGATGCAGCGAATGGCGCTGTCCTCTGGTCGGCAATGCTGGATGTGGACAAGGATGGGAAGCCGTCGCGCTTTGGCGGCGGGGTAAGCACGGACGGTACGCTCGTCTTCGCAACCAACGGCGTCGGCGACGTCGCTGCGATGAAGATCGAAAATGGTGAAATTGTCTGGAAAAAGCGGCCTGCAGGACCACTGCGTGGTGCTCCGACCTTGTCGACTGGCAATGTCTATGTGATGACGCAGGACAATCAAATCTATGCACTGCGTGCCACCGATGGTGAAGCACAATGGAATGAGGCGGGCCCTGTGGGTGCCTCTGGCATCTTCGGCGTTGCAGCCCCGGCGGCGGCACAAGGTACAGTGATTGCAGGCTATTCAACCGGCGAGCTGGCAGCCTATCGCTACGAAAACGGACGCAGCCTGTGGAGCGACACGCTATCACGCACGGCCATGTCGACAACGGTTTCGACACTGACGGATATTGATGCCGATCCGGTTATTGACCGGGGCCGCGTTTTTGCACTGGGCCAGGGCGGCCGTATGGCATCTTATGAACTGTTGACCGGACAGCGCATCTGGGAAATCAATATCGCCGGGATCGCGACACCGGTTTCGTCTGGCGAATGGGTCTTTGTTCTGACCAGCGATGCCAAGCTGCTTTGCGTCCAGCGAGCAAGTGGGAAGATCCGCTGGCTGTCGCAACTGCCCCGATACCGCGATCAGGAAGACAAAAAAGGCGTTATCACATGGCGCGGACCTGTGCTGGTCAACAACCGGCTGGTCGTTGCCAACTCGCAAGGTGAAATGTGGAGCGTTTCGGCAGGCGAAGGCTCGGCCAGCCTGATGACTGACCTGAAAAGCCCGGTTTCGGTGCCGCCGATTGTGGCAAACAATATGCTTTATGTGCTCGATGATAGCGGGCGCATTCATGCGTTTCGCTGATTGGGCGATGCTGAGGAGTTAGCAAGCGATGCTGCCGACGGTAGCCATTATCGGTCGCCCCAATGTCGGCAAATCGACCTTGTTCAACCGGCTGGTGGGGAAAAAGATTGCGCTGGTCGATGACCAGCCGGGTGTGACGCGTGACCGTCGTGAAGGCGTGGGCAAGCTGTTCGACCTTACCTTCAATATCGTCGATACGGCAGGCTATGAAGATGATGATGTCGCAACCCTTCCCGGTCGCATGCGGCAACAGACCGAGGCCGCCGTTGATGGTGCCGATGTTGCGCTGTTTGTGGTCGACGGCCGTGCAGGCGTAACGCCGCTTGATGAGGAAATCGCCCGCTGGCTGCGCAGCACGACGACGCCTGTGGTGCTGGCGGTCAATAAGGCTGAAGGCAAGCATGCGGAGGATACAGTGCTAGAGGCCTATGCTCTGGGCTTTGGTGAAGGCGTGGCGATCAGCGCTGAGCATGGTGAGGGGCTTGCCGATCTGTTTCAGGCATTGCTTCCCTATGTCGATGGCGGTGAGGAAGAACAATTTGATGTCGAGGCCCCCGATGCGCCCTTGAAGCTTGCTATCGTTGGCCGACCCAATGCGGGTAAATCGACTCTGATCAACCGCCTGCTCGGTGAAGACCGGCTGGTCACCGGGCCAGAGGCTGGGATCACGCGAGATAGCATAGCGGTTGATTGGGAATGGCATGATCCCAGTCCAGCTGACCCGGAGCTAGCGGTGCGGCGGGTGCGCCTGATCGACACAGCAGGCATGCGCAAGCGGGCGCGGGTGCAGGAAAAGCTGGAGAAGCTGTCTGTCGCCGATGCCAAGCGGGCAGTCGATTTCGCCGAAGTGGTCGTGCTGCTGCTTGATGCGTCAAAGGGGCTGGAACTGCAGGATTTGAAGATTGCCGACAGCGTTATCGATGAAGGCCGGGCGCTGGTCATTGCGATTAACAAATGGGATATTGCCGAAGGCGCTTCGGCATTGTTCAATGGTATTCGCGCCGCGCTTGATGAAGGGCTGGCTCAGCTTAAGGGCGTGCCACTGATCGCGGTCTCGGCAGCTACGGGTAAAGGGTTGGATCAGCTGTTGGGCGCTGCCTTTGCGGCACGCGATGCCTGGAGCAGACGGGTTCCAACTGCCACGTTGAACCGCTGGTTCGAGGCCGCGGTTGATGCCAATCCGCCACCAGCGCCCGGCGGCAAGCGGATCAAGTTGCGCTATATTACACAGGCACGCAACCGGCCGCCGACCTTCGTTATCTTTGGCACCCGTGTTGACCAGTTGCCGGCAAGCTATCATCGCTATTTGTTGAACGGCATCCGCCGTGACCTTGATTTTGGTGCCGTGCCAGTCCGGCTCAACCTGCGCGCACCCAAAAATCCCTTTTCTTCCAAATGAAACGCCGGACGCTCTGCGTAGAGTATAAACGATCTCTTTACCAATCACCGGTAGGTGTAGTGTTTGTGATGTGGGGCCAATTGAACAGGAGTTTTTGGCAGTGACCCCCGAAAGCGATGAAATCATCAATTGGACTATATTTGGCGAGACGCGCGCTGTGCTCGGCGAATCCTTTGTTCGCGTGCTCGGTTATTTCCGCGAAGATGGCACCAAGTCAGTAGCAGCGATTGAGGCGGCTATGCGTGACCGCAGCTCGGTCAAGCTGGTCCTGCCTGCACATACATTGAAGGGTGAGGGCTTTCAGTTTGGCGCCGAAAAACTGGCCGCGCTTGCCGAAGAAATTGAAGTGACTGCGCGGCACTATGTTGAAATTCAGCAAGATCCGGCCGAATTGGTAGAAAAGGTCGTACAACTGCGTCCGCTTTTTGAACGCACCATGGCGGCGCTTGAGGCAGAAGCGAGTCCGCTTGTTGAGCGCCGCGCGGGCTTTGGCAACCGGTCTGTCGGCAACACCCAGTTTAGTCGATTCTAGCCTAGGCTTCGGGTGCCTTCGACTGCATTTGGATATAATTCTGGATGCCCATTTGCTTGATCAGGTCGAACTGGGTTTCAAGGAAATCCACATGCTCTTCCTCGCTGTCGAGGATAGCAGCAAAAAGATCGCGGCTGACATAGTCCCGCACGCTTTCGCAATGGGCAATGGCGTCTTTTAGCAGCGGCAGAGCATCATATTCCAGCTCGAGATCGGCCTTTAGGATTTCCTCAACCGATTCGCCAACACGCAGCCTTCCCAGCAATTGGAAATTGGGCAGGCCGTCGAGGAAAAAGATGCGCTCGGCGAGCTTATCAGCATGCTTCATCTCGTCGATCGATTCATGGCGCTCATAGTCAGCGAGCTTGGTGACGCCCAGATTGTCGAGCAAGCGGTAGTGGAGCCAATATTGGTTGATTGCGGTCAGCTCATTCTTAAGCGCCTCGTTCAAAAACTCGATTACCTTTGCATCGCCCTTCATGGCCGTCGCTCCTTTATCTGCTAATATGCTATATAGAGATGCGGCCGCGGCAAGGGAAGTTGGAAAGCCGCAGAAAAGCTTGATTTTTCGAAAAAATTTGCCGCGCTATTGCTAAGCGCTTGCAGC
>CAYVQO010000034.1:18714-19813 GCA_964452835.1 uncultured Sphingorhabdus sp. | reverse complement strand
ACCGCCATGATATGCTCCAGAATTTGGGGGGTTGAGTGTTGGGCGCGCCTCTAGCCGCGCCGCTGCGCGTTGGCAAGTCTGCGTTTGGAAAGCTTAATTCTTGCTGCCCGCAATGATCATGGCTTGCGTCTTACCACCCTCACCCGGCGTTGCAGTCACCATCAACGTTTCACCACCTTTGCCCTTGGCAGAGAAGCTCGTCATGCTGCTGCCGCCAGTTGCTGCGGTGGCGGAACCCTCAATGCCAAAGCCGCGCTTGCCCGCTTCGGCCT
This sequence comes from uncultured Sphingorhabdus sp., assembly GCA_964452835.1. Classification (GTDB taxonomy): domain Bacteria; phylum Pseudomonadota; class Alphaproteobacteria; order Sphingomonadales; family Sphingomonadaceae; genus Sphingorhabdus_B. Next base: position 19,541 of record CAYVQO010000034.1, on the reverse strand, counting down.
TGTAAAATTCGATGACCTTCGCTGGCGGATCGCTGGTCATCACAGTGACCATGCCGCCCTTGCTATCCTTGTCGCTACCGCTGAACGCGCCCTGCACTTCGCCGCCTGGATAGACCGGCAAGCCAAGCGGCAAGCCAGCTTTTGCAGCATCATCGCCGTAGACGATCTTGCCCGAACCATCCTTGCCTTCAAAAGTAATGGTCCCGCTTTCCGCGCTATTGCTGCCATCGGTCGTGACTTTCACTTCCTCGCCGTCGGACGTGGTAACGGTAGTGGTCTTTTCATTGCCGCAAGCGGACAGGGCGGCGAGCGCAATCAGGATCAAAACGGGTCGCATCGGTTTTCTCCTTCACATGATTTCACCGGTTAATAGGGCATTGTCCTGCGTCAAGAATGGTCGGTTTTGGCATCCCTTACGGCCCCTGCCGCCATTTGCCACCATCCTGTTTCCAATAGCGGCGCTCGACATTGTCGCGCCCTTTAAGCGCACGCCACGCATTACGCGCCTGATCGGTATATTGCGGTGGAAAGAGGTAAAAGACGCGGTCAAAGGCCAGCGCCGCATCGCGCCACTCGCCATCGGCCAGCGCAACCAGCCGGGCATCATTGCCGGCTTCCATAGCTTGCGAAAGCAATATGGGTTGCAATGCCGCATCACCCGCATCGGCGCGTTCATGGGCAAGAAAACTCTCTTCTTTCCAATTCCACAGCGCCGAAGAGATTGTTTTCAATTGCCCCATATCACTGCTGACAACCAGCAGACGACGGCCCTCTTCCAGCACCTTATTTGCAATCGCTGGCAGCACAACATGCGCCGGATCGCGGGT
>CAYVQO010000034.1:0-18614 GCA_964452835.1 uncultured Sphingorhabdus sp. | reverse complement strand
CTTCCAGCACCTTATTTGCAATCGCTGGCAGCACAACATGCGCCGGATCGCGGGTGAGCTGGTAGAAATCGACTTGCATTCTTTAAGCCCCTCCCGCTTGCGGAAGGGGTTTGGGGTGGGCCTGAGACGTCGCAAGCTCGCCCTCGGCTCGCACCCACCCCCGACCCCTTCCGCAAGCGGGAGGGGAGAAAGTGGGATCACCCCTCATAATTATCCGCCACAAACCGGTCGAGCAGTTTCACGCCATAGCCCGTAGCGCCCTTCGCCCAGGTCGGGCCATCCTTGTCGCCCCAAACCGTCCCGGCAATATCAAGATGCGCCCATTTGACGCCGTCCTTGATAAAGCGGTGCAGAAATTGTGCTGCGGTGATCGAACCGGCATCGCGCGGGCCGACATTCTTGATGTCTGCTATGGGTGAGTCGATTAATTTGTCATAGGCTGGACCGATAGGAAGCCGCCACAATTTGTCGCCCGTCGCGGTGCCCGCTGCAAGAAGTTTGTCCGACAACTCGTCGCTGTTTGAAAAAAGCCCGGCATGTTCCTTACCCAGCGAAATGATGATCGCGCCAGTCAACGTTGCAAGATCAATGATCGTATCGGGATTATAGGTTTCCTGCGCCCAGTGCAGCGCATCGCATAGCACCAGCCGCCCTTCTGCGTCGGTGTTGATTACTTCGATTGTCTGACCTGACATGCTGGTAACAATGTCGCCGGGGCGTTGCGCATTGCCATCGGGCATATTCTCGACCAGGCCGCAAATGCCGACGACATGCGCCTTGGCCTTGCGGCCCGCCAGCGCCTTCATGGTCCCGGCAACGGCGCCTGCGCCGCCCATGTCCCACTTCATGTCTTCCATGCCTGCGGCGGGCTTTATGGAGATACCGCCAGTATCAAAGGTCACGCCCTTGCCAACGAAAACGACCGGTTTCTCTTGCACACCATTGGTGCCGTCCCAGCGCATAACCAGCATCCGTGCCGGACGGACGGAACCCTGCGCGACGCCCAGCAGCGCACCCATTCCCAGCTTTGCCATTTCCTTGTCATCAAGAACAGTGATCTCGACCCCCAGCTCCTTAAGATGCTGGCAGCGGTCAACGAAACTTTCTGGATAGATGATATTGGCTGGTTCGCTGACCAATTCCTTGGTCAAGGCAACCCCATCGGCAATTGCAGCGTAATCAGACCAATATGTTATTGCATCGGCGGGTGCACCCACCACAGTCAAGCTGGTCACGGTTGGCTTTGAGGTTTCCGCCAGCTTGGTGCGATATTTGTCGATCCGCCAATTGCGCAATGTTGCGCCATAGGCGGTTTCGGCTGCCGCTTTGGCTGTCAGATTTTCGGCATGCAACACAATGCTCTTGGCACCACTGGTTTGTACCTTTGCGATCAGATCGCCACCAGCTTTTTGGTAGTCTCCGGCGTCGCCATCGGCCACCGCCAGCAGACAGATGCGGATCGTTCGGCCAGCTTCCTGCGCGAAATACAGGAAACTCTGGCCTGCTCCGCCCTCAAATCGGGCAATACGGGCCGTTTCCCTGGCAAGCTCGGGATTGTCGAGCGGAAAGACAAAATTCTCCCAGCTGCTTTTTGTTACAATGAATCCAATCACATCGGCATCTGCGGGACGCTGGCCTGCAAAGCGGATTTCCATTTCTATGGTACCTTTCAAAATGTCAGAAAGACGGCGCGGCTGCGCAATTGGACGATGCTATAGGCGAACAATTGCGCGTAATTAAAGCAAAAAGGCAGTCACACAATGTTAAGGCAAGCAAGTGCAGCCGCTGGGCTGGACCCAGGGGGATATGGGCGGTAAGGACGCGAAAACATTATGACCCTTTCAAGCCCTCACCGAATTTTGAAACGCGCTGCAACAGTTGCCCTGCTGCTGTCTGCCTCTTTAGGTGGGCATGGCGCGCTTGCACAGCAGGCCGAGCAGGTGGCGACTGAGGATCCGGATAATATCGCGTTTTCCGCCGATGTTATTGAATATGACAGCCCGACCGATGTTGTAACCGCCAAAGGCAATGTTGTCGTCAGTCGCGATGGCTACACGCTTCGTGCCGATACTGTGATCTGGGATCGCAAGTCTGGAGCAGTCACTGCCTCTGGCAATATTCGCTCCATCGGCCCGCGTGGTGATGTTGCCTATGGCGACAGTATTGCAGTTACGGATTCCCTGAAGGATGGCGTGGTCGAAAATTTGCTTCTGGTCCTTAAGGACGGAAGCCGCCTCGCCGCCAACAAGGGGACGCGCACTGACGGACGTTTGACGCTTGAACAGGCTGCCTATACGCCCTGTGCCGTCGAACGTCCGGATGGTTGTCCCAAGGAACCCAGCTGGCAGGTCAAAGCCGCAAAAGTGGTGTATGATCCAGAAAAGAAACGGGTGAAATATACCGGAGCGAGGATCGAGCTTTTCGGTTTACCCGTTGTCCCGCTCCCTGGACTCTCACACCCGGCTGAGACGCAGGCTGGCAGTGGTTTCCTTGTGCCTAACCTGCGCTTTTCCCGGAACAATGGGGTCGAAATTGAGCAAGGCTATTATTGGCGACTGTCACAAAACCGCGACCTGACAGTGTCGGCTCATTTGTTCAGTGATGTGGCCCCCATGGTGCATGGTCAGCTCCGTTCGCTGCAAAATAAGGGCGCGTTTCAACTCACGGGCTATGCCACCTATTCCAATCGGGTATCAACGGCTGCCGGTCCGGTTGCAGGAACAAATGCCTTTCGCGGCTATTTTGATGGTACCGGCCGTTTCCAGTTCACCCCCAATTGGTCGGCCAGTGCGTCCTTGCGGCTTGCAACAGACCGCACCTTCCTGCGCCGTTATGACATCAGTCGCGATGACCGGCTGCGCAACAATATCTCGGTTGAGCGCATAGACTCCGATAGCTATTTTTCTTTCAACGGCTGGGGCGTGCAAACGCTCAGGACCGGCGATAGGCAAGGGCTGCAGCCGGTTGCGCTTCCGGAAGTGGACTACCGGCGAAGGTTCAATGATCCCATTCTTGGTGGTCGCGTCGAGTTACAGGCAAATTCACTTTTAATCGGTCGCACAGCCGGGCAGGATACTCAGCGCGCCTTTGCCTCTGCACGGTGGGACAGGCGCTCGATCACCGGGCTGGGTCAGGAATTGAAATTCACACTGCTCAGCCGCGGCGATGTTTATCACAGCGATGAAAATGCCAGCACATTGACTGCCATTTATCGAGGAGACAGCGGCTGGAAAGGACGCGGCACCGTTGCCGCTGCGGCGGAAATGCGTTGGCCGCTAGTGGGCTCGGCATTTGGCAACAGCACCCAGATACTTACGCCACGCCTGCAATTGGTCGGCACCAAGACGACCGGCAATCTGGAAGTCCCCAATGAAGACTCGCGCTCAGTCGATCTGGAGGACAGCAATCTTTTCGCGCTGAACCGCTTTTCCGGTTATGACCGGATAGAGGATAATTTCCGCATCACTTACGGGCTCGATTGGTCTGTACGTGGCAAGGACGTTACATTCGATTTCAATATCGGACAAAGCTACCGATTGTCCAACCGCGCTAACATCTTCCCCGATGGCACTGGCCTTTCCGACAAGATCTCGGACGTCGTTGGCCGCAGCGAAGTCCGGTTCAAGGATTTCGTCAAATTCACCCACCGCTTCCGGCTGGACAAGGACAGCTTTGCCATTCGTCGTAACGAAATTGACGCAACCATAGGATCACGCAGCACTTATGTTCAGGTCGGCTATCTAAAGCTGGATCGCGACATTAACACCGTTGAAGATCTTTCTGACCGTGAGGAAATCCGCTTGGCCGGCCGCGTTCGCGTCGCCCGCTACTGGTCAGTTTTCGGTTCAACGATCATTGATTTGACAAGCGCACGCGAAGACCCGCTGACCACTGCAGACGGTTTTGATCCCATTCGTCATCGGCTGGGCGTGGCCTATGATGATGACTGCCTGTCCATTGCAGTTACCTGGCGTCGCGATTATCAGCCGACCGGCGATGCCCGGCGTGGCAATACTTTCCTCTTCCGGCTGGCATTTCGCAATCTGGGTGTCTAAAGCAGGCACCAGCCAATGGGCCAGGGGGATTGTCGCTCATCATTCGTTCAGCCGTTAATTCCTATTGACCCGGCCTTAAGTGCAATAATTGGAAGTCACTCAATGCGTTCTATTCGCCAGTTTTTCCTTGCTACTGCTGCCGTTGCGGCAGTCGTCCTGACACCTGCCAATGGGCAGACAGTTGCCGACGAAGCCGTTGTAGAAACCACTCTGGATGTTCCCGGCGGGCAGATATTGGTCAAAAGAAACGACCCAAATGTCCGGCGCGCCAGCGCATTGGTGAATGGCGAAATCATTACCGGCACCGATATTGATCAGCGTATCGCGCTGCTGACGAATGGAAATATCGACCAGGTTCCGCCTGCACAACGTGAGCAGTTGCGGATTGAGATATTGGGTCAGTTGATTGACGAAACGCTTCGTATTCAGGCCGCAACGGTTGACGAGATGGAAGTTCCAGAGGCAGAGGTCAGCGACTATGTCGCTCGCGTTTGTGACCAGAATTTCAAACGCTCGGTGCCCGATTGCGAGAAGAATCTGGTGCAAATGGGTTCAAACATCGCTTCGCTGCGCAAACAGGTAAGGGCGGAATTGGCTTGGAACCGCGTACTGGGCCGCCACGTCACGCCGTTTATCAACGTCAGCGATGATGAAGTGAATGCGACGCTGCAGCGCCTTGAAGCCAGCAAAGGAACAGTCGAATATCGCGTTGGCGAAATTTACCTTTCTGCCAATGACCAAAATCGCGAGCAGGTTTATGAAACCGCTCGAAAGATAATTGAGGACCTGCGCAACGGCGGGTCTTTTCCGGAAATGGCCCTGCAAATGTCCGAGGCAAGCTCCAAAGCTCAAGGCGGCGACTTGGGTTGGGTGAAGCTTGGCCAATTGTCGCAGGCCAATGGCAGTGCAGTGGTGGAAATGAGCCAGGGCGAAATCGTTGCGGTGCCGACCGCAGGCGGCGTCTACATATTGTTGCTTATCGACAAACGGCAGATTGGCATGAGCGATCCGCGAGAAGCGCGGCTGAGCCTGAAACAGGTTGCCATAGATTTTCCTGTAGGCACAACCGAAGCGCAAGCCGGGCCACTGGTGAAGCGATTTGCCGAAGAAACAGCGAAAATCAACGGTTGCGGCGCGGCCGATGATGTTGCCCGAACCTTGGGTGCGGAAGTGGTCAACCGAGACGGAATTCGCATCGCTGATCTGCCAGCGGCGTTGCAGAATGTGATGCTGCAGCTGAATGTTGGCCAGTCCACACCGCCTTATGGGTCGCTGGAAGATGGCGTGCGCGTGTTCGTCGTTTGCGGCCGGGACGCACCCAAGGCTGCCGCAGACAAAACCTTTGACCAGATCATGAACGAGATCGAAGAAGAGCGAATTGAAAAGCGGGCTCAGCTGTTCATGCGTAGCCTGAGGCGTGACGCGATTATCGAATATAACTGATGCAAATTTCCGGACTGCCTCTTGCGGTGTCGATGGGCGACCCGGCTGGTATTGGGCCGGAAATCATCGGCAAGGCATGGGAACAGCGCGAAAAACAGAAACTGCATCCGTTTTTCGCGATCGGTGATGCAGACGGTTTTGCACCGCACTGGAATGGTCCAGTCGAACGGATCGACAGTCCGGCACAGGCACTGGAACGGTTCGACACTGCGCTGCCCGTGCTCCATGTCCATAGCTGCGCCAAGTTGAAACCGGGCAAACCCGATCTCGACGGAGCCCATTGCGCCATGCAGGCGCTGGAAATGGCAACAGGCTATGCCCGATCCGGCAATGCTGCAGGATTGGTGACTGGGCCGGTTTCAAAGTCACAGCTGTACGCAATTGGTTTCACCTATCCCGGACAAACCGAATTTGTTGCTGAGCGATGTGGGATTGCAAAGAATAATGCCGTCATGATGCTTGCCGGCCCCGACCTGAGGGTTGTGCCCATGACAACGCATATCCCGCTCAGCAGTGTCGCGGAGCAGCTCGACGCCCGACTTGTGCGTCAGCGGATAAGGGCAACGGCCAAGGGATTGCAGCGCGACTTTGGAATTACGACACCACGGCTGGCATTGGCAGGGTTCAACCCCCATGCCGGCGAAGCAGGCAATATGGGCCGCGAAGAAATCGATATTTTTGGCCCTGCTCTGGAAAAGATTCGCGGTGAAGGCTTTGACATTGCCGGGCCGCTTCCCGCCGACACCATGTTCCATGCAGAGGCGCGTGCGCATTATGACGCAGCCTTGTGCGCTTATCATGATCAGGCGCTGATCCCCTTAAAAACGCTATATTTTCATGAAGCCGTCAACATCACGCTGGGTCTGCCAATTATCAGAACATCGCCCGATCATGGTACAGCCTTCGCCATTGCCGGCCGCGATGAGGCGCGTCCCGAATCCATGATTGCAGCCATAAAGATGGCAGCTGAAGCGGCGAAAAACCGGCAGGCCTATTCGCAAAATTGCGTATGAATGATTTGCACAGACTACCACCCTTGCGCGAAGTGATTGCGCGCCATGGCCTGTCGGCCAGCAAGGCGCTGGGGCAGAATTTCCTGTTCGATGCGCAGTTGCTGGATCGCATTGCTGCCGTGCCGGGAAAACTTGCCGATCAGGACGTGTTTGAGGTTGGCCCCGGACCGGGGGGACTGACTCGCGCGTTACTGCGCGCAGGTGCGCGAGTCACAGCTGTCGAACGTGATCGTCGGTGCATCCCGGCGTTAGAAGAACTCTCTGAAGCCTTTCCGGGCAAGCTGCGGATCATTGAGGGCGATGCAATGAAAATGGATCCATCCGAAGAAATAGATGGACCGTTTCATATCGCATCAAATCTGCCCTATAATGTGGGGACAGCGCTTACCGTCGGCTGGCTTACCAGCGACATCTGGCCACCCAAATGGCTATCGCTTACACTGATGTTCCAGCGGGAGGTGGCCGAGCGCATCGTCGCCACAGCGGGCAGCGATGCCTATGGCCGCCTTGCCATCCTCGCCCAATGGCGCGCCGAAGCCAGAATCGCCATGCCAGTGCATCGCAGCGCCTTTACTCCGCCACCCAAGGTGATGTCGGCTGTGGTGCATATCGTCCCAGCTGCGGCACCTGAAGGGGTGAAGATGGCAACGCTGGAAAAGCTGACTGCCGCCGCCTTCGGGCAGCGCCGCAAAATGCTGCGTCAGAGTTTGAAGGGCATTCCGGGTGCGCTTGACGCGTTGCGCGACGCCGGAATCGCCGAAGACCGGCGACCCGAAACAGTCGATATTCCCGAATGGTGCGCAATCGCGAGGTTGCTAGGGGTGGTATAACGAAGCCGCCATGGCTATTGGTTAGCCATGCAATCGCTTGCCCCCACGGAACGCGCCGCAATTGAGCGAATCGACAATGACCGCATGTTGGCGCAGGTGCAGATCTGGGCCGGGATCAACAGCGGCACCGGCAATCTCAAAGGGCTTGGCGCAACGGCCAGCCTGCTTGCTGATGCCTTTGGATCGCTGCACGGAGAAGTTGAGCTGGTCGACCCAGCCCCGGTAGAACGCGTGCTGGCCGATGGGACGATTGTCGAAATCGACCATGGCCGCCATCTGGTTGCAACTGTCCGCCCAGAGGCACCGCTGCAACTGCTGCTGACTGGCCATATGGATACGGTATTTGGGGTTGATCATCCTTTTCAGGAACAGAAATGGTTGCAGGACGGCGTCCTCAACGGACCAGGCGTAGCCGATATGAAGGGCGGAATTTCCGTGATGCTCGCCGCCTTGTTGGCGGCAGAGACCAGCGATGCGTTTCGCCATGTTGGCTATCAGGTTATGATCAACAGCGATGAGGAAACCGGTTCGGCATCCTCGGCCAAGCTGATTGAGCAACTCGCCACAGGCAAACTCGCGGCCCTCACTTACGAACCCTCTGCCTTGCCCGATGGCACATTGGCAGGGGCACGGCCCGGAAGCGGAAATTTCTCCATCATCTTCACTGGCAAAAGCGCACATGCCGGGCGTAACCCGCAGGACGGGCGCAATGCGCTGCTGGCTGCGGCTGACCTTGCATTACGGCTAAAGGCGCTGACGCGGGATGGCCTGACGGTAAATCCGGCAAAGATTGATGGCGGCAGCCCCAATAATGTTGTGCCCGATCATGCTATTTTAAGGGTCAATTTGCGCCCCCTTAATGCCGAGCTTCAGGCTTTTGCACATAATGAGATTAAAGCGCTAATGGCCGCCATTGAAAGCGAACACGGTGTTTCACTCCACCTTCACGGTGGTTTCAACCGACCACCAAAGCCGCTGGACCCGCAAGCCGAAAAGCTTTTTGGCCTGGTCAAGCAATGCGGCGCAGACTTGGGCCTTACCATCGGCTGGAAGCCCAGCGGCGGGGTTTGCGATGGCAATAATATCGCTGCTTGCGGCATTCCTGTGGTCGATACTATGGGCGTACGCGGCGGCAGCATCCATAGCGCTGACGAATATCTGATCGTCGATAGCCTGTCCGAACGGGCAGCGCTTTCCGCGCTGACACTGATGCGGATTGCGACCAAGGGGAGTTTATGAGCTTTATTATCCGGCCGGCGCGCCTTGACGACGTGCAGGCACTTTATGAAATGGCGAAGCGAACAGGGGGGGGCTTCACCAACCTGCCACCAGACCGCAAGGCGCTGACCAAAAAGCTTGAACGATCGGCTGAAGCTTTCGGCCGTGAAGAGGACAGTATCGCTGATGACCTGTTCGTTTTCGTGCTGGAAAATATAAAGACTGGCGAAGTCCGCGGCACCTGCCAGATATTTTCTGCCGTAGGCCAGAAATGGCCATTTTACAGCTACCGCATTGGCGCGCTTACGCAGCATAGCGAAGAACTGGGCCGCACCTTCCGCGCTGATATATTGAACCTGTCAACCGATCTGGAGGGCACGACTGAAGTCGGTGGGCTATTCCTGCACCCTGGCGAACGCGCAGGTGGACTTGGCATGCTGATCGCCCGGACGCGCTATCTTTTCATTCGCAACCACCGCGCACGCTTTCATGATCGCGCTCTTGCGGAATTGCGGGGTGTGATTGACGAAGCGGGGGGGTCGCCTTTCTGGGATGGTGTCGCAGGCAAATTCTTTGGCATGAATTTTCAGGACGCCGACGAATTCAATGCCAAGCATGGCAACCAGTTTATCGCTGATTTGATGCCCAAGCATCCAGTCTATATCGCAATGCTTCCTGAAAACGCCAAATCGGTGATTGGCGTTCCGCATCCATCGGGGCGCGCCGCCATGCGGATGCTGGAAAATGAAGGCTTTGCCTGGGAGAAATATGTCGACATTTTCGATGGCGGGCCGACGATGACTGTGCGGACCGACCAGATCCGAAGCATCCGTGAAGCAGAGGATGTCGTGGTGGCCGAAATCAGTGCCCAGCTGGGCGAACATTTGGGTGGAGAAAAAAAGCTGGTCACGGTGGGGCGACTAAACGGCTTCAAGTCCGCCTATGGCTGGACTTTACCCCATGACAATGGCGTCATCCTTGACGAAGTATGCGCCGCCGCGCTCGGCATTTCAGCGGGCGACATGATAACCCAAGTGGCGCGGTGGTAACAATGATCCACGAAATCAATTTTGACGGCATTATCGGCCCCAGCCATAATTATGCAGGACTAAGTCCCGGCAATATTGCCTCCGCCAATAATGCCGGTGCAGTATCACAGCCGCGCGCTGCCACACTGCAAGGCATAGAAAAGATGCGCGCCAATTTGCGGCTGGGCCTTAAACAGGGTTTTTTCATGCCGCTGGACCGGCCTAACGCAGGCTGGCTGGCAGGGTTGGCGACCGACATGGCAAGCGCAGAGCCGCATATCCGCGCCGCTGCCTTTTCGGCCTCCGCTATGTGGGCAGCAAATGCGGCAACCGTGTCGCCTGCCCCGGATACTGCCGATGGTCGCTGCCATCTGTCCGCCGCCAACCTGCTCACCATGGCGCACCGAAGCCATGAATGGTCTGGCACGCTGGCGCAGCTTAAACTCGCCTTTGTCGATGAGCGTCACTTTGCCGTGCACGGCCCCGTTCCGCCGCCCTATGGCGATGAAGGTGCGGCCAATTTCATGCGGCTGTGCCCATCGCATGGCGAGGCTGGCCTTGAGATTTTTGTCTATGGCAAGTCGGGCGGCCCCTTCCCCGCGCGGCAGCATATTGAATCGTCCAGGGCCGTCGCCCGTGCGCACCGGCTCGATCCCGAACGGACATTGTTCATCCAGCAATCGGAGATCGCCATTGCCGCAGGGGCGTTTCACAATGACGTTGTCGCAGTCGCCAATGAGCGGGTATTGTTCACGCACGAACAGGCGTTTGAAGACCCCGATGCCGCTTATGCCGCGATCCGCGCCAAAATGCCTGAGGCAGAAATCGTGGTCGTCCCGGCTGATCGGGTTAGCTTGGCCGATGCAGTGCAAAGCTATTTGTTCAATGCCCAGCTGGTGACGTTGCCAGCAGGCGAAATGGCGCTCATCCTGCCGACCGAGGCGCAAGCCAATGCCAATGTCTGGGGCTGGCTTCAGGAGCATGTCGCAGGTAATGGTCCAATCCGCCGCCTTGTCCCCGTCGATGTCCGCCAGTCGATGGCCAATGGCGGTGGCCCGGCCTGCTTGCGGCTAAGGGTGGTGGCAGACCCGGCAACGGTCGACCAGCGTTTCATGGCGGATGAGGCCAAGCTGGACCGGATGGCGGAGGTTGTTGCTGCGCATTGGCCGGACAGCATTGTGCCCGATCAGTTGGCCGATCCTGCGTTGGTCGAGCAGGTTCAAAAGGCGCGCAAGGCGCTTCTCGAAACGTGCGAGTTGACGGAGCTGATTTGACGATCCTCTAAACGGCGTCGCCCCGCACTTGATGCGGGGCTTGGCTTTTTGCCGCCCGACATCAAAAGCCTAACCCCGTGTCAAGCACGGGGCGACGGGAAAGGGGTGTCGGGAAGTTTTACAAACCCCTATGCCGTTAACCATCGCAAGCCCTGCTTTTCTGCGGCTGGCACGCGCTTTGCTCCGTGTGGTGTTAACATATGAAAAAATTCGCGCGCCTCTTTCAAATCAAGACAAAGGCAGAGGTCTTCCTCATCACCTACCCGCTCGCGCTGGGTGCGGTGAAACGGGGGCAGGATTATATGGTACAGTATCCCGGGCGGATCGGCTGGGTCTTTATGCTGCTTTGCATGGGTGCGGTCTTCCTCGCCTCGGCAAAAATGCTGCAAGCCGTGGAGTATCACCAACAATTCGGGGTGGATTGAGACCAACTCCCATATTCGTCATCCTGAACTTGTTTGACCTCCGGCCATTCCATTCCAGGATAACACGCGATGTCATTGCGTTACCCCGAAACAAGTTCGGGATGACGAAAAGCCTGGATGAAAAATTAGGTCCTCCGGATTCTGTTGCCCGGCTCCGGAGGCGGCCGCTGTAACCTTTCTGTTGCCCGGCCGGTTCGGCCGCGTTCTTTTAGAATAATCCTAGACCGTGAGGCCCGAGATTATGCTGCGAGAGCAAGTGCTTCGTTATCGTTGGCACTTATGAGTTTTGAACCATTTCACGGCTTATTCATGCCGGGCAAAAACAATGCTTTTCAACGCACGTCGATCCTAGTTCAGCCCCGTCATTTGCCCCGGAAATCGGGGGATATGGTGGAGCTGCCGGGTACCGCCCCCGGGTCCGCTGCATCTATTGCACATCGCAATTTATCGCCATAGTCCGGCGAACCGGACGAAGCTTATATAGCGCGATTTGAATTAATGTGAAGTGAAGCCGTATGGCTAGGCCGCAACCAGCGCCTCGACCAGCGCCTTCACCTTCTTTTGCCGCCATTGCGGCAAGGGCGCGATAAGCCAATAGGCAAGCGAATGATCCTGCATATTGTCCAATGCCCGGATACGGCCTGCATCCAGATCTGCAGCCGCAAGCAAATAGGGAACGACAGCTTCGCCTAGCCCAATCGCAGCCGCATCAATAGCAAGCCCGGCGTCCCCTAAACGCAATGTCGCCTCACCATCAGCGGCAGGACAACGCGGCCAACTAATTTGTGTTTTCGCGCCTCCAACGGGAGCGCCCACACGCACAAAGGAGCCATCGCCCAGCTTTACGCCCTCATGGTCTCCCGGTCCCTCCGCCAGCCGGATGGCAATGTCGAGATTGGCCTCTGTAAAGTCGATATCATCATCGGCGGACACCAGCGTAAACTGGATTTCGGGATTGGCAGCGCCGTAGCGGGCCAGACGAGGGGTTAGCCATTTGGCGGTAAAATCCCGCGGTGCCGCAATTGTAAGATAGTTGGACGATTGCCCTGATTGCATTGCCCGCACAGATTCTTCAAACTGCAGAAAACCGGCGCGCAGCGCATCCAGACCTTTTTCCGCCTCTCCTGTTAGTTCAAGCCCCTTGGGCGCACGACGGAACAGGACGACGCCCAGCATATCCTCCAAAGCCCGTATTTGCTGACCGACTGCCGCAGGCGTTACGGCAAGCTCATCGGCTGCCTTGGTAAAGCTCAGATGGCGTGCCGCTGCATCGAAAACGCGCAGGCCGTTGAGGGGCAAGTGGGTCCGTTTCATCGCGCTGTCGCCGGAGCCACCAGCCGGAAGCGGGGAATTTCGACAAGGAATGTTGATCCGTCAGCGCGGATAAAACGATAATGCCCTTCCATAATGCCCGACGGTGTCCCCAGCGGACAACCAGAAACATAATCATGGCTGCCGCCTGCCTGCAGCAAAGGCTGTTCCCCGACGACGCCATCACCGTCAACATGGTTCACCATCCCGCGACCGTCTGTGATTTTCCAATGCCGACTTAGCAACTGCACGGCATCGTCACGATGATTTTCGATGCGGATATGGTATGACCAGAACCAGCGGTTCTGCGCTGGCACTGATTGGTCATCCAGGAAATTCGTCACCACCCGAACAGTCACGCCGTCGGTTGTTGCATGGTCGGTGAAAAAAGCGTCGAGGATCACGGCTATTCCTTTACAGGCCTACCTTTAGCAAGGCCTGATCGAGATCGTCGATCAAATCCTGCGGGTCTTCCAGCCCGATGTTGATCCTCAGCATCCCTTCTTCAACCCCCATAATTACCCTTTGGTCCTCGGCAACGCTGTAGTGGGTAGTTGACGCTGGATGGCAGCACAGGCTGCGACTATCACCAATGTTATTTGAAATATCGATCAGTTCGAGTGCGTTGAGCAAGTCCATGGCCTGTCGCCGCCCGCCATCAAGCACAAAGGAAAAGATCGGGCCGCAGGCCTTCATCTGCCGCATCGCCAAATTGTGCTGCGGATGGCTGGCCAGGCCGGGGTGAAGCATCTTGGGAACACGGCTCTCCAGAAAGCGCCCGACAGCAAGCGCGTTTTCAGATTGCTTCATTGCGCGCAATTCCAGCGTTTCCAAGCCCTTATGCACTACCCATGCATTAAACGGGGAGCAATTCGGCCCGGTATTGCGCTGGAAAGGCAACAGCACATCGTTGATCCATTTTTCCGAACCGCACACCGCGCCGGCCAATACTCTGCCCTGCCCGTCCATCAGCTTGGTCGCGCTATAGGCCACCACATCGGCGCCAAAATCCAGCGGGCGCTGCAGCACACTTGTGGCAAAAGCATTGTCGACAACGGTCGTGATGCCGTGCTCCTTTGCCAGCCCACAAACATATTCCATGTCGACAATATCCATTGTCGGGTTGGCTGGCGTTTCAAAAAAGAAGACTTTGGTATTTGGCTGGATTGCCGCCTTCCAAGCATCATTGTCGCGGCTGTCGATAGTCGTGGTGGTAATGCCCCAGCGCGGTAGCAGGCTGTCGGTCAGCCAGCGGCACGAGCCAAAGGCAGCACGCGCTGCGACGACATGATCGCCACTATTCAGTTGGCAAAGCATGGCCGTTGTCATTGCCGCCATACCCGTCGCCTGCATGCGGCACGCCTCTGCCCCTTCCATCAGGGCAATTCGTTCCTCCACCATAGCGACAGTAGGGTTTTGCAAACGGCTATAGGTCATACCCTGCTGTTCGCCAGCAAAACGCGCCGCTACCGTCTCCGCATCATCATAGGTGTAGCCAGAGGAAAGGAACAAGGCTTCCGAGGTCTCCCCATGCTCGCTGCGCCATGTGCCGCCGCGCACGGCCTGCGTCGCCGGGCGCCATCTGGAGGTTATTGATCGATCGAGGCCGGTGCTTTTCTTCATCGTCCTGCTATTCTGGCAGAATCACGGTCAGGTCAATGCCGCAAGCACTGCATCACCCATTTCACTGGTGCTATGGCTGCCACCCAAGTCGGGCGAGCGCGCGCCTCCTGCCAAAGCCTTGGCCACCGCCGCCTCTATTCGGTCTGCAGCCATATGCTGAGCAAAAGAATATCGCAGCATCATCGCAGCGGACAATATCGTTGCCAACGGATTGGCTTTGCCGTGTCCCGCAATATCCGGCGCGCTGCCATGGATCGGCTCATACAGCCCCTTTTGCTCTGCATCGAGTGTTGCGCTTGGCAGCATACCGATAGAACCGACGCACATGCTTGCCTGATCGGATAAAATGTCACCAAACAAATTGCCCGTTACAATCACATCAAACTGGCCGGGATCGCGCACCAACTGCATCGCAGCATTATCGACATACATATGGCTGAGCGCGACTTCGGGGTAGTCCGCCGCCACTTCAATTATCACATCGCGCCATAGCTGACTGGTTTCCAGTACATTGGCCTTATCGACGGAACACAGCTTTTTGGCCCGCGCCATGGCGGTTTCAAAGCCGACCCGTGCGATCCGGCGCACCTCATCCTCATCATAGGACATGATGTCATACCCTTCACGCCTGCCAGCTGCGGTTTGGCGAATGCCCTTTTCGCCGAAATAGACGTCGCCATTGGTCTCGCGGACAATGATCAGATCAATTTGTGCTGCGACTTCAGGACGGAGCGCAGACGCGTCGGCCAGCTCGGGAAAGAGCTTTGCGGGTCGGAGATTAGCGAAAAGGCCAAGTTCCTTTCGCAACCCCAATATTGCCTGTTCCGGGCGCAAATGGCGCTCAAGCGCGTCGCAATCAGGATCACCCACCGCGCCAAACAGGATTGCATCAGCGCGCTCGGCGAGAGCAAGTGTTTCGGCTGGGAGTGGATGGCCAACAGCCTTATAGGCAGCGCCGCCGACCGGCGCTTCTTCAAATCTTAGCCCGGGAATACCCAACGCATCGAGCACGCGGCGTGCTTCGGCAATAACTTCTGGACCGATCCCGTCTCCGGGCAACAGGGCGATTAGCATGGGGATACTCCAAACATTCGCGGGAGCCTTTGCCGCGTTGCAAATCCTTATGCAACCGCCCTTTTTAGCCGATCTACAAGCCGTTCCCGTGCGGCGATCACCTCGGCGCGCCGTTCGCCAAGGATGTGGATGATCAAAGCCTCACGGTGCGATGCCATTGCCTTTAGCGCTTCTGCCGTCCCGACAACCTCCACATCGCCGCCGCCATAGCCCAATTCGGATAGCAGCAACGCCTCATAGCGCGCCATAGCCGGAGCCCATGCACGCGCCGTGGGCGCCAGTTCCACAGCCGCCAGCAAGCCGTCGAGAGCGGAATGGAGGCGCGGATAGGGATGCCCCTCAGGCAAAGTCGCCGCTGTCAGCGCACAGGCCCATTCAATCGCTGCTGTGGCGAGTGGCTCACCCAGCAAATGGCCGCGACTGTGCTGCAATTCTGCAATCATAGAGGGCAGTTGCCCGGCTACCCTTCCCCGCCACTCACCCTTGATGACATTACCCGGGATCAACACCGGCCGCAGCGTCCGCCCGCGCGCACCCTGCACATAGCCAGCGAGCATTCCTTGCTCTGCCGTCAGGGCTCGGACAATGGCCCCCGTCTCTCCATGCGGGCGGACCGAACAGATCAGGGCGGTGCCGCTAAATTGCATGGTCAATGCCGGTTGGCAGCGCGGCTTTCGCCAAAAATTTCCCAGGCGGCGATAAACATCGCGGCGATGACGGGGCCGACGATCAGGCCGTTTATTCCCATCACGCTGAGCCCACCCAGCGTCGAGATCAGCACCACATAATCGGGCATGCGGGTATCCTGCCCGACCAATATCGGGCGCAGCACATTGTCGACCATGGAGATGACGAGGAAACCAAAGACCAGCATGACCACGCCCTGCCACACGCTGCCAGTCACTAACAGGTAGATGGCGACGGGAAACCATACCAGCCCGGTGCCCACCGCCGGGATCAGCGCGAGCAAGCCCATGACCACGCCCCATAGCAACGCCGCACGAATATCGAGGAAGGCAAACAGCAGTCCACCCAATATGCCCTGCACAATGGCGACGATCACGCTACCCTTCACCGTGGCGCGAATGACGGTGGTGAATTTTTCAAACAAGGCGCCGCGCTGTTCGGGACGCAGCGGCACGACCTCGCCGATCCGTCGCGTCAGGTGGCGGCCATCGCGCAGCAAAAAGAAACTGAGATAGAGCATGACGCCAAGCGCCAGCACGAAGTTGAACGCGCCCTGCCCAATGCTCACTGCCTCCCGTGCAATCAGCTGCAGGCCGGCGGTCAGCACCGAACTCAGGCGGCTTTGCAGTTCGTTGATATCCGCAGGACCAAACCGTTCCAGCTGCGACCGCCATGCCTCGGGGACAGCAGCCTCGAGATCGCGCAAGATTTTGCCGATATCGATCTCCTGCGATTGCAGTGAGTTATATGTCGCCAGCGCCTCCTCAACCATCATCGAGCCCACCAATATGGCTGGAATGATCACAAGCGCGATGATGATCAGCAGCGTCAGGACCGCAATGCTGTTGCGCCGGTTGGGCGAACGGAGAAGCAGCCGGTCGTGAAGGGGCGCAAAGGCAATAGTCACCACCATCGCCCAAAGTATCGCCCCAAAAAAGGGCCAGCTAACCCAAGCCATTGCAACCGTTGCGGCAATGACAAAGCCGACCAGCACACGATCCTCAAACTGCGGGCTATCCTGCACTTTGGCAGTTTTGGCTTTTGCCGGTGGCTTGGCAGGGTCGCTCATCGCGTTGGGATATAACGGCGATTCAAGGGGCTGTCATGTGGAGAGTTAGGAAGATAACACAGTAACCTGCTTGACCCTCGCCCGCCTTATGCTATTCCCCCGCCGATTTTCTGAGGAATTCATGCAAGAGATTGCCATCCGTTAAACCGGCCCGCGTGACCCGCCCGTAATTTGGGGGGCACGCTGAATGCCGGACATGCAAGCCGAAGCGCAAACTGACGCTTTGGAACCGTAGTTGCATTTCCAACGGACAGGTTTCCCATGAATATATCAAAATATGAACAGCGCGTGCTGCACGCGCTGGCGCAGGGCGGGTCAATCATCCACCGCTTTGACGATAAGGGCCGCATCATTGAAGTCGATTGCATGAACCGCGATGGCTGGCGGCTCGACGATTGCACCATACAGATATTCCAGAAACTGCGGCGCAAGCGGCTGATCGGGAGTATCGGGGGCAGGCCTTACCAGATCACCCGCGAGGGGTTGCGCGCGGTAAGGGCGCAGCTTGACAACCGTTAGCGTCAGGCGTCGTGCGCATGGTCGGCAATTAGGCCGACCATGCGCAGCACCTGCGATGGCGGTAGATCGTGGCCCATTTCGTCTATGATCTCCAGCCGGGAACCCGGTACTTGGCGAGCAATATCCTCGCTGGCCTGATAGGGAACCAGCGGATCGGCACGGCCGTGGATGACCAGTGTTGGCACGTGAATCGTCTTCAGCATCTCCACCCGGCTGCCATCGGCTATAATCGCCAGCAACTGCCGCTTGAAACCGATGGGGTAATAGCCGCGATCAAAGGACTGGCCGACCATGTTGGCAATGGCATCTGGCGCGCGGGCGGGATCGGGATAAGCAAAGGATTCAACCGTCGCCGCGCCTATCGCAATCGCTTCCTCGCGGCTGGGATTGGATGCGCGTGGCGCGAGCATGCGGCGGCGGATATCGGCGCGTGGCCCGGGCAGGCCCGGCGCTCCGCTGGATGACATGATCGAGGTCATGCTCAGCACCCGCTCCGGATAGCGCGCCGCCATATGCTGCACGATCATTCCGCCCATCGACGCGCCTACAACATGCGCCTTTTCTATCCCGAGCGCGGAGAGCAACCCCATCCCGTCCGCCGCCATATCGGCGACGGTGTAAGCCGTGCGCAGCGGCAGACCGAAGCGCCCGGCAAACATCGCCCAGATCAGGTTACCCGCAGGCGCCCCCTCCATCCGCTGCGACAGCCCGACATCGCGGTTGTCATAATGGATCACGCGAAACCCGCGTGCGACAAGGCCCTGGATGAAGTCGTCGGACCAAGCGATCATTTGCGTACCCAGGCCCATGACGAGCAGGATTACCGGCGCGTTGGCAGGGCCGTTCTCTTCGTAGTAGAGTTCTATTCCATTCGCTGTGACTTTCGGCATTCACCCACCCCCATGGTAAAAATCATACACCGTCTGCGCCACCGCCGCTGACACACCGGGTGCTTTCTGTAAATCCTCCAGACTTGCCGAGCGGACCGCTCTTGCCGTTCCGAAATGCAGCAGCAGCGCTTTTTTGCGCGCGGGGCCGATGCCGG
>CAYVQO010000033.1:0-19959 GCA_964452835.1 uncultured Sphingorhabdus sp. | reverse complement strand
GGCTAGAGGCTTCACCATGACTGACACCGTCTCCTTTGGCTATGAACAGGTTAGCCCCGAAGAGAAAACCCGCCGCGTGGGCGGGGTATTTTCCAGCGTTGCACGCAAATATGATATTATGAATGACGCAATGTCAGGCGGAATGCACCGGCTGTGGAAGGATCAGTTTGTCCGCCGGGTGAAGCCACGGTCGGGAGAGGACATTCTCGATATGGCAGGCGGCACTGGCGATATAGCATTCCGAATGGCAAAGTCGGGCGCGAATATCACGGTATCAGATATTAACCCCGACATGCTGGCGGTTGGTATGGAAAGAGCGCTTGATCGCGGCATCGACAGCCTTGTCTGGAGCGAGCAAAATGCCGAAACGCTGAGCTTTCCGGACCAGCATTTTGACGCCTACACCATCGCCTTTGGCATCCGCAACGTGACCGATATCCCGAAGGCTCTTCGCGAGGCACACCGGGTGTTGCGCTATGGCGGGCGCTTTTTTTGCCTTGAGTTTTCGACCGTCGAATGGCCCGGGCTATCCGATGTCTATGATGTATATTCCCACAAGTTGCTCCCCAAAATGGGCAAGCTGATTGCCGGTGACGAAGACAGCTATCGCTATCTAGCAGAATCGATCCGCAAATTCCCCGACATGGAGACTTTTAGGCAGATGATCGCCGAGGCTGGCTTTACCCAGACCAGAGTCGAACCAATTTTGGGCGGGCTGGTTGCGATCCATAGCGGTTGGAAAGCTTGACCAAAGCCCAATGACGCGCCCGACAACTCATATATTCCGCCTCCTGAAATGGGGCCGCATCCTTGCGAAGCATGGCGCATTGCGCGGGATTGAGGGTGATCCCAACACGCCATTACCAGTCAAGCGCCTGTGCCGGATTGCGCGTTTTGGAACAATCCAGCCAAAGGTGCCTGATTATGCAGCGGCCTTTACGGCGATTGGGCCCGCAGCGATTAAGCTGGGACAGACTCTTGCCACCCGACCCGATCTGATCGGTGACGAAGCCGCCCACAACCTGCTATCCTTGCAGGATGCTCTGCCGCCCGAGCCATTTGAAGCCATCCGCCAACAAATTGAAATCGGTTTGGGTGGACCAGTTGAAAAATATTTCAGCAGCATCGACCCTGATCCTGTGGGCGCTGCATCAATTGCCCAAGTCCATAGGGCCGTCACGACGGAGGGCAAGCAAGTCGCGGTAAAGGTGCAGCGACCAGGCATCGACAAAAGCTTCCTGAAAGACATTGAAACCTATGAATGGGCCGCCGCCCATCTGGAGGCGCTGGGGGGAGAGGCCACGCGTCTGCGCCCACGGCTGACGATCGCAAACTTCAAACGCTGGACGCTGCGCGAGCTTGATCTGCGACGTGAAGCGGCTTCGGCATCGGAACTGGCCGAGGCGATGAAGGCTGTCGACCATTATGAAGTGCCAGCCATCGACTGGGACCGCACTAGCGGCAAGGTGATGACGCTTGACTGGATTGACGGCATCAAGATTTCCAAGGTGGAGGAGTTGAAGGCCGCCGGGCACGACTTGCCCAAATTGGCGCAAAGGCTGGTCAATGCCTTTTTGCGTCAGGCGATTGCCGAAGGCTTCTTCCACGCCGACATGCATCAGGGCAATTTGTTCGTGAAGGCCGATGGCACAATCGCCGCGATCGATTTTGGCATTATGGGCCGGATCAATCGGCAGGCGCGCTTCTGGTTGGCGGAAATTCTCTATGGCCTGATCACTGGCAATTATCAGCGCGTGGCCGAAATCCATTTCGAGGCACAATATGTGCCGGATTATCACAATGTTGACGAGTTTGCGACGGCATTGCGTGCGGTGGGTGAACCCATGCGCGGCAAGCCCGTCAGCGAATTGTCAGTGGGCCAAATGCTGGATGGTTTGTTCGCCATCACGCGCGATTTTGACATGCAGACCCAACCGCATTTGTTGCTGCTGCAAAAAACAATGGTCATGGTGGAAGGCGTTGCCACGCAGCTCGACCCCGGCATCAACATGTGGGAAACATCAGGCCCCTATGTCGGCGAATGGATGCGCACCGAATTGGGGCCAGAGGCAGCACTTGCAGACGGCCTGCGCGAGCGGGTGAAGATGATCGGTCTGATCCCAGACCTGATCAAGCGACTTGATGAGCAACTGCCGCGAAAGGGCGGAGCGCCGCCGGCCCCGCCTTTGCCAGAGATTCCTTTGATCTGGGAAAAACGCCGTGGAAGCGGCTGGTGGAAATATGCCGGAACAGCAATCGTGGCGGCGACAACTGGCGCAGCCGTGATGAATTGGCTAGGGTAAGCCAATGGATCAAAAGCGCATCCTGCTGATCGTCAGTGGCGGCATCGCAGCCTATAAATCGCTTGAGCTGGTTCGCCTGTTGAGACGCCAAGGCATAGCTGTGCGCGCCGTGATGACCGAAAGTGCCAAGGAATTTGTAACGCCATTGTCGCTTGGCGTGATGACCGAGGATCAGGTCTATGGCGATATGTTTGACCTTAAGGAAGAGCGGGAAATAGGGCACATCCAGCTTTCCCGGCAAGCTGATCTGATTGTCATCTGCCCGGCAACCGCCAATATCCTTGCCAAAATGGCGGCTGGTATCGCTGATGATCTGGCGACCACCATATTATTGGCAACCGACAAACCTGTGCTGGCGGTCCCGGCCATGAATGTGCGGATGTGGAATCACGTAGCGACACAGCGCAATTTGCAACAGTTGCGCAATGACGGCATCACGATCATGGAGCCGGATGAAGGCAGCATGGCGTGCGGTGAATATGGCCCCGGACGTTTACCCGAGCCGCCGGATGTAGCGGCGCTGATTTGCAAGACGCTAAAGCACCCATTTGATCCAGCGCTCACCAGCGGGCGCGCGCCGAGTACAAGGCCTGCTGTGCCTTTGGCGTCTCAACCCGATTTCGCTGAACCCACGCACCGCCCGCTTTATGGAAAGCGCGTGCTGGTCACGGCTGGCCCAACCTATGAGGCTATTGATCCTGTCCGTTACATTGCCAACCGCTCTTCCGGGCGGCAGGGTTTCGCCATCGCGCAGGCAGCAGCGGAGATGGGCGCTGAGGTGACGCTGGTTGCTGGGCCGGTTCACCTGGTCACGCCGCCCGGTGTGATTCGCATTGATGTGGAAAGCGCACGGGAAATGCTGGCTGAGGTGGAAAAGGCCCTGCCCGCCGACGTCGCCATCATGGTCGCCGCAGTCGCCGACTGGCGCGCAGCCGAGGTGCCGGAGCAGAAGATCAAGAAGAGCGGAGACACTGTGCCGCCGCTCAATTTGACCGAAAATCCGGACATATTGGCAACGCTTGGCAAGCATAAGCAGCGGCCGAAACTGCTGATCGGCTTCGCTGCAGAGACCGAAAATATGGTCGAACATGCGCAGGCCAAACTTGCCAAAAAGGGTTGCGACTGGATCGTTGCCAATGATGTGTCGGGCGATGTGATGGGCGGGGCCAACAACGCCTTCCATATCGTAACGAAAGAAGGCATCGAAAGCTGGCCCGAGAGCCCCAAGGATGTCATTGCGCGCAAATTGATGGAGAAAGTGGCCAATGCCGTCTGAAAGAGTCGAAGTTCGCGTCAAGCGGCTTAATAATGGCGCTGGGCTGCCATTGCCGGATTATGCCTCCGTTGGCGCAGCGGGCATGGACATTTGCGCCGCCGAAAGCCTGACGTTGAAAATTGGCAAACGCCACGCGGTCGCCACTGGCTTCGCCTTTGCCATACCGCACGGCTATGAAGTGCAGGTCCGCCCGCGCTCGGGTCTGGCGCTCAAACATGGCATTACCTGCCTGAACACGCCAGGCACAGTCGACAGCGATTATCGCGGCGAAGTGAAGGTAATCCTGGCCAATCTGGGCGAAGAGGATTTCGCTATCCAGCGCGGCGACCGCATTGCACAATTGGTGGTGGCCCCCGTCACCCATGCGGCAATGGTGGAAGTGGATGCACTGGATGATACCGTGCGCGGGAGCGGCGGCTTTGGCTCAACTGGAGTATGACGCTTACCGACAGCCAAATTGATCGCTACGCCCGCCATATCGTGCTGCGCGACATTGGCGGATCGGGACAGGCAAAGCTTTTGGAAAGCCATGTGCTGCTGATCGGCGCAGGCGGCATTGGCTGTCCGGCGATCCAATATCTGGCGGCAGCGGGCGTGGGCACGATCAGCGTGGTCGACGATGATGTGGTCAACCTGTCCAATCTGCAGCGGCAGGTGCTTTATGGCGAGGCGCAGATCGGCCTGCCCAAGGTTCAGGCTGCAGCAGAGGCGGTGGCAAAGCTCAATCCCGATGTGGAGTTCTGCGCGATCCAGCAGCGCATCACCGCCGAAACCTCGTCCGATATATTGGACGGCGTGGACGTTGTTATCGACGGCAGCGACACTTTCGCCACCCGGCTGATCGTCAACGACCTCTGCCTCACCGCGCGCGTCCCCTTGGTCAGCGCCGCCATTGGCCAGTTCCACGGCCAGATTGGCACCTTTACCGGCTGGCAGGGTGATGCCCCCTGCTACCGCTGCTTTGTTGGCGACGCGCATGACCCCGATGATTGCGACGATTGCGCGACGCAAGGCGTGCTCGGCGCGATGTGCGGCCTGATGGGCAGCTTTGCCGCGATGGAAGCGATCCGCTGGCTCACCAGCTTTGGTGACGAAGCCAAGGGCAAGCTGCATATTTTCGACGGACTGAAACCGTCGATGCGGACGATTATGCTGCCCAAAGATCCAGAATGTTCCAGTTGCAAGCAATAGCTATTCGCTTGGCTCCAACGCTGCACCAAATTCCGGTTTCTTCCTTATCTCGGTCATATATGTCGCAAGGCAAGGTATGGCCTTTGTCAATGCAAGCTTCGGATCAACCTTGCCCATGCTGACGGCCAGCGAAGCTATTTTCTGTTCACGAGCTTTTCGATTCTGCCCTTTTGGGCCAACAAGCATAGTGTACAGTTCTTCATCTCTGTCGTCAGACAAAATGCTATATTGGCGATAGTCTGGCGATGCTTTCGCGATCAGGTCAAAGGCAAGGCATGTATCGACATCCATCAGCGCGATCGGCGCGGCGCTTGGCGGGGTAAGCGCTGTTTCAAGCTGATTGGTGCGCGCAGCCGCAAAAATCGGCTGGCACCGCTGTTTATATGCATCCCGAGCGGCCGCACGCTCGGCGGCATAGTCTGCCGACGAATCCCATTCGGGAACTTCAAAGCCCCACATGCGGCGATAAAAATCTTCCTCCGCCATCTCCGCATCGCCGATATCACTCACCATTCTGCCAAGCACGGCAGCTTTCAGTTGCTCGGCTTCATTTTTATTGAGTAGCTTTTCATAGGCAATGTTGGACCGAGGCGCCTCAATCACAACCGGCGGCGGCACCACGAACGGCTCATTTTTCAATGGCGGTTGGTGACCGCTCTTGGGTGGCCCCGATTTTTCGTCTAATGGCGGAGTGGAAGATGGCTCCTCAATGGGCTCAAAGGCCTCGCCTTCTGCGTCCTCCAGCACATCCAGTACCTCAACCTTCCGATAGGGCAAATAGGCAAGTGCTGCGCATTGCAGCTCCAGCTGCCGTTCAGCGCTAATCATTAAAGAACGGGCAAAGGCCGGCTCGCCAAGCTGACTGAAATCAGAAGAGGCTAGCGGCGCAGGGAGCAGCAGCGCAGCGATCACCATAGGCGTGATGATTTTGGCAGGCGTCATTCCAGCATCTCGTCCACCCAATCCGGCACAACCTCCGTCGCCGGACCATGCCTTACTTCATCAAACCACTGACTCCCTTGCGATGGCTCAAGATTGAGCTCCAGCGTCTTCGCTCCCTGACCTTTTGCATCACGGACAAAGCCCGCGGCGGGGTAGACTGCACCTGAAGTGCCAATGCTGACAAACAGGTCAGCGGTGCGGATTGCCGCGTAAATTTCTGGAATATAATAGGGCATTTCACCAAACCAGACGACGTCTGGCCGCAGCGCTCTTGCCCCGCAGACCGGACAGGGCGGGCGATCAATCATAGTACCACGCCAGTCACTGCGCACTTCGCAGGCCTGGCAGAGCGCCTTCAAATGCTCGCCGTGCATATGCAACAACCGATCCGCGCCAGCTCGTTCATGCAGGTCATCGACATTCTGTGTAACGATCAGCAAATTTCGCCCTTCACCGCGCCATTTCCGGTCCAGTTCGGCAAGCGCATAATGTGCAGCATTGGGTTGTACCTGCTGGATCCTGTCCCGCCGCATATCGTAAAAACGGAGCACCAGATTTGGATCGCGGGCAAAGGCTTCGGGTGTGGCGACATCCTCCACTCGGTGCTGTTCCCACAGCCCGCCTGCGGAACGGAAAGTGTCAATGCCGCTTTCGGCGCTGATCCCTGCACCGGTCAGGATTACGATGTTGCGAATGTCGACCATGTCGCCCATGAAGCAGCAAATTGGGAAGCGGGCAAGTATGACAAAAATCGGCATCATCGGAAGTAAAGGACGCATGGGGCAGGCGCTGGTTACAGCCATTGCAGAGGCGCACCTTGTCCACGCCGGTGGCATTGATCAGGGTGATGATCTGGCCGCCATGTGCGTTGCATCCGATGTGCTTGTGGATTTCTCTTCTCCCCACGCTTTAGAAACAACGCTTGATGCCTGCGTTGCTTCCGGAAAGCCGATTGTTATTGGCACAACCGGGCTGGAGGAGCGCCACCATTATCTAATTGACGATGCCGCCCGGGAGATCGCTATCCTACAAACCGGCAACACGTCCTTGGGCGTCACGATGCTGGCGGCGCTGGTGCGCGATGCGGCAGCGCGGCTTGGGCCTGACTGGGACATTGAGATTGTCGAAATGCACCACCGGATGAAGGTGGATGCGCCATCGGGCACTGCGCTTTTGTTGGGTGAAGCCGCCGCCAAAGGCCGCCATCTCGACCTCGCCACCGCCAGCGAGCGCGGGCGCGATGGCATTACCGGCGCACGCAAAGAGGGTGCAATTGGCTTTGCATCGTTACGCGGCGGCACCGTTGCCGGCGACCATGCCGTCATTTTGGCCGGTAATGAGGAGAGCATCACGCTGTCTCACCGCGCTGAAAATCGGGCCATTTTTGCGCGCGGTGCGGTAAAGGCAGCGGTCTGGCTGGTCGGGCAACAGCCGGGACGCTACGCCATGACTGACGTTTTGGGGCTATAGCAGGTCGCGCTGGCTGATGTCCTTGCTGCCTGCAGGAAGCGAAAACAGCATACCATCCTCCCCCACGACAATCGGCCCGGAATAGCGCTCTGCCGCATCGCCCAAAAAGGCCGGATAGAAAAATGCAGACGGCACCGGCGGCACAATATGGCTGAGCACAAGTTGTTTCACGCCTGCGGCTTTTGCCGCCTCTGCTGCTTCTTCGGGCGAGGCGTGATAATCCAGAATATCGTGCGTTATTTTCGCCGTGTTGCGGATGCCCTTTGCATTGAGCGCCTTGGTCATTGCCGCGACCATTTTCGGCTGCAACGCTTCATGCACCAGCAGGTCTGCGCCCTTTGATGCCGCGACAAGCGATGTGGATTTGGCCGTATCACCGCTGATCACGATGGAGCGCCCCTTATAATCGAAGCGATAGCCAACGGCGGGTGATACCGGATCATGATCGACCTTGAATGCGGTAACGCGAACCCCACGGTCCTCGAAAACAACTGCACTATTGCCTCCAAGGGTAAATGCCATGGCCGTTGCCCCGCCACCCGTGGGCGGGACAATATTGGCACCATGGTGGGCAACGCGGTAGCCATTGTCCTGCGCATAGGCGGCGTTAAAGCCGCTGATCACTGCTTCAACGCCTGTTGGGCCATGGACCGGCAAGGGCGTAGTGGCCGAAGACCCGGTCCAGCGCAGCAACATCATCGGCCCCAGCCCGTCAATATGATCGGAATGAAAATGGGTGAGGAAGAGCCGTTCAATCCGCCCCGGTGCAATTCCCATCAGTTGAATATTGCGGGCACCACCTTCGCCTGCATCAACCACAAAAACCCGTTCGCCAGCGATAACCACCGTGCAGGCCCCAGCCCGGTCAATATTGGGTAGCGGTGAACCAGTTCCACACAGCCCAACATGCAGGCCATCAGGGAGCGCTGCGGTTGCATCGATGCCAATGCGAGCGCTTACCGCACGTTCGAACAGCGTCTGAGCGATTGGAGTTTGAAAATATAGGATCCCGATTATTGCCGCCGTTGCAACGCCTGCGCATGTCGCCATCCACTTGATTGTCCGGCTCATCCCCTGCCCCTCCCGCGTGCAGCCGCCATAGTTATTGACGGTTGTTGCAATTTTGCATCAATTGCTGATTATTTTCGGCAAAAAGCCGGAAAAGCAAAGCAATAATTTGCTGGCTTTCTCCGGCGCAGCTATTAACCGCCGTAACTCCAAGCCGCAGGGCAACCTGCAGCGACCGAGACCCAGGAAAAAGAGGCTGACAAACCGGCCCGCGACAAGACTTTTATAGAGAGGCTCCAATGAAAATCGCAAAAACCGTTATGCGTTCGGCCATGCTGTCGACGATTAGTATCGCTTCGCTTGGCCTGGGCAGTGTTGCCTATGCGCAGGATGAAGCAGCGGCAGACGATGCCGCCGAAGAAGAAGTGTTTGAAGAAGAGGCCATCATCGTCACTGCGACAAAGCGTGAGCAGACATTGCAGGACGTGCCGGTTGCCGTTTCAGTCACCAGCGCCGACGCCATTGAGCGCGCGCAGGTACGCGATCTGAAAGACCTGCAAACGCTTGTCCCCTCCCTCCGCGTTAGCCAGCTGCAAAGCTCGGCCAGCACCGACTTCATCATCCGCGGTTTCGGCAACGGCTCGAACAATGTCGGCATCGAGGGCTCGGTCGGTGTATTCATCGACGGCGTGTATCGTTCGCGTTCGGGAGCGGCGATCAGCGACCTTCCCAACCTGCAACGCGTCGAAGTGCTGCGCGGTCCGCAATCGACACTGTTCGGAAAGAATGCCTCGGCTGGCGTCATCTCGATCGTCACGGCAAAGCCGCGCTACGAATTCGGCGGTTCGGCTGAATTCAGCTATGGTAACTTTAATGCGATTGTAGCCCGCGCTGATGTCACTGGCCCGATTATCGCTGACAAGGTTGCCTTCAGCTTGGCAGGCGGCATCAACAAGCGTGATGGCTATGGCACCAATCTGGTCGACGGTTCGAAAACCAGCGAGCGTGATCGTTGGTATACGCGTGCGCAATTGTTGATTGAGCCGACCGAAGACATCTCATTCCGCATTATCGGCGACTATGACAAGATCGACGAAAATTGCTGCTTTGTCGGCAACGTACTTGCGGGCCCGACCGCGGCTGCCATTGAAGCCATTGGCGGCCGTATCAACCGCAACGGCATTTTCAGCTACAGCGAATATCAGAATTTCCCGTCGCAAAATGACATCACCAACAAAGGCGTTTCGGTGCAGGGCGATTTCGATATCGGCGCATTGAAGCTGACCTCGATCACCGCCTATCGTGAGTCGAAGGCAATCACCAATGCGGACTCGGATTTCACCAGCGCTGACATCATTGGCATTAACGCAGGCAATGTCGATATCGAAACCAAGACGCAAGAACTGCGCTTGACATCCGATTTCGACGGTCCGCTGAACTTCTTGCTTGGCGGTTATTATTTCGACGAAAATATCCGTAACCGTCAGGAACTGCGCACTGGTCGCGATTTCCGCAACTATGTCAACGCGCTGACCGGCGGCGCTTTCGTTGCCAATGAGCCGCTGATCCGCTTGTTGAGCGGGACCCCTGCGACCGCTGCGCCGTTCGGTGGTCCGGGCCAGGGACGCGTTGAGAATTGGCGCTATAAGAACAAGGCCTACTCGTTCTTTGGCACCGTCGATTTCGAAATCACCGACACGGTAACGCTGACCGGTGGTTTCAACTATACCAAGGATAAGAAGAACGTCGCCAGCAACACCATTGTCGATGACGTATTTTCGAACATTGACCTGATTGCCGTCGCAGGCGCAGCGGGTGTTCCTGCTGTGATTCCGGCGGGGGCAGCGGGCAACAGCACGATCCTTTATCCACGCATCACGGCATGCCCGAATACCAATGGCCTTGCCACCCTCTGCAACCCGTTCCTGGGTCTGCGTGCATTGCAGTTCCAACCCCGCTTCCTGAACTTCCCCAACGCGGTGGAAGATGGCCGGACGCGCGATAGCAAATGGACTTACTCAATCCGTCTTGCTTGGGAAGCGACTGACAATCTGAACTTCTACGCAAGCTACGGCACTGGATTCAAAGCGACATCTTGGAACATTTCGTTCGACTCACGTCCGTTCGGTTCCGATTTCATCGCTGGCTCGCCTGCACAGGGTGCGCCGCTTGGTGCATCGGCGATCCGCACTGCTGGTCTGGCACTGAACAACCTTACTGCCGGTACGCGCTTTGCACTGCCAGAGGAAGCAACAGTCATGGAAGCTGGCCTCAAGGCCCGTTGGGACCAAGTGGCCTTCAACCTGACGGTCTTCAACCAGTCGATCAAAAACTTCCAGGGCAACTCCTTCGTTGGCACAGGCTTCGTTCTGACCAATGCGGGTAAGCAGTCGACCTTCGGCGTGGAATTTGACGGCTCGGTCAGCCCAGTCGAAGGACTGCGCCTGACGGCTGGCTTTACCTATCTCGATCCGGTGTATGACAGCTATCCCGGCTCGCCTGATGGTGACCTGACGGGTCAGCAGCCAGCAGGCATCTCTGAGCTTTCGGCATCGCTGGGCGCAACCTACACGCATCAGCTTGGCAATGATAATGAGCTGATCGTGAGCACTGATTATTACCATCAGGCGCAGGTGCTGATTAACAACAACCCGGCCTTCCGCCTTTACCAGCGTGAAGTGAATGACCTGAACGCTTCGGCTACACTGCGTCTGAACAATGGCCTGCAATTCTCCATCTGGGGGCGCAACCTGACGGGTGCGAAATATCTGCAAACCATCTTCCCAAGCGTCGTGCAGGCAGGCTCGGTGTCGGGCTATCCCAGCCAGCCGCGCACCTATGGCGTGGCCGCCAAGTTCAAATTCTAAGCTGAACGGGCAAGGCATAATGAGGGGCTGGGAGAGCAATTCTTCCAGCCCCTTTTTTGTGTCCGATGCTTTTGTGTCCGACGCTGGAGTCTAGAGAGCCCGCAATGCTGCGGTCAGTTTGGCAATATGGTCCGCTGGCGTTGCCCAGCTGGTGACCAATCGCGCCGCACCTGCACCCCAATCATAAAAGTCGAAGCCCTGTGCACGAAGCGCTGCTGCCTGTGGTGCGGTCAGTGCAATGAAAATCTCATTGGCCTCAACCGGATGCAGAAGCCGCCCTGCGCAAACTGCAGCCACCTCAGCCGCCGCCGCATTGGCCCTCTTCGCATTTTCCAGCCACAGCGGTCCTCCGGTTCGTTCGGGATCAATCATCGCCAGCAATTGCGCAGCCAGAAACCGACCCTTCGACTGCAACTGCCCTGCGCTTTTATGCGCATAGCGCGTCTTGGCTGCCAGCGCGGGATCAAAGAAGATGACCGCTTCCGCCCCCATGGCGCCATTTTTGATGCAGCCGAATGACAGGGCATCCACACCAGCTCGCCAGGTAATGTCAGCGGCATCGCAACCTAAATAGGCGATGGCATTCGCAAAGCGGGCACCGTCCATATGCAGGCGCATATTCCGCGAACGGGCGACGTCACCGATTGCCGCTACTTCGATTGGCGAATAGACTCGTCCATATTCGCTTGCCTGCGTGATAGAGATCGCCTGCGGCACGGCCTGATGCACATCGCCGCGCATGGGTGCCAACGCTGTCAATATGCCATCAGAGGTCAGCTTCGCTCCTTCGCCGTCGACCAGCAGCAGTTTCGCCCCGCGGGTGAACCATGTCGGCCCGCCGCATTCATCAACCTCAAGATGCGATTCGCGGTGGCAGACGATCGAGCCATGCGGCTCCACCAATGCGCCCAGTGCCAGCCCATTGGCTGCGGTGCCCGTTGCAGCCCACAGCACTGCAACATCGCAGCCAAACAGCGCACCAAAGGCTGCATCCAGCCGCGCCGACAGCGCGTCCCCTGCATAAGCGGTATCAGGAGCATCCGCAGCCTGCATCGCCGCCCAAATCTCAGGGTGCACCGGTGCCGCATTGTCGGAAAAAAATTTCATGTGATCATCCCTCTTGGCGCATGGCTCTGCCACAGGCCTTGTATCAAGATAAGAGGGAAATGGTGCCCCTGGCCCGACTCGAACGGGCACATCTTTCGATACTCGATTTTGAGTCGAGCGCGTCTACCAATTCCACCACAGGGGCGTGTGAGCGCGAGCCTCTAGCGAAGCTATAGCGCCCGCGCAACCCTCACTTCTTCAATTCACGCGCCAGCGTCTTTTGCGTGGCTTTGCCATAGGGCGCCTTAAAGCCACCGATGCCTGCAACGTCCATGCCCGTCTGCCGATAGACAGCGCGCATATGGCTAAAGGTCTTAAACCCATCGGCGCCATGATAGTTACCCATGCCCGATGGACCAATGCCGCCAAAGGGCAGGTCTTCCATCGCATTGTGGAAAATCACATCATTGACCGTAACGCCACCCGAGATCGTCCGTGAAAGCACCCTTTCCTCCTCGGCCTTGTCGCTACCGAAATAGTAGAGGCCCAGAGGGCGATCATGGTCATTCACATAATCGATTGCCTCATCGATTGAGGAATAGGTCATTACCGGCAGGATTGGGCCAAAGATTTCATCCTGCATCACTTTCATATCGTCATTCACATTACGCAATATGGTGAGCGGCATCTTGTTGCCGTTGGAGCTGGCGAAATCCTCACCCGCCGGATTGACTTCGATCAGCTCCGCCCCCTTCTCGCGGGCATCGGCCAGATAGCCCTGAAGGCGCTCATAGTTTCGCCCGTTCACCACCGAAGTATAGTCATCATTGTGAAGCAACTTGGGATATTGCGCGGCCACGCCTGCCTTGACCTGTTCGATCATGTCGCTTTCCTGATCATGCGCGACCATCAAATAATCAGGGGCGAGGCAGATCTGCCCGGCGTTCATCATCTTGCCCAGCGCAATGCGCTCCCCCGCTTTCTTCCTGTCGGCGCTGCGCCCGATAATCGTCGGCGATTTGCCGCCAAGTTCAAGCGTTACCGGTACCAGATTGTCCGCCGCAGCACGCATGATATGCCGCCCAACGCTAGTCGCACCGGTGAAAATCATATGATCGAAGGCGAGTTTGGAGAAAGCCGTGCCGACCTCTACCCCGCCAGTGAAGACGGCCATTTCCTCTTCGGCGAAATATTTGGGGACGGCTTCGGCGAAGACCTCAGAAACCCGCTCCGTAAATTCGGATGGTTTGACCATCGCCCGGTTGCCTGCCGCCAATATGCCCGCCATTGGCACCATCACCATGCCCACCGGGAAGTTCCACGGCGCAACCACGCCAACCACCCCCTTGGGCTGGTAGACCACTTCCGCCTTGGCACCCAGCAAGCCAAGCGGAAAGGTCGGCTTGCGCTTTTCCCCGCGTGCCCAGCTTTCAAAATGCTTTTTCGCATGTTTCATTGCACTGACCGAGGGCATAATGTCAGTCATCAACGTCTGCTCGGTACTGCGATGACCAAAATCAGCGGAGACCGCTTTGGCAAAAATGTCCTTATAATCAATCAGCAGCGCAATTGCCCGGTCGATCCGGTCGCGGCGAACGGACAATGGTTCGGGCATGGCAGCGGTAAAGGCAGCGCGCTGTTTCTCAAGCACGGTTTGCATATCGGTCATGGTCGTCTCCTCGTTTAACCGCATGATTAACAGCATGGCATCGGAATGCAACGCGTGCACGCATTGTGTTGCAGCTTTTGCCGCATTATGGCCGACTCAGCATCCCATGCCATCCAAAGGAAAAACCGCCCATGACTGCCACTGATCCTGTTGTCATTCTCTCTTATGCACGCACACCAATGGGTGGTATGCAGGGCGCGCTGGCGGATGTTTCAGCAACTGATTTAGGGGCCACTGCGGTAAAGGCAGCGGTTGAACGCGCCGGGGTTGCCGGTGAAGATATTGAGCGCATCTATATGGGTTGCGTGCTACCGGCTGGTCTGGGTCAGGCCCCTGCCCGTCAAGCTGCAATCAAGGCAGGTTTGCCCAAATCGGTGCAGGCCACCACGGTTAACAAGGTTTGCGGCAGCGGAATGCAAACCGTAATCATGGGGGCTGAAGCCATCGCTGCAGGCTCAGTCGACTATGTAATCGCAGGCGGCATGGAAAGCATGACCAATGCGCCCTATTTGCTGAAAAAACATCGCAGTGGCGCACGCATCGGGCATGATATGGCCTATGACCATATGTTCCTGGATGGCTTGGAAGATGCTTATGATGCTGGCCGTGCCATGGGAACTTTCGCGCAAGATACTGCCAACGAATATCAACTGACGCGTGAGGCGCAGGATGGTTATGCGATCGAATCCTTAAGCCGGGCGCAAAACGCCATCGCATCAGGCGCGTTCAAGGATGAGATTGTGCCAGTCACTGTGGTCAGCCGCGCAGGGGAAACGCTGGTCGATACGGACGAACAACCCGGAAAGGGTCGCCCCGACAAAATCCCCACGCTAAAGCCAGCTTTTGCGAAGGATGGCACGATTACTGCGGCTACCTCTTCATCAATCTCCGATGGTGCGGCAGCGATGGTCTTGACGCGGGCATCGACCGCCGAAGCAAAAGGGCAGACGCCCGTAGCGCGGATCGTCGCGACCGCTGCCCATGCGCAGGAGCCGGCGGCCTTTACCACTGCCCCGGTTGGCGCCATTCAGAAATGCCTTACCAAAGCTGGGTGGAGCATCGATGATGTGGACCTGTTCGAGGTGAATGAAGCCTTTGCTTGTGTTGCGATGTTCGCCATGCGCGATCTTGGTATCCCGCATGAGAAGATCAACGTTCATGGCGGCGCGACTGCACTCGGCCACCCAATTGGCGCATCCGGTGCGCGGATCATGACCACCCTGATTGGCGCGCTGAAGACGCATGGTAAAAAGCGTGGCGTTGCCTCTTTGTGCATCGGCGGCGGTGAAGGCACTGCGGTGGCGATTGAGTTGATGTGAGCCAACCAACCAACATCGCCCCAACCCAAATCGTCTTTGTCCTATTCGACAATGTGACGCAGCTAGACTTTGCCGGACCGGTGCAGTTTCTTTCGCGGCTGCCCGGTGCGATTACCCATGTTGCATCAAAGGATGGCAAGCCGGTTAGCACCGATTGCGGTTTTTCCATTGGGCCGACGACAAGCTTTGCGGAATGCCCGCAGGCCGACATAATTTGCGTCCCCGGCGGGCATGGCGTGCGGCAGGCCATTGGCGACACTGAAATCATCAACTTTGTGCGCGATCAGGCAAAGGGCGCTCAATGGGTGACCAGCGTTTGCACTGGCAGCTTCATCTTGGGCGCTGCCGGACTGCTTCACGGAAAGCGTGCGACCTGCCACTGGGCCTATACCCAATTGCTGCCGCTTTATGGCGCAATCCATGAGGAAGCGCGTGTGGTGCGCGATGGCAATCTGGTCACCGCGGGCGGCGTGACATCGGGCATTGATTTTGCACTGGAACTGATGGCGCTGGCGCAGGGCGAGGATGTGGCACAGACCATCCAGCTAGCGCTGGAATATGATCCCGCCCCGCCCTTTACCGGCGGCCACCCAAGCCGTTCACCGGCGCCCATGGTCTATAGCTTGAAGGCGCGCATTTATGACCAGGCAGCGGCGGATATGGAAGCCGCGATCCGCGCCAGCAGTT
The DNA here is from genome assembly GCA_964452835.1 of uncultured Sphingorhabdus sp. GTDB lineage: Bacteria > Pseudomonadota > Alphaproteobacteria > Sphingomonadales > Sphingomonadaceae > Sphingorhabdus_B. Next base: position 4,180 of record CAYVQO010000033.1, on the reverse strand, counting down.
GACCACCTTCCGCCCCGACGCTAGCCATTTAATTGGAGAGTTAAATTGGGGAGAGAGTCGTGGGTCTGAAGCATGTTGCAATCGTCGCAGCCGCGGCCATGTTGGGGCTTTCGGGATGCACATTGGCTGATAATAATCCCGGCGCGAAAAATCCGGCCTTTGCCAAAATTGATGGCGAGTTCCTGAAAACTGGCGGCAATGGCGACGATTGGGCATTCCCCGCGTTCAATTATGCTGAGGCGCGGCACAGCCCATTGACCAAGATCAACGACAAGAATGTTGGCGAACTCGGCATCGCCTGGTTTGCCGACATGCCCGATGCGCGCGGGCATGAATCTACCCCGGTTGAGGTTGACGGACATCTTTATGTGACTGGACCATGGTCAAAGGTTTTCGCTTTTGAGGCCAAGTCAGGCAAGCCGTTATGGCAGTTCGATCCCGAAGTGGACAAATCGCGCGGGGTGAAGGCCTGCTGCGACGTGGTGAACCGCGGTGTTGCATTCTGGAAAGGCAAGCTGTTCGTTGGCACTATCGATGGCCGCTTGATCGCGCTGGATGCCAAGACTGGCGAAGAAATCTGGTCTGCACAGACGCTGGATCCCAAATCCAACGGCATCATCACCGGCTTTCCGCGGGTGGTGAAGGACCTGGTGATCATTGGCAATGGCGGCGCGGAATTTGGCATGCGCGGCTATGTGACGGCTTATCATGCCGACACCGGCAAACAGGCCTGGCGCTTTTATACCGTGCCCAATCCCAAGGGCGAGCCTGATGGCGCGGCAAGCGACAAGGTCTTTGCCGAGGTCGCCAACAATACATGGAGCAAGGAACCCAAAAAGGGCGACTGGCGCGAGTCTGGTGGCGGCGGCACGGTTTGGGATGCCATTGTTTACGACCATGAGCTTGATCAGCTCTATCTGGGCGTCGGCAATGGCAACCCGTGGAACCACGGGATCCGTTCCAATGGTGAGGGCGACAATCTGTTCCTCTCCTCGATCGTTGCCCTGAAGCCCGACACTGGCGAATATCTGTGGCATTATCAGGAAACGCCGGGCGAAACCTGGGATTATACGGCGACCCAGCCGATCATCCTTGCCGATGAAAAACGTGACGGAAAAAATGTGAAGGTGCTGTACCACGCGCCCAAAAACGGGTTCTTCTTCACGCTGGATCGCTCGAACGGGAAACTGCTGTCGGCAAACCCCTTCATCAAAGGAATCACTTGGGCCACCGGTTACGATCTTGCCTCGGGCCGACCCATTGAAAACCCAGCTGCCCGTTATGAGAAGACAGGCCAGCTCTATATGGCCAACCCATCAGCCTTGGGCGCGCACAATTGGCACCCGATGAGTTATAATCCGGCGACAGGGCTGGTCTATATCCCGGCACAACAGATTATGGGTGCCTATCTGCCTCCCGTCGCGCCCAATGAGCAGGAACGCAAGTCGATGGGCTTTAACACGGGCGGGGCATTTGCAACGGCCGATCTTCCCGATGACCTGAACATTGTAAAGGCCGTGCAGGCTGCGACCACGGGACAGTTGGTTGCCTTCAACCCCTCCACTGGCAAGGCACAATGGACCGCCGATTATCCCGCCCCCTGGAATGGCGGCACCATGTCAACCGCGGGCAATTTGGTGTTTCAGGGCGATGCAATGGGTTCATTTAATGCCTATGCGGCGGACAGCGGCAAGAAGCTGTTCAGCCTGCCCGTGCAGTCAGGTGTGTTGACCGGCGCATCGACTTATCTGGTTGATGGCGAGCAATATGTGGCCTTTATGACGAGCAAAGGCGGCGCGTTTCCCCTTGTGTCGGGCTATGCTTCTGGCGCAAGCCAGGAGGTCCCCAATATCCCTCGCCTGATTGTCCTCAAGCTTGGTGCGAAAGGCAAATTGCCACCACTTCCGCCCAGCGAACCATGGGTGTGGGCCCCACCCACGCTGATCGGCAGCCCGGAGATTATCGCGGCGGGGCAATCGAACTATCAGCGTTACTGTCTGGTTTGTCACGGCCCCGGTGCGGTGGGGACGGGCGTACTGCCCGACCTGCGCAAATCGAGCAGCATCGCCGATAGCGCACTGTTTAAGTCTGTTGTGATCGACGGGGCACTGGCGAAGAACGGCATGGCGAGCTTCAAGCCGGTGCTGACCCCGGACGAGGTTGAAGGCATTCGTGCCTATCTGATCAGCCGTGCCAATTTTGCCAAGGCGAATGATGACAAGTATCGCGCTGCGCGGAAGTAATTCCTCGCCAATTGAGCGAGAGCATGCCCGATTCGCCATCATCTGCCTAAAATTTAGGCAGCACAAGCTGCTGATTTGAATCGCAAATCGCGCAAATGCGCCAGTCTCAACTGGCACGCTCTTTGCGAAGGCCAGATCATAATCCGCGCGCGCGGAACTCTTCCGGCATGCGCCAAGAACAGAGGAAAGCCATGAAAAAGATCGAAGCGATCATAAAACCATTCAAGCTCGACGAAGTGAAGGAGGCGCTGCATGAAGTGGGCGTGTCGGGCATCACCGTCACCGAGGCCAAGGGTTTCGGCCGACAAAAGGGTCACACCGAGCTCTACCGCGGCGCAGAATATGTTGTCGATTTCCTACCTAAGGTGAAATTGGAAGTGGTCGTCGACGATAGCCTTGCCGAGCGTGTGGTTGAAGCCATCGCGGCAGCGGCTCAAACTGGCCGGATCGGTGACGGCAAAATCTTTGTGATCCCCGTAGAAACCGCCGTTCGTATCCGCACCGGTGAGCGTGATAGCGATGCCGTCTAAAGTCAAAAAATCCACGAAAAAGTCCAAACCGGAAAAGCCAAAGAAGGAAAGCACCATGGCCAGCGCCAAAGACATTCTGAAACAGATCAAGGACAACGACATCGAGTGGGTGGACCTGCGTTTCACCGACCCAAAAGGCAAATGGCAGCATCTGACGATGTGCGCAGGCGTGCTGGGCGAAGATGAGCTGGAAGATGGCCTGATGTTCGACGGCTCATCGATCGAAGGCTGGAAAGCAATCAACGAATCCGACATGATCCTGCGCCCCGATCTGGACGCCGTCTGGATGGACCCGTTCAGCGCCACACCGATGATGATTATCTGCTGTGACATTGTTGAGCCGTCAACCGGCGACCTTTACACCCGCGATCCGCGCAGCACTGCAAAGCGCGCTGAGGCCTTCCTCAAATCAACCGGCTTGGGCGATACCGTCTATGTCGGCCCGGAGGCCGAATTCTTCATGTTCGACGATGTGACCTTCTATGACGGTTATGACGGTTCGGGCTTCCGCATCGACGATATCGAGCTGCCGACCAATACCGGCCGTTCCTACGAAACGGGCAACCTGGGTCACCGTCCGCGCGCCAAAGGCGGATACTTCCCCGTTGCTCCGGTCGACAGTGCTGTCGATATTCGCGGAGAAATGGTTTCAACCATGCTCGAAATGGGCCTGCCCTGCGACAAGCACCACCATGAAGTCGCAGCCGCCCAGCACGAACTGGGCCTGACCTTCGGCACGCTCGTGCAGACAGCAGACCGCATGCAGATCTACAAATATGTCGTGCACCAAGTCGCGCATGCCTATGGCAAGACCGCGACCTTCATGCCCAAGCCGATCAAGTCGGATAATGGCAGCGGTATGCACACCCATATGTCGATCTGGAACAAGGGCAAGCCGCTCTTTGCGGGCAATGGCTATGCCGGACTTTCGGAAATGTGCCTCTATTATATCGGCGGCGTGATCAAGCATGCCAAGGCGCTTAACGCCTTCACCAACCCGACCACCAACAGCTATAAGCGGCTGGTGCCGGGCTTTGAAGCGCCGGTGTTGCTGGCCTACTCATCGCGCAACCGCTCCGCCTCGTGCCGTATCCCTTACGGAACCGGCGACAAGGCGAAGCGCGTGGAATTCCGCTTCCCCGATGCGCTGGCAAACCCCTATCTCTGCTATGCCTCGCTGCTGATGGCGGGCCTTGATGGTATCAAGAACAAGATCCACCCCGGCGACGCGATGGACAAGAACCTGTATGACCTGCCGCCGAAGGAACTGAAGAAAGTCCCCACCGTGTGCGGCTCGCTGCGCGAAGCGTTGGAAGCCTTGCAAAAGGACCATGCCTTCCTGCTCGAAGGCGATGTCTTCACCAAGGACCAGATCGACGCCTATATCGAACTGAAAATGGACGAAGT
>CAYVQO010000032.1:0-20125 GCA_964452835.1 uncultured Sphingorhabdus sp. | reverse complement strand
CGAAAGACAAAAGCTGCATGAACCCCGTCCACACCATCTCAGGCAAAGCCTATCCGTTCGGCCAAAAAAATGTCGATACCGATGTCATCATCCCCGCCGCGTGGCTGAAAACAATCAGCCGTACCGGCCTTGGCAAGGGGGCATTTGAGGCGTTGCGCAAGGTGCCGGGTAATTTGTTCGACAGCGCTGAATATGCCGGCTCCCCTATATTGATCGCGGGTGACAATTTCGGTTGCGGGTCTTCCCGCGAGCATGCGGCGTGGGCGCTGGCGGATATGGGGATAGAAGCGGTGATCGCGCCGTCTTTCTCCGACATATTTTCGGGGAATGCCTTCAAGAACGGGATGTTGACGGTAGTGTTGCCGCAAGAAGCAGTGGACCGGTTGATGGAGGTTGCCAGGACGGACCCGATCCATATTGATCTGGAAAACCAGACCGTGACCACACCGTTCCAGGATCGCTTTGAATTTGAGATTGATCCGTTCCGCAAGCATTGCCTGCTCAATGGGCTGGATGAGATCGGCATCACGCTGGCGAGTAGCGATGCGATTTCGGCCTATGAGGCGAAGGTTGGCACGGAGAAGCCTTGGTTGGCACCGCAGCCAATATGACCAACCCCGTCACCCTGAACTTGTTTCAGGGTCCATTTCTCCGCATAGGGCTTTGGATTGAATTGCACGATGGATGCTGAACCAAGTTCAGCATGACGATGAATGAGAGGAACATCCGATGAAAGCCCTGCTATCCACTGCCACTGGCGGCCCCGAAACACTTAGCATGGGTGAGCTACCCGACCCGGTGGCGGGTGCCGGGCAGGTGCTGGTCGCAGTCAAGGCCGCCTCCATCAACTTCCCCGACACGCTGATGATCGTCGATCAGTATCAGTTCAAACCGCCCCGGCCCTTTGCGCCGGGCGGCGAAGTGGCCGGTGTCGTAGAAGCAGTTGGCGAAGGCGTGACCGGTTTTGCCGTGGGCGATCATGTCATTGCGCTGTGCGGCAATGGGGGCCTCGCCGAAAAGGTCACGGTTAGCGTTTTCAACTGCTTCAAAATGCCTGACGGCATGCCCTTCGAAGACGGCGCATCGCTGCTAATGACCTATGGCACCTCCGCCCACGCCTATCGGGACCGGGCGCATATCAAGGAAGGCCAGAATGTCCTCGTGCTGGGCGGCGCTGGCGGCATCGGGATTTCGGCAATCGAGCTCGCCAAGGCATGGGGCTGCCGCGTGGTTGCCGGCGTTTCCAGCGAGGCCAAGGCAGCCATAGCCCGCGAGGCCGGGGCAGACGAAGTTGTCGTCTATCCGCGCCAGCCGTTCGACAAGGACCAGTCAAAGGCCGTCGCAGAGATGTTCAAGACAGCCGCAGGGCCACAGGGTTATGACATTGTCTATGACACTGTCGGCGGCGACTATAGCGAGCCGGCAGTCCGCGCCATTGGCTGGGAGGGCAAGTTTCTGGTCGTCGGCTTCCCGGCGGGGATTGCCAAGCTGCCACTCAATCTGACATTGCTTAAGAGCTGCGACGTGTGCGGAGTATTCTGGGGAGCCTTCGCGGCGCGCGACCCGAAAAAGAACCATGCCAATATCGCTGAGCTGTTCGAGCTCTACACTAAAGGCAAGATCAAGCCCCGTATCTCCGGCACCTATCCGCTGGAGCGCGGCGGCGAGGCAATTGCCATGCTGGGCAACCGCGAGGCGACGGGCAAGCTGGTGGTGACGATCTAGTGCTTGCGGCTGCTACCCTTGTTTGGCAGGGGCGGTGGTATTATCTTAAAGCCTCTGCATGACGGGATTCGAGCATGACCACATTTGACGACCGCGAAAGCGCCTTTGAAAATAAGTTCGCGCATGATGAAGAAATGCAGTTCAAGATTACGGCACGGCGCAACAAGCTCGTCGGGCTTTGGGCGGCTGAGCAGATGGGGCTGACTCCGGAAGAATCTGGCGCCTATGCAACGTCAGTCGTGCAAGCCGATTTTGAAGAAGCAGGCGACGAGGATGTAATCCGCAAACTGCTGGGTGATTTGACGTCGGCAGGAGTCGAAATTGATGAAGCGGCAATCCGCGCCGCGCTGGATGCCAAAACGGTTGAGGCGCGCCGCCAATTTATCGAACAGGCCTGAACAGCCATGCCAATGGCCGCTGAAGATATTGAAACCATGATCAAGGCAGCTTTGCCTGATGCGCTGGTCGAAATCACCGACTTGCGCGGCGATGGTGACCATTATGCGGCACGTGTGGTGAGCGGCAGTTTCAAAGGCATGCCGCGCGTGAAGCAGCACCAGCTGGTCTACAATGCTTTAGGCGGACGGATGGGCGGCGTGCTGCACGCGCTGCAACTGACCACTGCCGTGCCCGATTGAAGGAGTTTTGATTATGAGCGCCAACCAACGCATCGACGAACTGGTTAAAGGCAATGACGTGGTCCTTTTCATGAAAGGCACGCCCCTGTTCCCCCAATGCGGCTTTTCCAGCCGGGCTGTAGCCATACTCGATCATCTGAACGTCGAATATGCCAGCGTCGATGTTTTGCAGGACATGGAAGTCCGCCAGGGCATCAAGGATTATTCAGACTGGCCCACCATCCCGCAGCTCTATGTCAAAGGCGAGTTTCTGGGCGGCAGCGACATCATGATGGAAATGTATGAGGCTGGTGAGTTGCAGGAATTGGTCGATCAGCATGGGCTGTCCAAGGCAGTCTGATCTTCTTATAAAGGAGACGGGAGTGGGAGAGACGGCGTTTCGACACGAAACCAGCCGCTCCCCACTCCCGTCTCTTTTACATAGGAATTTAGGTGTTTGGCTCTGCCCGCCGGATCACCGGTAGCAACAGGTGCAGCCACGCCAAAGCCAGCAGGTAAGATACCGCCGCAAACATAAATAGCGGTGCAAAACCAAGCCCCGCTGCCAGCACCCATTTGGTCACCAGCTGGATAAGCGCGCCACCCATATTGCCCATAAAGGCACCAAAGGCCGTCACCCGGCCCACCTTTTCGCGGGGCACGACATCAGTGATTGTTGAAAAGATCGATAGCGAAAAGCCTTGATGCCCCGCCATCACCAGGCCCATCATGATCGCGACAGGCCAAAAGGCGTTAAGGTTGAGCACCAGCGGCAGGGGCAGCACGATTAGCGCGGAGACCAGCATCACGGTCTTGCGCACACGATTGACTTCCCAGCCTTTTTCCAGCAGCCGGGTGGAAAGCCAACCAAAAAACAGCGCACCGCCGCCCGAGCCGACAAAAGCAAGCGCCATGGGAAAGGCGAGCTCTTCAGTCGTCAAATTATAGGTTTTACGGTAAAAATCCGGCAGCCAAAAACCCATCAGCCACCATGTCGCATCGGACAATGCCTTGGCGATGGCGATCGCCCATGTCCGCCTTTCCAGCAGGATTGGGCCATAAGGCGCACCGTCATCGGCATAATCGCGCACCTCATCCTCGGCACCATCCTGAAATTTCACCCCCCGGGCAAAGAACAGCCAGAGCGCAAGCACGATAAAGCCACCCACACCACCAAAGATCAGCGCGCCGCGCCAGCCCCAGATTGCGGCAATCACGGGAATGAAAAAGGGCATGGCAATTGTGCCAATCCCGGCGATCGCCGTTCCAACACCAAAGGCAAAGCTGCGTTTATCTGCAGGGAACAGCGTCGCCACTGTCTTTATCGTCAAGGGAGTCTGCACCGCCTCTGTTGCACCCAGCCCAATACGGGCCGCAACCACGTGCCAGCCAAGAAAGGCCCAGCCATGGGCGATGGCGGCAAGGCTCCATGTGGTGACGCCCGCGATCATTGACCGCAGCACACCCAGCCGGTCTACCAGCCAGCCGGTAAAGAGGAACGAAAGGGCAGCGGCCACCTGTGTGATGAAAGCCAGATCGGCAAAATCGCTATCGGTCCAGCCAAGGTCAGCCGACATGTTCGGCTTCAGGATCGCAATGACCGGCCGGTCCATCGCGTTGAAGATGCCAGCAACGCAAAGCAGGCCGAACAGGGTCCAGCGCAAGGTGGGTGTAATCGGCTTCGTCATTCAGCCCTCCCCCTGGCCGCCATTTTTGCCCGCTTTATGCTGGCATCCCTTGCGCAGAAGCTTATAGAAGCGCGTATGACACCGCAAGACATAAACACCAGCTATGTCGCCGACCTTTATGGCGAAGTGTTGCTTGCCGAGCAGGAGGAAGCGGCTAAGCCGACACGGCGAACGGTAAAGGACTTTATACCGGGTTTGATAATGGTCGGCATTGGCGCTGCTGCCGCCACCTGGTTTTCCGAGCATTATGGCATGCCTGTGATCCTTGCCGGTCTGCTACTGGGCCTGGCCATGAACTTTATATCTGCCAATCCAAAGGTGCATGCAGGGCTGGATCTTGCCAGCACATCGGGGCTCCGCTGGGGGATAGTGCTGCTGGGCACGCAGGTGACTGCCATGCAGATAGGGGCGCTGGGGCCGCTGGCCTTTGCCGGGCTGATAGCAGTGATGGCGCTGACCTTGGGCGCTGGCCTGCTCGGTGCGCGGCTGGGCGGACAGGGGCGTTTCGCCGGTTGGTTGGGCGGCGGGGCGACCGCAATATGTGGCGCATCAGCCGCACTCGCCATATATGCGCTGATTGGCAAGAAACGGCTTGATCATGAATATTTCACGCTAACGCTGGTCGGCGTCGCACTGGCCAGCGCAATTGCCATGTCTACCTATCCGTTGATCGCTGCATGGCTGGAATTTACTGATCGGCAGGCCGGTTTTCTGATGGGCGCTGCCGTGCATGATGTCGCACAGGCGCTGGGCGGCGGCTATAGCTTCAGCCAGGAGGCAGGCGAGACGGCGACCATCGTAAAGCTCTCACGCGTCGCGCTGCTCGCGCCGATCGTGGCGCTGATTGGCTTTGCCATAGGAAGCGCCGACGGGAAGCCCAAAAGCCTTGCGGCCAAGCTGAAACTGCCATGGTTCATCCTGGGCTTTTTCGCCTTGGTGATCGCCAATTCGGCAGTGAGCATGCCAGGCGAAATCCAGCAATACGGCTTGATCGCATCAAAGGCGCTGCTGCTCTTTGCGGTCACCGCAACGGCCATGCGTTCGCGGCTGGAGGCGTTGCTTGACCATGGCTGGCAAGCCCTTCTGCCGGTGATATTGGCAACGCTGACAGCCTTTGCCGGGGCAACGCTGGTGGCGTGGACCTTTCTATGAGAACAGATACAGCCGTCTATGATCTCGCCATAGTCGGCGGCGGCGTGAATGGCTGCGGCATTGCACGCGATGCAGCAGGGCGCGGGGCGAAGGTCATCCTGTTCGAGCGCGGCGATCTGGCAAGCGGCACATCCTCTGGTTCGACCAAGCTTATCCATGGCGGCTTGCGCTATTTGGAGCATTATGAATTCGGGCTGGTGCGTGAGAGCCTGATGGAACGGGAGCGGCTGTGGAAAATCGCGCCGCATATCATCTGGCCGCTGCGCTTTGTGCTGCCTTATCGCCAGGGGCTGCGCCCGCGCTGGCTGATCCGGCTGGGGCTGTTCCTCTATGACCATATTGGCGGGCGGAAATTGCTGCCTGCAACGCGGACACTGGATTTGCGCAGTGATCCGGCAGGGCTGCCTTTGAAGCCGGGTTTCACAACCGCCTTTGAATATTCCGATGGCTGGGTGGATGATGCGCGGTTGGTAGTGCTGAACGCCCGCGATGCGGCGGATAATGGCGCAGAGATCCGGACACGTTGCGAAGTTCGACAGTTGTCGAGACAGGATGGGCTGTGGCAGATAGACACAGCTGGTGCCTCCATCAGGGCCAAAGCGGTCGTGAATGCCGCAGGCCCATCGGTACTGAACCTGCTCGATCATGTGATAGGGCACAACCATGACCCGAACGAGAAAATCCGGCTGGTCCGGGGCTCGCATATCGTTGTCAGACAGCTGTTCACCGATCCGCGCGCCTATTTTTTCCAGAACCCCGATGGGCGTATTTTCTTTGCCATTCCCTATGAGGATGATTTCACACTGATCGGGACCACCGACGCCGACCATCAGCCGGGTGAGCAGGTTGCTGCCAGCGCCGAGGAGATTGCCTATCTCTGCGTCGGCGCAAGCGACTACTTCAAGCAGGCCATCACCCCTGCCGACGTCATCTGGAGCTACGCCGGGGTCCGCCCCTTGGTCGATGACGGTTCGGGCAGGCCAGAGGCGGCATCGCGCGGTTACCGTTTTGACATAGATGCCGATGCTGCGGCTGGCGCGCCGTTGCTTTCAGTCTTTGGTGGCAAGATTACCACCTATCGCCATCTGGCGGAGAGCGCTGTGCTAAAGCTTGCCCCATGGTTGCCGCAGCTGTCAGGCCAGGGATGGACTGCCGATATGCCATTACCAGGCGGTGATTTTGCCATTGACGGCGCAGCGGCGCTCGCGGCCAGCTTTCGTCATGACTATCCGTGGCTTGATGACGCAGGTGCCCGGCGGATTGCGCGAAGTTATGGGACGCGTGCCGGGCGCTGGTTGCGCGCTGATCCCGGACGCCATTTTGGGCACGGATTGACTGAGGCTGAAGTCAACTATCTGATGGCCGAGGAATGGGCGCAGACAAGCGATGACATCCTCTGGCGTCGGACCAAGCTGGGTCTGCGTCTGAATAGCGGACAGATAGAAGCACTTGCTGCATATATGTCGAAAAAATAACAGTATGACTGCTCCTAAAATATTGTAACTTTTCGCCAATCGAATCGCTGTGGGGGTTGCGATGCCGGAGGCGGTTGAACAGGGACATTCCGTTGCCGGGCGTGGCTTTGCCGCCTTTATTTCCTATGCGCATGCCGATGCATCGATGGCCGCCAAATTGCAGGCAAAGCTCGAACGCTACCAACTGCCCAAACATATTGCCGCAGCGCACACTGGAGGCGACGCTGCGCTGGGAAAAATTTTTCGCGACCGTGAGGACCTGGCTGCCGCCCCCAGCCTGTCGGATGCAATCAGGGCGGCCATCGCTCAGGCCGAGGCGCTGGTGGTGGTTGCTTCGCCGGAGGCAAAGGCTTCGCGCTGGGTGGGCGAGGAAATTGCGCTGTTCCGGGAGCTTCATCCCGACCGGCCGATATTGGTCGCTTTGCTGCGCGGAGAACCAGATGAGGCCTTCCCCGATGCGCTAACCAAAGGCGGCAATGAACCGCTGGCAGCAGATTTCCGGCACAGGGGCGATGGCGAGGCGCTGGGTTTCCTGAAAATCGTCGCAGGCATCGCAGGTGTACCGCTCGACGCACTGGTGCAACGCGACGCCCAACGCCGCCTGCGTCGCGTGACATGGATCACGGCTGGCGCGCTTGCTGCAATGCTAGTGATGGCTATCATGACCACCTTCGCCATCCAAGCCCGCAACGAAGCCGCTAGGCAAAGGGCCGAAGCCGAAGGGCTGGTCGAATATATGCTTACCGATTTGCGGGATAAGCTGAAGGGGGTTAATCGCGCCGAAGTGATGGTCCCGGTGAATGAGCGGGCGATGGAACATTACCAGCGGCAGGGCGATCTGGAAGATTTGCCTGCCGACAGTCTGGAACGTCGAGCGCGCATATTGCATCTGATGGGCGAAGATGACGAACGTGCAGGCAACTTGCCTAGAGCGTCAGAGAAATTTGCCGAGGCCCGCCGGACCACTGCGGCCCTGCTTGCCCAGGACCCAAAGAATCCTGACCGCATTTTTGCCCATGCGCAAAGCGAATATTGGGTGGGATATGCAGCGTGGCAACAGAACGATGTGCAAGGAACGACACCATATTGGGAAGCATATCTCACCCAGGCACAAGCGTTATCTTCAGTAGAACCCAACACAATTCGGTCGCTTAAGGAGCTTGGCTACGCACATGGAAATCTGTGCGACCTCAAGATGAAAGTCAAAGCGGACATCGACGGGGCATTGAAGCAATGCAGCGATGCAATCAGCTTTCAACGCAGGGCGTTGAAGCTAAAGCCCAACGACCCCCAGATCATGATGGACTTGGCAAACCGGCTAGGCTGGATGGCCGATACACTGGTCGACAAGAGAGAATTTGATCAGGCCATTGATCATCGCGCCGAAGAGCGACGCATCGTCGGCAAATTACTCGCAAACGATCCGGGAAACTTCGAATTCCGGCACCGGCAAGCTTGGCCCATCACCGGCATGGGTTGGGCCGAGTATAAACGCCGAAACTACCGCACCGCCGAAGATTATTTTGTGCGATCGCTCGTCATTTTGGACCGCCTTGCTGCTGAGTTCCCCAATGATCGGCTGCTGACGCTATCGCAGGTGCGTACAGGGATCATGCTTGCAATGGCGCGTCGTGATGCTGGGAACGCCAATTGGCGCGAAGCAAGGCGGAAAGTAGGCGCAGTTGCCGCAGCAGCTAAGGCATCGGCCACGCCTGACAGTTTGAAGCGCATCAACGAGATGTTGGCCAAGTTTGATAAGGAGACGGGGAAATGACGGAGAATGTTTCAAGACGGAATTTTGTGGCGTTGGCGGGAGCCGGTGCGGTTGTAGCTGCATGTAGTCCTGAGATGAAAAACGCTGCAGCACCTGAATCAGCAAAAGTTGATTTCGCGGGATTCAACATCGATGCTTTCCTTAAGTCTGCTGGACTTGAAGCATATGGCGATCCTGCAAATTTCGACAAAAACAACCCCCCCGAGGCGGATCGTTCATATGCACCACCATTCATCCTGATTGCACACCTCCAATCCAAAGCGCCTTGGCATTTTTCTTCCAATCATGCACATTTCGAGGTTTCCAAGTTTTTAAACGAAGGCGAGCAGAATGATCCCAAAAGTCGGCTGAGAATTGCTCTAGATATTCTAGCCCATAAACTTGAAAATAACCTTGATCGATTCAAGGATACTCAAGATACTGATGAAAAAAAATATATGCCATATGACCGTGGATCAGGCGTTCTAGCTGATGAAATTAGTTTTCAAAAATTGGGTTTCCGGAACCAGCATGATATCTACGTTTTCTTTGAATCTCGGGACGTGGGTCTAATTGATGGAAATATTTTGTATTTCAAGAAGAAACTATCCGATGGAACTGATGCAAAACCAAACCACGCCTTTAAGAATGCTCGAATATTAAATGATGATATGATCGGTCCACAATCGGTTGTAGCTAAAAAAGGGCGGATGATCTTGATCGAAAATCATGTGAAGGACTCAAGCGGTAATTCTCTTAGCAACAAGCCTCAGCATCGATATTCAATGAATTTTGTTTATCTAGCTCCTGATCCAAATAATGAAACGGTTCTTCCAATGATCATCGACCCCGACACCGGCAACGGAATGGGCAACAACCCCTGATCGATGGCTTCGACTGCCCCCATCCTCTCTTTGGCCCGCCAAGGCGCAACATCTCGTGCATGGGACGCTTTCGTCGCGGCGGGTCTAGAGGAGGCCAACACTATCGAGGCACTTACCCTTCACGGCCGCCTGCTGAAAGACCGGGCCCGACAGGCGGCAGGGGCGGAGCGACAGGCGCTATTTGCGCAATCGGGGGCAGCCTACCGCAAAGCCGCCGCGCTCCGCCCTGACAGTTATCCGCTGATAAACGCTGCCGCCATGGCGCTTTTTGGGGGCGATGCTGCTGCTGCAGCTTCCATTGCAGACGATGCCCTGCGACTGATTGACGGCGATCCCCTGCAGGGAAAAACGCCCTATTGGCGCGAGGCAACGCGGGCAGAGGCGCTCTTGCTGATCGGGCGTGAGCATGATGCGCAGGCAAGCTTGGCAGCGGCCATCAAACTTGCCCCGCTGGCATGGGAGGACCATGCTTCAACGCTTCGTCAGTTTGCCGCGATCCTGCAGGAAATAGGCAGTGATCCGGCCTGGCTCAATCAACACCGCCCCGCCCCAAGCCTTCACTTCAGCGGGATATTGGGGCTTGCCGATGATGATCGTCTCGCCGCCGATGCCATATATGCGGCAATTGCCGAAATTGGACCGGGAGCAGCCTATGGTGCGCTTGCTGCTGGCGCAGATATTGTTGCCGCCGAGGCAACATTAAATCTTGGCGCAGAACTGCACATCGCCTTGCCATCGGATGCGCATGATTTTCGGGCCACATCCGTCGCACCATATGGCGACGCATGGCTTGCGCGCTATGACGTCGTGCTGGAAGCGGCTACATCACTTACCCTTTGCGGCCAGAATGCCGGCCTTAGTCGCGCCAGCGTGGCGCTGGCGGATTATCATGCGATGGGAATGGCAGCGGAACGGGCAATGTTGCTTGAGGCCAAGGCCATCGGCTTGCGGATCGAGCCAGGCGGCCGCCCAGCATTGGGCGACCCATGGCTAAACTCAGGCCGCGAAATGATACACTTGCCCGTGACAGCAAGTGCCAAGGACGCCCCAATTGTGACCCTGCCAGAGGGCATGTTGCGGTTCATGCTGTCGCTGGGAGGTGAAGAGGAACTGGCCGAGCCCCTGTGCTTTAGCTCGCTTACCGAAATGCTGGGCAGCTTGCCTGCGACTGAAGTGACAGCAGCCATGGACTGCCGCGTGGATGAAAAGCAGGGCGATGTCTTCGCGCTGCTGCAAAATGCCGCAGAGGGAACCATTATTGCGACCATGGCAGCGACAATGGCGTTGCTTGCCGAGGGGCTGGTTTCCCTGGTCGAGCCGCTGGGCGAAATGGAAACCAGCGAAGGTGCAACCCCGGTCTATGCCGTAAAGCTATTGGATCAGCGATGAAAATGCAGGGGGGCTTCAGCAACGAAGAACGGGCGGCGGCCATCGCTGCTTGCTTTGGCTGTAGCGAAGAATCGGCGACCCTTCTGGCAACTTACATGATCGAGCGGCGTTTTGCGCGGCGCACGCCGATTGCGCTGCGCGGCGATGTCTGTACACAGATTTATCTCATCCTGGACGGTAATGTGGCAGCCGAGATTTTCGGCTTTGACGGCCTATATGCGCAACTTGCGCGCCACGGGCCGGGGGAGATATTCGGCGCCTATCCGGCGCCGGGCAATCACCGGGCCAACATCACAGCGCTATGCGATACGCGGTTGTTATCGGTTGGCGCGCTGGACCTCGTGTCGCTGGCGCAGGCACATGCCGATATTGGCGCTGGCCTGTCCCAATTGCTGGCCCGACAGCTCGATCTGTTGCTCGATCGCATGGCGGCGCGAATTGGTTTAAGCGCCAATGGCCGCTTTCACAAGGCTCTGCTGGAATTGGCTGACAGCGAGGGCGTCATCAATCCGGCACCGGTGATTTCGGCGCTTGCACTAAGCGTCAATACAACGCGGGAAACGGCATCGCGCGCATTGGCCGCTCTGCTTCGGCGCGGGATTGTTGAACGACATGCCGATACCTTGCGGATCGTGTCACGGCGCATGCTGGAAGAGCTGGTGGTTTAGGGCATATTTTTCGGCTCTGTTTCTTGCACTGACCATCAAAACACATAGCGCCTCGACATTAGGGCACAGCTTGCCTATCGAGGCCACATTCTAGAACAAAATTCCTGAAATGCACCTGCATCTTCCACAAGAGCAGAGGCAAGTCATTGTAAAAATGGAGAAAAAATGCAGCCCTCAAGCGATATTCTTGACCGCCTGCTGGTGCTTGAAATGGTGCGCGTGACTGAAGCGGCGGCAATTGCCGCTGCCAAGCTGATCGGACGCGGCGATGAAAAGGCAGCCGACGCTGCCGCGGTAGAGGCGATGCGCGCAGCGCTCAATTCGCTCTACATGGACGGCACGGTCGTGATTGGTGAGGGTGAACGTGATGAAGCCCCGATGCTCTATATCGGGGAAAAGGTTGGCATGGCACCTGGCAAGGGGCCAAAGATCGACATCGCGCTCGATCCGCTGGAAGGCACAACGATTACGGCAAAGGCCGGACCCAATGCGCTGGCGGTGCTCGCCGTCGCGGAAGAGGGCAATTTGCTGAACGCGCCTGATGTCTATATGGACAAGATCGCCGTCGGACCGGGCTATTCGCCTGGGATCATCGACCTGAAGAAAAGCCCGTCTGAAAATGTGCTGGCCGTGGCGAAGGAAAAGGGTGTTACGCCCGGCGAGATCATTGTCTGTGTGCTTGATCGCCCGCGGCATGAAAAACTGATCACCGAGCTGCGGGAACTGGGCTGCGGCATCATGCTGATTCCTGATGGCGACGTCGCAGGCGTGATCGCGACCACCAATCCCGACACCAATATCGACATCTATATGGGCAGCGGCGGCGCGCCTGAAGGCGTTCTCGCAGCAGCCGCGCTGCGCTGCGTAGGCGGGCAGTTCAAAGGCCGGTTGCTGTTCCGCAATGACGATGAACGGCTGCGTGCCCGCAAATGGGGGATAGAGGATCTCGACAAGATTTACGATCTGGAGGAGCTGGCAAAGGGCGACTGCATCTTTGCTGCGACCGGCGTGACCCACGGCTCACTGCTGGAAGGCGTAAAGCGCACCCGCGACGGCAAGCTGACCACCGAAAGCGTAGTGATGCGCGCCTCATCAGGCACCGTTCGCTGGGTAAAGAGCGAGCATCGGCAGCGTTAGTCGGCTCAGCAGCGGCGCGTTTAGTCTGCTGTAGCCTGCTTCTCAAACACCCATAGCCGGTGATGGTCCATATCACGCAAGCAGTTGTCGGGGCCGTAAATGGCACCGCATTTCCCCTCTCGCCCCTCGACCGGGATATGCTGGTAGCGGGTAGCTATGGGCGTATCGGTGAACAGGAAATTAGCACCCCATAGCAGCAGTAATCCGCCAGGTTTCAGCGCACGGTCAAAGTTTTCGATCATCGCCAGATAGCGGGAAAAGGGCAGGATGTCTGCGCAGCTTTCCGGACGTTCGGCGTCCAGCCGGGCATGACGCAAGACTGACAGGCACAGGATCGCGTCATATTGGTCCGGTGTGTCCGGTACGCCGCTGCCCACAGAGAAAACAACGCGCCGCGCCAATGCCGCTGGCGTCCGCCGCCGCGCCTTTTGGATGCAGGCCGCGTTGATGTCGATCCCGTCGATCCGCGCCCTTGGCAGCCGGGCGGCAAGCGCAAATGCTTCTTCCCCCGTTGCGCAGCCAAAGGAGAGGATGCGCGGGCTTTCTGCATCGGCCAACTGCGCCGCAACGACATCAAAAAAATCGGGATGGCGGTTTGGCCGGGTGAAGGGCCATGGCTGAAACAAGCCCGATTGCGCCTGCCAGCGCCTGCTGCGCGCCAGCCGCCATTCGGGCTGAAAGCGCGCAATCAGCCCCCTCAGGCCGTTGCTGGCCCATTCGCGCAAAGATGGTGCCCGCTTCAAAACACACCCATGGCAAGACCCTCTGCCATTGCAGTGCCGAGATCGCGTGCATTGGCGAGATCGGTTTCGGCGATGCTTTTGGGCGCTAGGATCGCCTCTGGCAATTGCGCATGGGTGCAGACAATCATGCTATCGGCGATCCTTTTCAGCCGCCAACCCGTCGCAATCCGCTCGGCCTGCCGCACGGCATTGCTGCCGTCAGACCCGGCGCAGACGATCAAGGCGTACGGCCTCCCCTCTATGTGCCCCAAACAGGGATAATAGCTTCGGTCAAAAAAGGCCTTCATCACCCCGCTGATGGCGGCCAGATTTTCTGGAAAGACAAAGAGATAGCCGTCAGCCGCCAGCAAATCTTCTGCGTTGCTTTCCGCTGCTGCCAACAGCCGTCCGTCGACGACGCCGCTGCGCCACACGCCATCGGCAGCCGCCTTTGCCAGCGCCTGTGACCCACCGGTCATGCTGTCCCAGATGATGGCGATATGGTTCATGGTCGCCCGTCCTAACAGCCCCGCGCCGCAGGGCAAGACGGCGTGCTTCTTCCCTTGCACTCTTCCCTCTGCAGAGCGTCGGGCCTATAGGCGTCCCCGCCATGCTTAGCCGCCTGTTCAAAAAAGCCACTGGTTCGCGTCCCGTTGATAGCGCACGCATCCCGGATGGCATGCGCGTCTATGCGATTGGCGATGTCCATGGTCGCAACGACTTGCTGCAATCCTTACTCGCGCAAATTGAAGCTGATGATGCCGAGCGCGGACCAGCCGATACGCAGATCATTTTTCTGGGCGATCTGGTCGATCGCGGGCCTGACAGTGCTGGCGTGATCGAAACCGCGATGGCGCTGGGCGCTTCGGGCCGCAAGGTGCGTTATCTGCTGGGCAATCATGAAGAGGTTTTCCTCGCCGCCTGCCGCAAGCGCGATGAAAAAACCTTGCGCTACTTCATGCGCATCGGCGGCGATGCGACCATCCAGAGCTATCCCATCACCCGCGCCGAATATCTGGAGCTTGATCACGCGCAGCTAGCACAGCGGCTGGCGACATTGGTGCCACAGGCGCATCTCGATTTTCTGGCGAATTTTGAGGACCAGATCATCATCGGCGACTATGTCTTTGTCCATGCCGGCATCCGCCCCGGCGTGCCGTTGGCAGAACAAAAACGGAGCGACATGCGCTGGATCCGTGAGGAATTTACCGGGCACCGCGGCGACCTGGAAAAAGTCGTGATCTATGGCCACACCATTTATGAGACAGTGGAGGAGCGCGGCTCGCGCATTGGCATTGATACCGGTGCCTTTGCCTCGGGCAGGCTGACCGCGATTGGGCTTGATGGCGGCGAACGCTGGTTCCTTCAGACGCTACAGGCCTGAAACAAAAGGGCGACACCCTTTCGGATGTCGCCCCGTTGAACTTGCCAGGTGAAATGGCTGAAAATTACGCGACTTTCTGCCGCTCGCTTTCGTCTTCCAGATCGCGCAGCACATAGCCGCGACCCCAGACGGTTTCGATATAATTGTCGCCGCCGCATGCCAGCGCCAGTTTCTTGCGCAGCTTGCAGATGAAGACGTCGATGATCTTCAGTTCGGGCTCGTCCATACCGCCATAGAGATGGTTCAGGAACATTTCCTTGGTCAGCGTGGTGCCCTTGCGGAGCGAAAGCAGCTCCAGCATTGCATATTCCTTGCCGGTCAGGTGGACTCGGGCACCATCAACTTCGACGGTCTTGGCGTCCAGATTAACGGCAAGCTTGCCGGTGCGGATGACCGACTGTGAGTGGCCTTTAGAGCGGCGAACGACCGCATGGATGCGCGCCACCAGTTCTTCGCGGTGGAACGGTTTGGTGACATAATCATCGGCACCAAAGCCGAAACTGCGCACCTTTGAATCCATTTCGCTGATGCCTGAAAGGATTAGCACCGGCGTCTGCACCTTGGCGACGCGCAGCTTTTTCAGCACATCATAGCCGTGCATGTCTGGCAGATTGAGATCGAGCAAAATGATATCATAATCATAGAGTTTGCCCAGATCGAGGCCTTCCTCGCCCAGATCGGTTGTGTAAACATTAAACCCTTCGGTCGCGAGCATCATTTCGATGGCCTTCGCCGTGGTTGGTTCGTCTTCAATCAGCAACACGCGCATGGCAAGCTGGCCCCTCTTTGCTATTGCAACCCCCAATGACCACTACCGCAGCCACCGGATTTCATTAACCATAAGGGGAATGAACTGAAAAGGTTAATTTCGTCTTAACGCGCAGCAATCCACGAGTCGCACGTAACATAAACGGTCAGAAGTGACTCAATTCCGCCAATTTTGCGCTGTTATCACCGACCAAAAAAATTTGATGGAAAGAGCGGCAAAAAGCCGTTTGTCCGTTCAAATTGCTGTTTGCCATCCGGGAAATCGCTTGCTAGCCAGTTAGTCAAGGGATCAGGGCCTTGCCCGATACTGGCAGGCACCTGTTCACAAAACAGGGAGATTGTCATGAAAATCACAAAAGCCGCATTGCTTCTGTCCGCCAGCCTGATCGCCTTACCGGCACATGCGCAGGATCAGGGCGCGCCCGAAACGACCGAAACGGCAACGGCTGAAGAAGGCAAGCCGATTGTGGTCACAGGATCGCGGATCAAGCAGGATCCTGCCAACAGCGCGCTGCCCCTAACGATCATTACCCCTGACGATCTCTCGCGGGAGAGCATCAACAGCCCCGAACAATTTATCTCTTTCCTTTCGACAAATGGTAACGGTGCTGACAATCTTGCGTCCAACAGTGACGTTACGTCGGGCGCACAGCGCGGCACAAACGGTTTGTCCGCCGCAAATCTGCGCGGACAGGGATCGGCCTCTACCCTGATATTGCTGAACGGTCGGCGTGTGGCCGCCCATGGCCTGACCGGTTCCGCCGTTGACGTAAACCAGATTCCTTTTGCTGCTTTGGAACGGATCGAAGTATTGAAAGACGGCGCCTCGGCCATCTACGGCACTGACGCTATTGGCGGCGTGATCAACTTCATCACCAAAAAGGATTTCAAGGGCGTCGCGCTGTCTGGCTTCACAGACATCACCCAAAAAGGCGATAGCCCCATATATCGCGTGTCAGCGACCGCTGGCTATGGTGATCTGGATGAACAAGGCTTCAACATCATGGGTGCTGTCAGCAAAAGCTGGAACAGCGTGCTGCGGGGCTCGCAGCGCGACTTTGTTAACGGCAACCAACCGTTGCGCGGACTTTCCATCGACACGCGCGGTACGCCAATTGCAACGGTGTTCAATACCGGGAGCAATGCGATATTTTTCCCAACGGGGACGCTGACAAATGGCCTGACGCTGACATTACCCAACGGCGCCAATGGCGTGGGCGGCGGCATAAACATTTTGGATCTGCCGGGTGGTGCGGGCTGTGCGTCTGTCGATGGCGGGTTGGCCTATGACGAACTGCTATGGGCTAACCCCACTGCGCAATATGCGTGCGCTTGGGATACCGGCCGTGCCGCGACACTTCAGCAGCCATTGCAGACACTGACCTATTATGGCCGCGCGTCGGCAAAGCTCGGCGATCATGAACTTTATGCAGAAATCACCGGGTCCGATGCAACCTCAGCCAAGCGTTTTTCGAACAACCAATATTCGAGCAACACAACCACGCTGCCGATTGCCTATCCTCGCAACAGCCTGACCCTGGCAACATATGATCAGGTATTTGGCGCCATCCGCGCCGCATTTCCCGCCAATGCAGCGGCTCTTGATGCGCGCTATGGTCGGCCATTGGGCTTCCGTTGGCGTTGCGTTGCCTGTGGCAACCGCGAATTTGTGACCGATACCAAAACATTGCGCGGTGCAATCGGCATTGAAGGTCCGCTTTTTGCCGGTTGGGATTATCGCGCAGGCGGATCCTATGCGAAGAGTGAGTCTTCGTCGGTACTCGGCACAGGTTTTCACTATCGCGGGGTTTTCGCATCGGCATTGGATGCCGCTGCCTCCGGGGTTGTTGGTGCGGTGTCCGGCGGCATTGACCCGCGTGCGCCCACCGCGCCCGGTGCGTCTGCCCCCGGCATCGTCGGCCTGATCAACAGCGGCATATTGAATCCCTTTTCCACCGGACAAACCCAGCAGGCCTTGGACGGGCTGCGTGCTGTTTCTGCAGAGGGGGTCACGCTTTTCGGCGGCCAATATGAGGTGAAGCAGTTCGACGCTTCTATTTCGGGAGAGCTATTCAACCTGCCCGGTGGCGCTGTGCAGGTTGCTTTGGGCGCCGACTATCGCAAGGAGACGTACAGCTTTAACGGATCGCCGGCTGCCGTCCTTGGAACACCCAACATATTCAACGCGCCTTTTGACAACATCAATGCGTTGACACCCAAGAACCGCACGGTGAAGGCGGTTTATGGGGAAGTCAGCCTGCCCATTTTCGATATGCTTGAGGTGACGGGCGCTGTTCGGCTTGATGATTACACTGGCTTTGGCAGCACCGTAAATCCAAAGGTTTCGGCCAAGTTCCGGCCGTTCGACTGGCTGATGTTCCGTGGCTCCTATAATACCGGGTTCCGCGTCCCTGCGTTCAACCAGATATTCAACGGTGTCACCGTTTCGCCCAATCCGGGCAATACGCTTGTCGATCCAACGCGTTGCCCCACGGGTGCAGTAAATCCGGCAATTCCGGGATGCGAAGCCATCACGCCTGAAACCCTGAGCGGCGGCAATCTCAACCTCGGCCCGGAAACATCGGAGCAAGCCAGCATCGGCGTCGTGCTCCGGCCGAATTCGCGGATCAGCCTGTCGGTTGACTGGTGGTCCATCGCGGTCGATGACACCATTGGCACTTTGACCATTCCGCAATTGCTGGCGAATATCAGCTTTTTCCCGGATCGCGTCATCCGCAACGGAGCCGGCATCATCACCCAGCTTGACCTGCGTGCTGACAATATCGGTTCGCGGCGGACAAAGGGCCTGGAGGTTTCGTTCCGTGCTGACACGGATGCTTTTGGCGGCACATTGTCGGGCTCTCTCGACGGAACCTATCTGCTCAAGAAGCGTGAAAAATTCCTGCCGTCAGCGCCCTTTGGCCCCAGCCTGATTGGCGTATTTACCTTTGCCGGCGATCTCGGGCTCAAATGGAAGCATAGCGCCAACATCAGCTGGACCAATGATGACTTCGGCATTTCGCTGTCGCAAATCTTCCGCAACGGTTACAAGAATCAGGCGCTGCCGGGTATCGCCAATGGCACAGTGACAAGGCCGGACTTCAATCCGCGCGTCGACAATTATGTGATCTATAATTTTGCCGTGACCGCAAAGGCGTGGGAAAAGCTGAAGCTGACCTTTGGGATCAAGAATATCTTCGACACCGACCCGCCCTTTGCCATCACCTATGACAGCAACACTGGTGCAGGCAGCAGCTGGGAACCGCGTGTTGCCGATCCACGTGGGCGCTCGTTCACGCTGCAGGCGGAAGTCAAATTCTGACCCCGGCCCACATGAAAGCAGACCGCAGAACGATCATGGCAGGGCTGGCGGCGCTGATGGCGTCCCCCGCCCTGCCTGCTTATGCCGCACCCGCCGTCAGCGGCGCACGGCCCAAGGGCCCCCGGCTTCGCCCAGGCGATACTGTGGGGCTGATCGAACCTGCCTCACGCAGCGATGAAGCGTTCGACATACAGTTGGTCGAGGAAGCCATTGTCGCCATGGGTCTGAAGCCCAAGCGTGGTAAGCATGTCCTCAACCAGTTCGGCTATCTGGCAGGACAGGACCGCGACCGGGCGGCGGATCTGACCGCCATGTTTGCCGACAAGGATGTTCGTGCGATCTTTGCCGTGCGCGGCGGCTGGGGCAGTGCGCGATTGCTGCCCTTTGTCGATTGGGATGTGGTGCGCGCCAACCCCAAATTCGTGCTGGGATTCAGCGATATTACTGCGCTGCACATGGCGATAGCGGCGAAGGGCGGTGCCATCACCCTGCACGGCCCCAATGCCAGCAGCGCCTGGGGCAAGGCATCGGTTGATAGTTTCCGTGAAGTTGCTTGGGACGCGGCCATGCCGCTTTACAAAAACCCTGTCGCCAGCGACGACCGGCTGGTGCAGCGCCGTTGGCGCACGCAAATGATGACGGGCGGCAAGGCGCAGGGGCATTTGCTGGGCGGCAATCTGACGGTGCTGACAGCACTTGCGGGAACGCCCTATCTGCCCAGCTTTGATGGCGCGATCCTGTTCCTTGAGGATGTGGATGAGGCCGAATATCGCATCGACCGCATGCTGACGCAAATCGGCCAGGCAGGTATACTGTCCAAACTGGCAGGCGTGGTCTTTGGCCAATGCACCAGCTGCCGCGCCGCTGATGGCAGCAGCAGCCCGTTCACCCTGAATGACATATTGCGCCAGCATCTGGGATCGCTTGGCGTGCCGGCCTTTCATGGCGCATGGTTTGGCCATATCGCCGATCAGCCGACGCTGCCTGTGGGTGCGCGGGCGGAGATTGATGCCGATGCAGGCACGCTGAAGCTGCTCGAACCCGCAGTGCTATGATCCGCGCCAGCCTGCGCTGGCTGCTGGCTCTATTCTATTTTGCTGCCGGAGTGGCGCATCTGCGCAGCCCCGCAGGCTTTCTGGCGATCACGCCAGACTGGGTACCATTTCCTGAAGCCGTCGTGGCCTTTACCGGCCTTGCCGAAATTGCAGGCGCCATCGGGCTGCTGGTTCCGCGCACCCTGCTGGGCTGGGCGAGACCAGCCGCAGGGATCGGCCTTGCGCTTTATGCCATCTGCGTCTGGCCAGCCAATTTCCACCATGCCTCTGCCAATATCGCCATTGGTGGCGAGACGCTCAGCTGGTACTATCATGGACCCAGACTCGCCGCGCAGCCGCTGATCATTTGGGCAGCGCTTTGGGTGGGCGAAGTGACGGACTGGCCG